>NZ_JAUHUK010000022.1:0-110065 GCF_030417915.1 Pseudomonas sp. C32 | reverse complement strand
TTTTTTATGCGCTTTTGCTTAGCGGCGACGGAACAGCGGCAGCGGTTCGTCGGTAGCAGCCTGATAAGTCACCGAGAAGTCCTTCAAACCTTCGAGGGCTTCGTACGGGTCTTTATCCGGGCGAATTGCAAAGGCATCGAAACCGCAGCGATGCAGGTAGAACAGCTGATCGCGCAGTACATCACCAATCGCCCGCAATTCGCCTTTGAAACCGTAACGGTCGCGCAGCAGGCGGGCGTTGGAGTAGTTGCGGCCGTCGGTGAAGGCCGGGAAGTTCAGGGCGATGACCTGGAACTGCGCCACGTCTTCACTGATTTCCTCGGCTTCTTCATCGGCATCCAGCCAGATGCCCAAGCCGCCGTCGCGGGCCAGGAGCATGCGGCTGTGTTCGCGCCACAGCTGCAACGGGACAATGTAGTCGTCGCAGTTGGTGATCTCGTCGATGTTGAAATCCTTCGGCAGCAAGTGCCAGGTTTCGTCGACGACTTCGTTGTTCTTAATGATTCGCTGCATAGACGCGTTCCTTGAAGAGGTCGATGCCAATACGCTGGTAGGTGTCGATGAAACGCTCGTCTTCGGTACGTTGTTCGATGTACACGTCGATGAGTTTTTCGATCACGTCAGGCATGGCTTCCTGGGCAAAGGACGGGCCGAGGATCTTGCCCAGGCTGGCGTCACGGCTGGCGCTGCCGCCGAGGGACACCTGGTAGAACTCTTCGCCTTTCTTGTCCACCCCGAGGATGCCGATGTGGCCGACGTGGTGGTGACCACAGGCGTTCATGCAACCGGAGATGTTCAGGTCCAGCTCACCGATGTCGAACAGGTAATCCAGGTCATCGAAACGACGCTGGATCGATTCGGCGATCGGGATCGACTTGGCGTTCGCCAGGGAGCAGAAGTCACCGCCCGGGCAGCAGATGATGTCGGTCAGCAGGCCGATGTTCGGCGTGGCGAAACCTTGCTCGCGCAACTCGCCCCACAGGGTGAACAGCTTGTCCTGCTCGACGTCGGCCAGAATGATGTTCTGCTCGTGGGACGTGCGCAGCTGACCATAGCTGTAACGGTCGGCCAGATCGGCCACGGCGTCGAGCTGTTTGTCGGTGATGTCGCCCGGTGCAACGCCGGTCGGCTTCAGGGACAGGGTCACGGCGACATAGCCCGGCTTCTTGTGGGCCAGGGTGTTGCGCACGCGCCAGCGGGCGAAGCCCGGGTGCTGTTGGTCGAGCTCGGCCAGGGCGACGGACTGGTTGTCCAACGCCTTGTAGTCCGGGTCGACGAAGTGTTTGGCGACACGCTGCACTTCGGCTTCGGTCAATGTGGTCTGGCCACCGCGAAGGTGCTCCATTTCCGCGTCGACTTTTTGCGCGAAGACTTCAGGCGTCAGCGCTTTCACCAGGATCTTGATCCGCGCCTTGTACTTGTTGTCACGACGGCCATAGCGGTTGTAGACCCGCAGGATGGCGTCGAGGTAGCTCAACAGGTCTTGCCACGGCAGGAACTCATTGATGAACGCGCCTACCACCGGTGTACGGCCCAGGCCACCGCCGACCAGCACACGGAAGCCCAGTTCGCCAGCGGCGTTGTGCACCGGCTCAAGGCCGATGTCGTGGACTTCAATGGCGGCACGGTCGGAGGTCGACCCGTTGACGGCGATCTTGAACTTGCGCGGCAGGTAAGCGAATTCCGGGTGGAACGTGGTCCACTGGCGGACGATCTCGCACCATGGGCGCGGATCGATCAGCTCGTCGGCGGCGACACCGGCGAACTGGTCGGTGGTGACGTTGCGCAGGCAGTTGCCGCTGGTCTGGATCGCGTGCATCTGCACGGTCGCCAGTTCAGCGAGAATGTCCGGAATGTCTTCCACGGCAGGCCAGTTGAACTGCACGTTCTGCCGGGTACTGATGTGGGCGTAGCCCTTGTCGTAGTCGCGGGCGATCCTGGCCATCATTCGCATCTGGCGCGAAGTCAGTTGGCCATAAGGCACGGCGACCCGCAACATCGGGGCGAAACGCTGGATATAGAGGCCATTTTGCAGGCGCAGCGGGCGGAACTCTTCTTCGCTCAGCTCCCCTGCCAGATAGCGTCGGGTCTGATCACGGAACTGCTTGACGCGGTCCTCGATGATCCGCTGATCGTAATCGTCGTATACGTACATATAAGTCCTGTTCTCAGGCTTGGGTCGCTCGGATACAGCTGCGTTTTTGTGCTTGCCGGAGTCCGATAAAACCTCTGCAATTCTGCGCGCACGGCCGCGCACTCCCTACGGAGCCGGGGCAAGATACCAGTTTGCAGTTATGCGTAAAAGTGATGTTTGAGCATATGTAAAGAACCAAATCGCCTAATGAGAACCGTTGTTGCAAAGACCCTGTTTGTGGCGCGGGCAATCGTCGTCTTTACTGTGATCGAGTCTTTATGCAATCACCGATAAAACCGACAAGAGGCGATGCAATGAGCAACCCAACCAAAGCACAGAAAAGCGATAGCTCGGTCGATGCCTGGGCGATTTTGTTTTTGATCATTCTGGTCGTGGGGACGGCGATTTTCTGGGTCAGTCACCAGTAGGCGACCCAATCCGGGCCTTGTTCTGACGGTTGTCAGACAAAAACCGGAAAAGGCGGCGTTGTACCGGAGATTCGCTGGCTATAATGCGCGGCGAATTTCCGGGGGTTGCGTCGACACATGTTGAAGGTTCTGAGGGGCGTATTGCTGGCGTTGGGTCTGATCGGGGGACCTTGCGCGCAAGCGGCGTCGGTGTTGTTCCTGAATCCGGGAACCACTCAAGAAGCGTTCTGGGTCAGTTATTCGCAGTTCATGCAAGCCGCGGCCAAAGACCTTGGGATGGATTTGCGCATCCAGTATGCCGACCGCGTTCCTGAAAACATCATCAAGCAGGCCCGTGAAGCGCTCCAGGGACACAACCGTCCCGACTACCTGGTGTTCGTCAACGAGCAATCTGTGGCGCCCGAAGTCCTGCGTCTGGCGCAAGGCAGCGGCGTAAAGCTGTTTCTGGTCAACAACGCCCTGTCAGCAGATCAGGTGAACCTGCTCAGTGCGCAACCGGACAAATACCCTGATTGGGTGGGAAGCCTGGTGCCCAATGACGAGGAGGGCGGCTATCTGATGCTCAAGGAGCTGATCCGCCAACATCCTCCGGTACCCCCTGGACAGACAATCGAGCTGCTGGCCTTTTCCGGCTTGAAGATCACCCCGTCCGCACAACGGCGAGAAAAGGGCATGCGCCGGGCGCTGGCCGAGCATCCGCAAGTCCGGCTCCGGCAGTTGGTGTACGGCGGCTGGACGCGTCAACGCGCCTATGAGCAGGCCAGGCTGTTGTTCAAACGCTATCCCCACACTTCACTCGTTTGGGCGGCCAATGACGAGATGGCATTTGGCGTCATGCAGGCCTATGTCGAAACCGGGGGCGTTCCCGGTAACGGTGCACTGTTCGGCGCCTTCAATAACTCACCGGCCGCATTGCAGGCGCTGTTGGACAATCGCCTGAGCGTGTTGCTGGGTGGGCATTTCAGCCTCGGTGGCTGGGCGTTGGTGCAGTTGCACGACTATGACGAAGGCGTGGACATCAGCCAGTACGGTGGTCGGGATCGGCAGATTCCGTTGCTACAATTGATTGATCGCAAGCAAGCCAAGCGATTGCTGGCGATGAGCGTTACGCAGGATTTTGGCGTGGACTTTCACAAACTGTCGGCCAAAGGGCGGCCGACGTCCTGGCGCTACCCCTTCACCCTGCAGACCTTGATGCACTGAGCCGGATCAGACACCTGCCAGGTGCAGCACCAGCTTCACGATGCCGAACAGCGTCAACGCGAACACCGCCGTGAACACTATCCCCAACACCACAAAATGACTGGGTTTGCCGTGGGTGAAATCCCGGGCACGGTTTTTCCCGCTTTGTACCCCGAACGCCGCCGCCACGACGCTGTGCAGCATTTGCCAGAAGGTCGGCGGCTTGTTGTCGGCCGGATCGTCCATAAATTCCTCGCCTGAAAATAGCTCACCCAAGCATAGTCAATCCGGCGGTTCGCGCCTTGGTTCGCCTGCAATTGAAACTGTCGACATCAGTTGTTGCCATCGCGATAACTATGTACCGCAGGGAAACAGTCCTGAACTGGTGTCCTGATGCTCCATTTATCAGGAGCGAGCCCATGTCCACGTCCCCCCCGACTTCGTCGACCGAGGCGAATCAAAAAACACCATTGCATAAAACGTCGGCTGCCGGAAAAAGCAGCATCCACGCTGCGTTTCTTGAGCAAACGTCTCCCGACTGGCTGATCAATGCGACACCCGCAAGGCGGGCAGAGCTGAAAGCAGCCCCCGCTCACCTGCCGCACTGGTATCAGGAGGCGTCGGTTGAACAAAAACAAATTCTGCAGGAAAGCTTCGCTGCCCGCTTCAAGGCACAAACCCGTCTGGATAAAACCATGTCGGCACTGCTTGACGTTGAAATATTCGCTGCCCGGCTGTTGGTGAAAGCGCTGAAGGAGCAGTTCGCAGTTGAGGTCGATGTCAACAAAACGCTGGTATGCCTGAAGCGGCCGCTCGAAATCAGCGTACTTGAAATAGAGGTCGCAACATTCGAAGTGTTGAAGCTCTCTTTGCTGCAGGCGGCGCTCCATAACTTCGAGGCGTCGGAGTGCGAGCACGGGGCTTTTCACGAGGAGTCGAGTTTTATCGTAGAAACAACAACCCCGGACACCTTTCAAGTGGTCGATCTCAACATCACGATCAGGCAGTTCCTGTCCCTGTGTCGCACGTTGGATATCGGCGCGCAATATCAGGTCTATGTAAAGGCGTTCTTCCATCCTTCGGATGCCGATAAGGAAGCGACGCTCCGCCAGCAGTTTATTGCCAGTCAGAAGGCCGCACTTTTGTCCGCGGCCGCGGTGGCGTTGTTGAGGGTGGACATCGAACCAAATGATTACGAGATGATCCGTTCGCTCGTCGACGGCGAGATGGACCTTCGACTGGGCGGCAAGCAGGTATGGTTTTGTGATTTAGCCCTGATGAAGCGCAGGATGATTGGCTGCGCAGTGTTCCTTATCTCTGAAAAGTACCGCTACGGCACCGACGTCATTATTTATATTCCTGACGATCCTGTGCACCCGCTCAAGCGATACCCGTTGAAGCAGATGAAAGCAGAACTCGAACGACGGTTCACTGCCCGGGATGCACAACCGTCCAAAGACGATGGCCCGACAAAATATCAGCGATTTTTCAGTCAGTTCGTAGCGTATTCCGATCGACCGTATTACGTCAGCCAGTTCACCAAAGTGGCTGCAGATTCTCCCACCGATTTCGTGCATTCCACCGGGTTTACGATTCTTCGCAATCTTGCGCCACTCTCGCCCTTCTTGTTCATGAACGAGCTTCCTCCCGAGCGTCAGGTCAAGCGAGTGAGGGTTGAAAATCCCTATCTCGACCCTTCATGCCGGGTGCGCAAAGGTGACGGTTTGTGGTCTCTGAATACGGACTTCTGGACTTACCTCTTCGAACAGCACCGCGATAGGGTTATCGCCGACGCCCGTAGTCAGGCTGTCCCCACCGATGACGTCGATGCCAGAGTGCGGGCAGAAAGACTCAACCACTTGCTGGAAATCGGCATGCTGGGATTGAACCTCGTCTCAATGTTCGTGCCCGTACTCGGTGAGGTCATGATGATGGTGATGGTCGACCAACTCCTGTATGAGACGTTTGAAGGTGTGATCGAGTGGAGTGAAGGGGACCGCACCGCCGCCAAGGCGCATCTGATCGATGTCGCGGAAAACCTCGCATTCATTGCCGTCATGGCCGGTGCCGGTAAAGGACTGGCCAGACTGACTGCCGTGGCGCCGGAGCCTGTGGTCGAGGGGCTGGAGCAAATTCAGGGGGGCGATGGCAAAAAACGTCTATGGAAACCAGACTTGAGTGCCTATGAGCAACAGATTGTGCTCGATGGCAACGCGGGTCCGGATGCATTGGGGCAGTATTCGCTCAACGGTAAAAGCTACATTCGGCAGGCGGGCAAGGTTTATGAAACGAGGTTTGATCCATCGCTGAAAAAGTGGCGTATCAAACATCCGGCCGACACCAGCCTTTGGCAACCGATACTCGAGCACAACGGCCACGGCGCCTGGCGTCATACGCTGGAGCGCCCGCTCGAGTGGGATCGTCTGACACTGTTGCGGCGCATTGGCCACACGACAGAATGCTTTGCCGACAAGCAGTTGCTCAAGATCGCGCAGGCCAATGGCATCGGCGACGATGCCCTGCGCAAGATGCACATGGACCATCTTCCTCCACCTCCCGATTTGATGGATGCATTGAGCTTGTCCGATCCCGATCCGCAGGTGATCGGTTTGGAGCAAGGCCCTGTCGCGATGCTGCGCCGTGTTTGTCCGGGGCTCGGTGAGTCCGCTGCAAAGCGGGTGTTGATGGACGCCGATGCCGAAGAGCTCACGCGGTTTCAAACCACCCGACGAGTGCCACTGAGAATGTTGGAAGAGGCGCGCTGGTATGCGCAGCAAGGACGGGTGAGCCGCGCCTTTGTCGATCTGAATCTCGGGGAAATAATCACTGCGGACAGTCAGTCGCTGGCATTGCATTCGCTGGAAAAATTACCGGGCTGGTCCAATGACGTACGACTGGAAATCCGCGAGGGCCACGTCGACGGTCCACTGATCGATGGCATCGGCGGGGAAACAGCTGTAACCCGTAAATATCTGGTGAAAAACGGCCCGGGCTTCCAGGCTTTTGACGAGCGGGGTGAGGCACTCAACAGCGTGCCGCGGGACGGCAACAACTTCTTCGCCTCGATCATGCACGCCTTGCCCGATGAGGCTCGGCAGGCTTTAGGCGTCCCGCATACGTGGCAAAGTGGTGATTTGCAAAAGGCAATGACCGATTGCGCCAGTGAGCACCGCGCGGAGTTGGCACAACGGCTGGAACAGCGAAAGGGCAACCCTCGCAGGTTCAAGCCGCCCGTGCGTGTGAGGGAGCGTGTCATGGGCTACTACGCCAGCGGACGTGGGCAAGGCGTGAATCCTTCACTGGTTTCGCGGGTCCAGGTTATCTATCCAGCGCTCACTGACGCCCAGGCCAATGGATTTATCCTGGAGCAACTGCGGGCAGGAAAAACCGA
This sequence comes from Pseudomonas sp. C32, assembly GCF_030417915.1. Taxonomy (NCBI): domain Bacteria; kingdom Pseudomonadati; phylum Pseudomonadota; class Gammaproteobacteria; order Pseudomonadales; family Pseudomonadaceae; genus Pseudomonas; species Pseudomonas sp. C32. The sequence goes on along the minus strand of NZ_JAUHUK010000022.1, from coordinate 102,930 downwards.
CCCGCAGATTTATGGTCTGCTGCAGGCGCGTTTGCGTGAATGGGAATTGCTGGAGTCGACACTCGACCAATGGGCCGGCGTAGCGTCGCCGGACACTGCCCTGCAATCAATGCTCGGAGGAAGGTCCTATGTCGCGCGAGCCATCAAACAATCCTGGCGCAACTCGCCACTGGCCGACTCACAGTTCATGAACAGTGCCCTCGATCTGACCTGTGATGATCCGCTTCCTGCGCTATCGGCAGATTTTTCCCATGTGCGTCACCTACAAATTCGCGGGCAATGCATCAATGACAGCAATGCCAATGCGCTTTTGCATAGCTTTCCTGGTTTGACGAGCCTGAGAATAACCGCGACCGACTATGAGTTCACCAATGTGCCCGAGGCGCTTGTCAGACTGGAAAATCTCAAAAGCTTGAGTCTGTACTCGGCGTCGCCTTTTGCAGCGGACATGCCGTCGAGGTTGAACGCACTGACCCGACTGGAGGCGTTGAGTGTCAGTGCGCCAATTTGGGGGCCAGAGGCATGGGACTTCAGTCGTTTGCGTCATCTGCGCCAGCTTCATCTCGGGGCTCCCTTGTTAGTGGAATGGCCTGCCGGGATACTTGAGCTGCCAAACCTTGAGCGCCTGAATCTCCGAGAGACCTCAATTCGAGCGCTTCCCGACGCCATCTATGAGGGGCATGAAAAACTGTGGTCGGGATTGTCGCTGGACTGGTCGAAAATCCCTCGCGAACACTTCAAGCCGGCTTACGAGTATGTCAAGAACCACCCGGATCACCTTGTCGATGTCGAGGAAATGGTCAGGGGATATTGCAAGACGCAAGTCAGACGCCTGGCGCAGGGGATGAATGAGCCGGTCGAGGGTTTGTTCAATCAGTTCGCCGCACAATGGCTGGGAGAACAGGCAAGGTTTCAGGCAGTGGAGGCGTTAAGCGAGGAGTACAGCGTTCTCGACCGAAGTCTCAAGCGCTGGTCCCATCGTCTGTCTAACGACGGAGCACCCATGCCAACCCATGAGGCGGTGGGACGAAGCATGGCTGACATGTCCATCAGGGCCTGCTGGCGCAATGGCACATTTAAACGCTATGGCGCAATGGCCGATGCTTCGAGGCTCGATTTGTCAAATATGGGGCTGAGCGAGCTTCCAGATCTGCCGCAGGGTGTGTTCCCGCATGTAAAAACGCTGGATTTGAGAGGGATGAAAGCGCCTGTGGAGCAAGTCCGCCATTTTGTTCGAGCGTTTAGCGAGGTTGAAAAACTCGACCTCAGTGCTAACCAATTGACGGACCTGCCTATCGTACCGGGCGACTTTGCAAAACTGACGAATCTGGACCTCTCCAGTAACCAGATCGCGGTAGACACAGCCGTGCAACAACGTTTTGATGGCCTTCAAACGCTTGAATATCTGAACTTGCGCAACAACCCGCTGGACGCGTTGGACGTGTCCGCGATGACGCAGCTCAAAGCCCTGAGCCTTGAGAGTACGGGGCTGCTCGACTGGCCGATTGGGGTTCAGGACCTGCCGGAATTGACTTGGCTTGATGTGCGCAGCAGCAAAATATCTTCACTGCCCAGCGCGGGCTTGTCCGATGAAATGTTGCTCAAAACCAATCTGGCGAACGCGCCGCTGGATGCGCAAGCCAGGACAGCCCTGAACTCAGCCCGCCAGCGATTCGAGAATGCCAGGGGATTGCCGCTCGGCACGCTGGAACGCTTCGCTCAAAGGGATGCGCTTCCAGGTTTTCCTCCCGTTTTTCCACCGACAGAAAGCGGGCTCACCATCGCACTGGATCTGTTGCCCCTGCCGCAAATACCTGTCGGTGAAGGCGTCGCGAACCTTGCCAAGCGCCTGCAGCGGATAAAACCGGCACTTGCGCAAGATGAGGCCTTGCAATGGGTCGAGCAGGCGCGTGCAAGTGCGGCCACTGACGCGCAGATCAGCGACCAGATAGGCGAATGGGAGCAGTCGTTCGAAACGCTGACACGACAATTGAATGGCTGGCTGTTTACGCGGGAGATCAATGGCCGGCGCTGGAAGATTTCGTCGGCCAATCGCAGGCTGGCTTCGCTACGAATCCTTGATTGTTGGAGCGAAGGACTGATCGGCGATAGGGGTGTTGTAAACCCTGCGTTGAGTCTCGATGGCTTACAACTGGGCGATCTTCCTGAATTGCCTGCGGTGTTCGCCCATGTACAAACGTTGGATTTGACCGGTGCAAGACTCTCTGCGCAAGGCTCCGACGGGTTTCTGAAGGCCTTTGTCGAACTCAAGGCATTGGCGCTCGCTGGCAATGATCTCGAGGCGATGCCCGAAGCGATCAAGAGTATGGCGCGTCTTGAACGGCTTGATCTTTCAGACAATCAATTCGATGACCCCGAGGTTTTGTACGCTTCGCTCAATCGCCTGGAAAACCTGCAATGGTTGAATCTGGGCTACAACAATCTGGGCCATTTCAATGCTGGCACGCTTGCGCGGTTGGAGACGCTGGATATACGAAACAATCAACTGAGCGAGTGGCCGGAAGGAGTGCTCGATAGCGATCGCCTCAGAGTGCTGAATCTGAGTGGCAATGACATCACGACCATTCCTTCGGCCGCCCTGGACGGTACCCATGAGGTGCTGATATCCGGCACAGACTTGAGCGACAACTACAATTTGTCGCGTGAGAGCCTGGAGGAACTCAGGGATTACTGTGAGACGGGTTCGCACGCTACAGCGTTGGGTTTCTCACGCGCTGAACTCGATGAGATGCTCGAGGTCATTTCCAATGACGGTGTCAGTGAAACTGAAAGCATGCAGTCCGACGAAGACCTTGCCGACTCGCAGCCCGATGTCGAACAACTGTCGCCATGGCTGGCGAATGCCTCGAAAGAGGAGATGGCAACGAGAACCGAGACCTGGAATCGACTGCTGGCGGAGCCGGACAATGCCGCTTTCTTCCACCTGCTTGCAGTCTTGCCGGATACTCGTGAATTCAGAGTGGCGAATGCCGATTTGACCCGAAGGGTGTGGGCCGTCATGGAAGCTGCCGAAAGCAACACCGAGCTTCGCACGACGCTGTTCGCCAATGCCGCCACCCACGGTACTTGTGTCGACGGCCGGATTCTCAGTTTCAGTGTCCTGGAAAGCAAAGTATTCCTGCATAACGCGTTGCTCGATCTTCCTGCCGGGCTGGCGGCAAAGGGCCGGGCATTACTGAAACTGTCCAGGCAGATGTTCCGCTTGGACAGGATCGATCTGAAGGCGATAGAAATCGCCAAGAAAACCCACTTCGATCAGGCACAAGTCCGTCTGGGCTACCGAATCGGCCTGACAAGTGGCTGGAGTGACGGCCTGGAGCTACCGGGACAACCCGGCCACATGACCTATGCCTCGGGTGTTACGCCAAAAGACCTGGCTGACGTTCGTCGTGAAGTCATGGATGCCGAACGATCCGACCTGTTTTTTCAGGACCTTATCCAGCGTGACTATTGGGAGGACTATCTAAAGGAAAAGTATCCGGAGGCGTTAAGGGAATTCGATGAGGTGGAGGAGTCGGAGGAGGGTGACTTCAACCTGGAGGAGGCTCAGCATCGGTATAACGAACGTCAGTTCGCGCGCAGCTTGAGGATGATCGACCTGTCTCGGCAGGAGACCGAAGCGATTGAACATCCCAGTGTGATAGCGCCGCAGCCGGGTCCTTCACACAGCTGATTGCTACTGTCGATAACCTTTGCAGCGCCGGGTTGCCCGACGCTGCAAAGTTGTTTTATCGACTGTCTCAGTTGTCGTAACCGAGGTTCGGCGCCAGCCAACGCTCGGTCACGCTCAATTCCTGACCTTTACGCGATGTGTAGCTCTGCACCTGATCCTTGTCGACCTTGCCCACGGCGAAGTATTGCGCCTGCGGGTGAGCGAAATACCAACCGCTGACCGCCGCTGCCGGGAACATCGCGTAGTGCTCGGTGAGGAACACACCGCTGCGGCCGGCGCGCATTTCCTGGGCTTCAGGATCGAGCAGGGCGAACAGTTGGGCTTTTTCGGTGTGATCCGGGCACGCCGGGTAACCTGGAGCAGGGCGGATACCGGTGTACTGCTCTTTGATCAGCGCCTCGTTATCGAGCGTTTCGTCTTTCGCGTAGCCCCAATGTTCTTTACGCACCTGCTGGTGCAGCCACTCGGCGCACGCCTCGGCCAAGCGGTCGGCCAGGGCCTTGACCATGATCGAGTTGTAATCGTCGCCAGCGTCCTGGTAGGCCTTGGCCACCTCTTCGGCGCCGATGCCGGCGGTGGTGATGAACCCACCGACGTAGTCGGTCACTTCACTGTCCTTCGGTGCGACAAAGTCGGCCAGGGAGAAGTTTGGCTTACCGTCGGTCTTGATGATCTGCTGGCGCAAGTGATGAAGCTTGGCCATTGGCTTGCCGTCGTCGCCGTACAGCTCGATGTCGTCGTCGTGCACCTGATTGGCCGGCCAGAAACCGAACACCGCACGGGCGCTGATCAGTTTCTCGTCGATCAGTTTGGTCAGCATCTCCCGAGCGTCTTTATAGAGTGAAGTTGCGGCTTCACCGACGACTTCGTCTTCGAGGATGCGCGGGAATTTACCGGCCAGGTCCCAGGAGATGAAGAACGGCGTCCAGTCGATGTACTCGGCCAGAACGTTGAGGTCGATGTTGTCCAGCACTCGGGTACCGGTAAAGGTCGGTTTGACCGGCGTGTAGCTGGCCCAATCGAACTGCGGCTTCTTGGCGATGGCCGCGCCGTAGCTCAGGCGTTCGGTGCGGGCGCTGCGGTTGGCGGTGCGCTCGCGGACGTCGATGTATTCCAGGCGGGTTTTCTCGACGAAACCGGCCTTGAGTTCCTTGGACAGCAACTGGGTCGCGACACCCACAGCGCGTGAGGCGTCGGTGACGTAGATCACCGCGTCATTGCTGTACTTGGGTTCGATCTTCACCGCTGTGTGCGCTTTGGAGGTGGTCGCGCCACCGATCATCAACGGCAGGTGGAAGTCCTGGCGCTGCATCTCGCGGGCCACATGCACCATTTCATCCAGCGACGGAGTGATCAGGCCGGACAGGCCGATGATGTCGCACTTCTGCTCTTTGGCCACTTGCAGGATCTTTTCTGCCGGGACCATCACGCCGAGGTCGACGATGTCGTAGCCGTTGCAACCGAGCACCACGCCGACGATGTTCTTGCCGATGTCGTGCACGTCGCCTTTCACCGTGGCCATGAGAATCTTGCCCTTGGCTTCCGGCTTGTCGCCTTTTTCCAGTTCGATGAACGGGATCAGGTGCGCCACGGCCTGTTTCATTACGCGGGCGGATTTCACCACCTGGGGCAGGAACATTTTACCGGCGCCGAACAGGTCGCCGACGATGTTCATGCCGGACATCAGCGGGCCTTCGATCACTTCGATCGGACGGGCGAACGACTGACGGGACTCTTCGGTGTCTTCGACGATGTGCGTGGTGATGCCCTTGACCAGCGCATGTTCCAGACGCTTGTTGACGTCCCAGCTGCGCCACTCTTCGGTCTCGGCTTCCTTGACGCTGCCGTCGCCCTTGTACTTGTCGGCGATGGCGAGGAGGGCGTCGGTGCCTTCCGGCGTGCGGTTGAGGATCACGTCTTCCACGGCGTCGCGCAGTTCCACCGGGATCTGGTCGTAGATCTCCAGCTGACCGGCGTTGACGATGCCCATGGTCAGCCCTGAGCGGATTGCGTACAGCAGGAATACCGAGTGGATCGCTTCACGCACCGGGTTGTTGCCACGGAACGAGAACGACACGTTGGACACGCCGCCCGAGGTCAGCGCATACGGCAGCTCGTCGCGGATGTAAGCGCAGGCGTTAATGAAGTCGACGGCGTAGTTGTTGTGTTCTTCGATGCCGGTGGCGACGGCGAAGATGTTCGGGTCGAAGATGATGTCTTCCGGCGGGAAGCCCACGTCGTTGACCAGAATGTCGTAGGAACGTTTGCAGATTTCTTTCTTGCGCGCTTCGGTGTCGGCCTGGCCGGCTTCGTCGAAGGCCATCACCACCACGGCGGCGCCGTAGCGCTTGCACAGTTTGGCGTGGTGAATGAACTGCTCGACGCCTTCTTTCATGCTGATCGAGTTGACGATGCCCTTGCCCTGGATGCACTTGAGGCCGGCTTCAATCACTTCCCACTTGGAGGAGTCGATCATGATCGGTACGCGGGAGATGTCCGGTTCACCGGCAATCAGATTGAGGAAGGTCACCATGGCCTTCTTCGAATCGAGCATCCCTTCGTCCATGTTGATGTCGATCACTTGGGCACCGGCCTCGACCTGTTGCAGGGCGACTTCCAGGGCTTCGGTGTAGTTGTCTTCGCGAATCAGACGGGCGAACTTGGCGGAACCGGTGATGTTGGTCCGCTCGCCGACGTTGACGAACAGCGAGTTGCGATCGATCGTGAACGGCTCCAGGCCCGAGAGGCGGCAAGCCTTCGGGATGTCCGGAATCTGGCGCGGTGCGTAACCGGCCACGGCGTTGGCGATGGCTTCGATGTGGCCCGGCGTGGTGCCGCAGCAGCCGCCGACGATGTTCAGGAAGCCGCTTTGGGCGAACTCTTCGATGACCTTGGCGGTTTGCGACGGCAGTTCGTCGTACTCACCGAACTCGTTCGGCAGGCCGGCGTTGGGGTGCGCGGAAACGTGGGTGTTGGCCTTGTTCGACAGTTCTTCGAGGTACGGGCGCAGTTCGCTGGCGCCGAGGGCGCAGTTCAGGCCGACCGAGATCGGCTTGGCGTGGGCCACGGAGTTCCAGAACGCTTCGGTGGTCTGGCCCGACAGCGTGCGGCCCGAGGCATCGGTGATGGTGCCGGAAATCATGATCGGCAACTCGATGCCCAATTCTTCGAACACGCCTTGCACGGCGAAGATCGCTGCCTTGGCGTTCAGGGTATCGAAGATGGTTTCGATCAGGATCAGGTCGGCGCCGCCCTCGATCAGGCCTTTGGTGGACTCGGTGTAGTTTTCCACCAGCTCATCGAAGGTCACGTTGCGATAGCCGGGGTTGTTCACGTCCGGGGACAGCGAGCAGGTACGGCTGGTCGGGCCAAGCACGCCGGCGACGAAGCGTGGTTTATCCGGGGTTTCGAGGGTCTTGGCGTCGGCCACTTTGCGGGCCAGGCGTGCGCCTTCTACGTTTAACTCATACGCCAGGCCCTGCATGCCGTAGTCGGCCAGGGAAATCTGGGTGGCGTTGAAGGTGTTGGTTTCCAGAATGTCCGCGCCGGCATCCAGGTAGGCTTTTTCGATGCCGCCAATCACGTCCGGGCGCGTCAGCACCAACAGGTCGTTGTTGCCTTTGACATCGCTTGGCCAGTCGGCGAAGCGTTTGCCACGGTAATCCTGTTCCTCGAGCTTGTAGCTCTGGATCATCGTGCCCATGCCGCCATCGAGAATCAGGATGCGCTCTTTGAGGGCGTGCTTGAGAGCTTGAAGGCGAACACTGCGATCGGACATTTGGACTACTCGGAAAGACCATTACGAAGGGCCGGGATCATAACAAACTTGTGCGCTTTTAGAGCATGGACGGGTTTAGCATGAATATCGCTCATGTTGAGAGGTGCGTCAGCGCTGTAGAATCGCGGCGTTTTTTAAAGGATCGGGATCAGGGACATGTCGTATCGCTTCGTCATCAGCGCTGTGCTGTTGTTTTCAAGCTGGGGCGCTGCGGCGCAGGGATCGGCGATTTCCTACAGTCGCGACATCCAACCGATCTTCACTGAAAAGTGCGTGGCCTGCCACGCCTGCAATGATGCGGCCTGCCAGCTCAATCTCGGTAGTGGCGAAGGCACAGCGCGCGGTGCGACGAAAATCCCGGTCTATGATGGTGACCGCAGCAAAGCGCAGGCACCGACACGGCTGTTTCTGGACGCCTCCGGAAAAACCGCCTGGCAGCAAAAAGGCTTCTATTCGGTGCTCGACGCGCAGGGCAGTCAGGCGGCACTGATGGCGCGCATGCTTGAACTGGGCCACAGAACCCCTTTGCAGCCCAACGCCAAACTGCCGCAAGACATCGTCCTGGGCCTGAACCGGGAAAACATGTGCGCCATGCCGGCGGAATTTGACGGTTATGCCCAAAAACATCCCAAAGAAGGTATGCCACTGGCGGTGACCGGCCTGACCCTTCAGCAATACCAGACGCTGCAACGCTGGCTGGCCTCCGGTGCACCCATCGATGAGCAGGGCCTGGTCCCCAGCGCCAAAGAAGCGTTGCAAGTGGTGCAGTGGGAAAAACTGCTGAACTCGCCCGGCGCCAAGGAGAGTCTGGTGGGGCGCTGGCTGTACGAGCACTGGTTCCTTGCGCATCTCTATTTCAAGGATGGCGAGCCCGGGCATTTCTTCCAGTGGGTGCGTTCGCGCACACCGACCGGCCAGCCGATCGACCTGATCAACAGCCGTCGCCCGAACGACGATCCGGGTACCGAGTTTTACTACCGTTTGTGGCCGGTGCAGGGCGTGATTGTGCACAAGACCCACATCAGTTATCCGCTGAGTGCGGCGCAAATGGCCCGGGTTAAAAGCCTGTTCTACAACGGCAGCTGGCAGGTCAACGCTTTACCGGGTTATGGGCCGCAGAGCCGGGCCAATCCGTTTGCCACATTTGAGGCGATCCCGGCCCAGGCGCGTTATCAGTTCATGCTCGATAACGCCGAATACTTCGTTCGGACCTTTATTCGCGGGCCGGTGTGCCGCGGCCAGATCGCCACGGACGTGATCCGCGACAACTTCTGGGCGCTGTTCCAGGCGCCGGAGCACGACCTTTATGTCACCGATCCGAATTACCGCGGCCAGGCTACGCCACTGCTGGCGATGCCGGGGCAGAACGATGACGTCGGCAGTGTCCTGAGCCTGTGGCACGACTACCGGGACAAGCGAAACGAATACGAGGCCTTGCGCCGCGACAGTTATGCCGATGAGCCAGCGCCGAGCTGGTCGACGCTGTGGGCCGGCAACGACAACGCGCTGCTGAGCATTTTCCGTCATTTCGACAGCGCCTCGGTGACCAAAGGCCTGATTGGCGAACTACCGCAAACGATGTGGCTGTTCGACTATCCGCTTCTGGAGCGCACCTACTACCAGTTGGCCGTTAATTTCGATGTGTTCGGCAACGTTTCCCATCAAGCCCAGACGCGCCTGTATTTCGACCTGATCCGCAACGGTGCGGAGCAGAACTTCCTGCGTTTGATGCCTGCTGATTCTCGCGATGGTTACCTTAATGACTGGTATCAGAACAGCGGCCAACTGAAGTTGTGGATGGACTACGAGTCCATCGACAACGACAAGCCGACCGCACTGAAGCTTGACGAGGCAGATCCCAAGCGCGATTTCGCCAGGCAATTGCTGGCCCGTTATGGCGACCTTAATGCGCAGCCCGATCCCATCAACCGCTGCGAGGGGGCCTATTGCTCCCGACCAAACATCGATCCGGAATTGCAGGGCGCTGAGCAAGCCTTCAGCCGCTTGGCATCGCGCCCGGCAGCCGGGTTGAAAGTCATTGATCAGTTGCCCGAAGCCACAATGCTGCGCGTCGAGACGGCGAGCGGTAAACGTGTGGTCTACAGCCTGTTGCGCAACCGCGCGCACAGCAACGTGGCGTTCATGATGGGCGAATCGAGGCGCTATCAACCGGGGCTCGATACCTTGACCATTTTCCCGGGTGTGCTCAGCAGCTATCCGAACTTCATGTTCAACATTCCGGCCGATCAAGTGCCTGAGTTTGTGGACGCGATGGAAGGCGCAAAAGACGCTGCCAGTTTCGAGAAAATCGTCGAACGTTGGGGCATTCGTCGCAGTCATCCGCAATTCTGGCAGTATTTTCATGATTCCAGCCGCTATATCCACGAGACCGATCCGGTGGAAGAGGGCGTGCTGGACATGAATCGCTACGAGAACCTTTGATCCACCACAATCCCCGTAGGAGCTGGCTTGCCAGCGATGAGGGCAAGACATTCAATATAAATGTCAACTGACCTGACGCCTTCGCCGGCAAGCCAGCTCCTACAGGGTATGAAAAGATCTTTTCCTGACAAAAATACTAGGACTTTGTCCGGCGCGTTGATTGGCGTAAACTGCGCGCAAGCCTGCGAGGAGTTTCCATGACCGCTATTACCATCACTGACGCCGCCCACGATTACCTGGCTGATCTGCTCTCCAAGCAGAACACCCCGGGCATCGGCATCCGCGTCTTCATTACCCAGCCCGGCACCCAGTACGCCGAAACCTGCATTGCCTATTGCAAGCCGGGCGAAGAAAAACCCGAAGACACCGCGCTGGGGCTAAAAAGCTTCACCGCCTACATCGATTCGTTCAGCGAAGCTTTCCTGGATGACGCGGTCGTCGATTACGCCACCGACCGCATGGGCGGCCAGTTGACCATCAAGGCGCCAAACGCCAAAGTCCCGATGGTCAACGCCGACAGCCCGGTCAACGAGCGCATCAATTATTACCTGCAAACCGAGATCAACCCGGGGCTGGCCAGCCACGGCGGTCAGGTCAGCCTGATCGATGTGGTCGAGGACGGCATCGCCGTTCTGCAGTTCGGCGGCGGTTGCCAGGGCTGCGGCCAGGCCGACGTGACGCTGAAGGAAGGCATCGAGCGCACCTTGCTCGAGCGTATCCCGGAGCTCAAAGGTGTTCGGGACGTGACCGACCACACGCAGAAAGAAAACGCCTACTACTAAGTAAGGTGTTCGCTGCGGCATAAAAAAAACGGCGCTGTGGCGAGGGAGCTTGCTCCCGCTCGACTGCGAAGCAGTCGCAAGACAGTCAGTGCATTTTCCCGTGATGAATGTATTGACTGATGTTGGGACCGCTTCGCGGTCCAGCGGGAGCAAGCTCCCTCGCCACAGGTGCTTTCAGGGCCTGTAGAGATGCGCATGCCCCGCACGATACAGCGATGACTCGCTGAAGTGATCACTGCCCAACACCCGTCCAACCAGAATCAACGCCGTACGCCGAAACCCCTTCGCTTCGACCTTCTCGACAATATCTGCCAGCGTCCCAACCACCCAATCCTGATCCGGCCAACTCGCTCGGTGCACCACCGCAATCGGGCAATCCGCGCCGTAATGCGGCACGAGTTCCTCGACAATCTTTGTCAGATGATTAACCCCCAAATGAATCGCCATGGTCGCGCCATGCTGCGCCAGGCTGGAGAACTCTTCGCCCGGTGGCATGGCGGTCTTGTCGGCGTAGCGGGTCAGGATCACGCTTTGTGACACGTCCGGCAGGGTCAACTCCGCGCCCAGGAGTGCCGCGCAGGCGGCTGTTGCGGTGACGCCGGGCACGATTTCAAAAGGAATGTCGAGCTCACGCAAGTAGCGAATCTGCTCGCCAATCGCGCCATACAGGCTCGGATCGCCGGAGTGCACGCGTGCCACATCCTGACCGTTGGCATCGGCAGCTTTAATCAGCTCGATGATCTGTTCCAAGTGGAGTTCGGCGCTGTTGACCACCTGTTCGGCACAATGACCTTCCAGCACCGCAGCGGGCACCAGTGAACCGGCGTAGATGATCACCGGGCAGCTGCGAATCAGTCGTTGGCCTTTGACGGTGATCAGTTCGGGGTCGCCGGGACCAGCGCCAATAAAGTAGACGGTCATCGTCGGTTCCTGTGGGGAAAAGGGGCTGAACAGGGCTTCAGATGAAGAATGTTCATGATCGAGAGCGGGGATTATCGGTGTTTTCAGGCCGCGCCGGCCAATGCCAGGGTTGCCTGGGCATACTTTTGTCGCGGGATCAGCAGTTTTGCCGGGCCTTGGGCCAGTTGTTCAGCCAGAGCCAGCGCGGCGCTTTCCGCCACCCCGTAGCAACCGGTGCGTTCAAAGGCAATTTGCGATTGATGACTGAGTTGCGGTTCATAAGCGGCCAGCTGTTCACTGCTGAAATACTTTAATTCCAGGCCAAGCTGCTGTGCCAGCTCAATCAACGCAGGTTCGTCGCGCTTCAAATCGATGCTGGCCAGCGCCTTGATTTGATGACGTGCAATCTGGTGCGCCGCCAACGCTTGGTCGAGCAGCGCCAGCAACGTGCTGACGGGGCAGCCGCGCTGGCAACCCAGGCCGACTACAAACGTCGGCGCTGCGCTGTTTTCAGTCATGCGTGGTATTGACCATCGCTTTTGCGGCGGAACAACCAGGCGCTGATCAGGCCCAGGGCCAGCCAGAACGCAACGTTGGTCAACTGCGAAGCGATGTTGAACTGGGCTGCCAGCGCCTCTGGCGCAAGCATCGAATGCACTTCCGGTTGCGGTGCGCCAATCACATGGGGAACGGCGAGAATCGCCACACCCAGGACTTTCATCAGCCAGTGACGGCCGAAGACGATGAGGGCGATACCGACAGCCGTAGAAGCCGCAGTGCCGATCCACCACATCTGCCGTTGCGCCAGATCAGCCGCCGCTGTACCCGGCAGTTCCGGCGGCAGGCCGAGCGTCGGGGCAAGCACGAAGGTGGCATAACCGGCCAGGCCCCAGAGCAGGCCCTGAGATGTTTTGGTCGGTGCGCGCAAGGTGTACAGGCCGGCCAGCATCAGGGCGAAACCGACAGCTACCACCAGGTTGCCGCCGGTGGTCGACAGCACGCGCTGCCAGCCGTCTTCGGGTTCCCACGCTTCGGCATTGTGAGTGTGCGCGGCGACGGCGCCCTCGGTGTGCGCATGTTCGTGGACTTCAACAGCGACCGGTTCGGATTTTTCGTAGGTCTCGGCCTGCTGAATCAGCGGTGAGACCCAGAAGCTTTGCAGCAGGGTCAGCAGCAGGGCCGCCAGCAGACCGGTGAAACCTGCGGTTTGGGCAATACGCTTGATCATGTCGGCAGGTCTCAATGGCACGGGAACGCGGCGCTGTGGCGGGTATCGTGCGCGGCATTGTGGACCGCTTCGATGTGCGAGAAACCGGCGAAATACACAAGGCAGGCACCGAGGATCGACGCGCAGATGGCTGCGGTCAGACGTTGGGTCAGGGTTGAAGTGCTGCTCGCGCTGGTGTGTTCGGCACTGCTGATGATCGACATGGCATTTCCCTCTAGTCTGTCAGCGGGGAATAAGGGCGCATGCAAAACCCCGCACGAACGGGCGCGCAGGGTTCAAACAGCGCCCGCCCACCGCGGGTTTGTTGTTCAGTGGCCGTACTGGTCACTTTGTGTTGCGGGCCGGTCTCCGGGCTCACGAGGGGCGCAAGGCATTTGCCTGAACCTGCAAGCATCACCTTCCCATGCCACATTGGCACAGTGGATCTGACGCTTCGCTCGCTTACCGTTGCGGGGGCAGCACCGGACTGACATGGCTTTGGAGTAAAGCACATGATTCACCGGTTTCCCGTTTCACCCTGTGAAGGGCACCCGTAACAAGGCGTGTAGGAGAGCATGGGCGAGGCGTTGGCGTCAATTGGCAGCGGTTCTTGTTTGGGCTTTGCACAAAACCCTGTGGCGAGGGGGCTTGCCCCCGTCGGGCTGCGAAGCGACCCCTTACATTTTTACAGACACACCTCTACTCAGAATCTGCGACGGCTTCGCCGCCGAACGGGGGCAAGCCCCCTCGCCACAGGGATCGCAAGCATTGACCCGCCCCAATACGATGCGTAGCCTTGCGCATTCGAGGTTCTTCGGCATTTGTCGAAGCTAAGAAGGGAACGCGGTCAATGCCGCGGCTGCCCCCGCAACTGTGAACGGTGATGTTCGCTGCCACGCCACTGCAGGCTCAACCTTGAGCCCGCGGGAAGGCGCAGCGAATGCCTGGCCCCAAGGCCGGCACACCGTCAGCCAGGAGACCTGCCTCGATACAGATTCTCACTACAACCGGGCGGGGTGATCCGGTGGCGAACGCTTCCGGCGCGTGTGCGCGTGGCCGGTTCTCGTCCCGTATGCCCGCCACCAAAGCCAAAGGGCATCCGATGAAAACACTGGCCAAACTTCCCGTCACCATCGTCACCGGTTTCCTCGGCTCGGGCAAAACCACCTTGCTGCGGCACATGCTCGACAACGCTCAGGGTCGCCGCATCGCGGTGATCGTCAACGAGTTCGGCGAGTTGGGTATCGACGGCGAAATCCTCAAACAGTGCTCCATCGGTTGCACCGAAGAAGAAGCCAACGGCCGCGTCTACGAATTGGCCAACGGCTGCCTGTGCTGCACCGTCCAGGAAGAATTCTTCCCGGTGATGCGCGAACTGGTCGCCCGTCGCGGCGATCTTGATCACATCCTCATCGAAACCTCGGGCCTGGCCCTGCCAAAACCGCTGGTGCAAGCCTTCCAGTGGCCGGAAATCCGCAGCGCCTGCACCGTCGACGCGGTGATCACCGTGGTCGATAGCCCGGCCGTCGCGGCTGGCACGTTCGCCGCGTTCCCGGATCAGGTCGACGCCCAGCGCAAACTCGATCCGAACCTGGACCACGAATCGCCGCTGCACGAACTGTTTGCAGACCAATTGGCCAGCGCCGACCTGGTGATCCTCAACAAAGCCGACCTGATCAACCCGCAAGACCTGGCCCGCGTGCGCGCGGAAGTCGCCGAAGAGCTCCCGCCCGCAGTGAAAATCATCGAAGCCAGCAGCGGTCGTTTGCCGCTGGACGTGCTGATCGGCCTCGGCGCCGGTTCCGAAGAACACATCGACAGCCGTCACAGCCACCACGATCACCATCACGACGGCGATGATCATGACGACCACGATCACGACGCCTTCGATTCGATCTCCATCGAACTGCCGCAAGCGGACGAAAGCCTGCTGATGGATGCGCTGACCCAACTGGTGGTTCAGCACGGCATCTTGCGCGTCAAAGGTTTCGCTGCGATCCCGAACAAACCGATGCGCCTGCTGATCCAGGGCGTGGGCACGCGTTTCGACAAGCACTTCGATCGCCAGTGGGGCGCCGACGAGGCCCGCACCACTCGCTTGGTGCTGATCGGTCAGGCGCTGGATGCTGTGACTCTCGAAGCGCAATTGCGCGCCGCGCTCAGCGTGTAACCATGCACCTGCTCAGGACCCAGCCCGGCGGTTTTGTGTCGGAAGACAACATTGCCGACCTCGGACAAACCCCCGCCGAACTGGTGATCCTGTGCAGCGGCGACTCCAGCCTGGCGCTGCTCGCCGAAGCGGCGCAGCAGTTGCCCGATGACTACCCAAGCGTGCGCCTGGCCAACCCGATGCAGGTGCAGAATCATGCCTCGGTGGATCTGTACGTCGATGAAGTGCTGCGTCACGCCAAGGTGATTCTGATTTCATTGCACGGCGGCATTGCCTACTGGCGATACGGTATCGAGCGTTTGGTTGAATTGTCGCAGCGCGGCGTGCAGTTGATTCTGGTACCGGGCGATGATCGGCCGGATCCGGAACTCAGTGACCTGAGCACCGTGACCCCTGAAGACCGCGACCGGCTCTGGCATTTCCTGCGCCAGGGCGGCATGGCCAATGCGCTGGAGCTGTTTCGCTGCCTGGCCAGTCGCTGGCTGGGTCGCGATTACCCTTGGTCCGAACCGCAGACGCTGCCGCGCACAGCGATCTATCACCCGAAAAAAAGCCCGGCCACTCTGAGCGATTGGCATGCCGACTGGCAGCCTGATCAACCGGTGGCGGCGGTGCTGTTTTATCGCTCGCATTTACAGGCGGCGAACACCGGTTTCATCGATGTTTTCTGCCAGCGCTTGCAGGCCGCGGGGTTGAACCCGTTGCCGATTGCGCTGGCCAGTTTGAAAGAGCCCGGTTGCCTCTCGGTGGTTGAGGACTGGCTGGATGAAGTCGAGGCCGGGGTGATTTTGAACACCACCGGTTTCGCCCAATCCAGCCCTGAAGCGCCGCACCTGCGGCCGTTTCGCCGCAATATCCCGGTGATCCAGGCGATTTGCGCCCAGGACAATGAACCGGGCTGGCGCGCCAGCGAACAAGGCCTTGGCCCGCGGGATCTGGCGATGCACATTGCGTTGCCGGAACTGGACGGGCGCATCATCAGTCGGCCGATCAGCTTCAAGGATCTGGCGTGGCGCAGCGAGCGCAGCCAATCGGATGTGGTCTGCTATCGGCCTGCACCCGAGCGCATGGATTTCGTCGCCGAACTGGCGCGGCGCTGGATCGATCTGGCGCGGGTGCCGAACAGTGAGAAACGCATCGCGCTGATTCTGGCCAATTACCCGACTCGCGACGGTCGCATCGGTAACGGCGTGGGGCTCGATACCCCGGCCGCTGCGCTGAACATCCTGCGCGCCCTGCACACCAACGGTTATCCGCTACCGTCCGAACTGCCGGACAGCGGCACTGCGCTGATCCAGCAATTGCTCGGCGGTGTCAGCAACGACCTGGACACCCTCGACCAGCGCCCATGCCAGCAAAGCCTGGCGATGGATGATTACTGGCAGATGTTCAACGCGCTGCCGCAGGCCAATCGTCAGGCAGTGCTGGAGCGTTGGGGTACACCCGATACCGACCCGATGTGCCGCAACGGCCGGATGATGATCGCGGGTCTACGTTTCGGCCTGACCTTCGTCGGCATTCAACCGGCGCGGGGCTATCAAGTCGATCCGAGCACGGTGTATCACGACCCGGATCTGGTGCCGCCCCACGCTTACCTGGCGTTCTACTTCTGGCTGCGCAATACCTACGGCGCTCACGGCGTGATCCATGTCGGCAAGCACGGCAACCTCGAATGGCTGCCGGGCAAAGGTGTGGGACTGTCGGAAAACTGCTGGCCGGATGCGTTACTCGGACCGATGCCGAACATCTATCCTTTTATCGTCAACGATCCGGGTGAGGGCGCCCAGGCCAAACGCCGTACTCAGGCGGTGATCATTGATCACTTGATGCCGCCGCTGACGCGTGCCGAAACCTACGGCCCGTTGCGCAACCTTGAGCTGTTGGCCGACGAATATTACGAAGCGCAACTGCTCGATCCGCGCCGCGCCCGTGAGTTGCAACGGGACATTCTGCAACTGGTGCGCGACACCCACATCGACCGTGAATTGCAGTTGGATGAAAAACTCGACAGCGATGCCGATGCGGCCATCTGGTTGCCGCGACTGGACACCTATCTGTGTGACCTGAAGGAATCGCAGATTCGCGACGGACTGCATGTGTTCGGCGAGTCGCCGACCGGTCGTTTGCGCATCGATACATTGCTGGCGCTGCTACGCATCCCAAGGGGTGATGGCCGTGGCGCGCAATCGAGCCTGCTGCGGGCGCTGGCCAAGGCATTTGGACTGGGGTTCGATCCGCTTGATTGTGCCTTGGCCGAGCCGTGGACCGGGCCGCGGCCGATTGAATTGAAAACGGTTTGTGAAGAAACCTGGCGCACGGCGGGCGATACCCGCGAACGCCTGGAGTTATTCGCCACACAGTTGATTTCGGACGTATTGAATAGCCCCTGTGGGAGCGAGCCTGCTCGCGATGGTGTGTCAGTCGACACTAGTTCCTCTGATACACCATCGCGAGCAGGCTCGCTCCTACAAGGGGAGGCGTGGAGCGAGGTGCGAGCCATTCTCGACGGTTTGCGTGACGTCATCGCCCCGCGTCTGGACGCCTGCGGTCCCGCAGAAATGCGCGGCCTGCTCGACGCCCTGTGTGGTCGCTTCGTTCCGGCCGGCCCCAGCGGCGCACCGAGTCGCGGTCGGCTGGACGTGCTGCCCACCGGGCGCAATTTCTATTCGGTGGACGTGCGCAACCTGCCGACCACCACCGCGTGGCGCATCGGCTTCCAGTCGGCCAACCTGATTCTTGAACGTCATCTGCAAGATCACGGCGATCATTTGCGTCAGCTCGGTTTGTCGGTCTGGGGCACGGCGACCATGCGTACCGGCGGCGACGACATCGCCCAGGCCATGGCACTGATGGGCGTGCGCCCGGTGTGGGCCACCGGCAGCCAGCGGGTCGACGATTTCGAGATTCTGCCGCTGAGCCTGCTGGACCGTCCTCGGGTTGACGTGACGCTGCGTGTTTCAGGTTTTTTCCGTGACGCCTTCGCCAACCTGATCCGCCTGTTCGACGCGGCTGTGCAAGCGGTCGCGGAACTGGACGAGCCGGACGATCTCAACCCGTTGGCCGCCAAAGTGCGCGCCGAACGAGCATCGCTGTTGCACGCGGGGCTGGACGAAGACGCGGCGCGGCGTCAGGCCGGTTGGCGTATTTTCGGTGCCAAGCCGGGGGCCTACGGCGCAGGCGTGCAGGGCGCGATTGACGGGCGTCTGTGGCAAAGCCGCGAGGATCTGGCCGAGGTTTATTTGAACTGGGGCGGCTACGCTTACGGCGGTTCCGACGAAGGCACTGCCGCCCGCGATCAGTTCGCCCAACGGCTCGGCCAGGTTCAAGCGGTGCTGCAAAACCAGGACAACCGCGAACACGATTTGCTCGATTCCAACGATTACTACCAGTTCCAGGGCGGCATGCTCGCGGCGGTCGAAAGCCTTAGCGGCGCCGCGGCGGCCAGCTATCATGGCGATCACAGTCAACCGGACCTGCCGAAAATCCGCACCTTGAAGGAAGAGCTGAACCGGGTGATCCGTTCCCGGGCAGCGAACCCGAAGTGGCTCGACGGCGTCAGGCGTCACGGCTACAAAGGTGCGTTTGAGATGGCGGCGACGGTCGATAACCTGTTCGCTTTCGATGCGACCACGCAATTGATCGACGATCACCAGTACGCGTTGTTGGCCGATGCGTATCTGCTTGATCCGGCAACCCGTGATTTTGTTCGCGAACACAACCCTCATGCCTTGCGCGACATGACCGAGCGGATGCTCGAAGCGCAGCAACGCGGGATGTGGAAGGAGCCCGGCGACTACCGTGAGGCACTGGAAAACCTGCTGCTGGATATAGAAGAAGATGGCTGACGCATAGACGCGGATAAACGCAACCCTGTGGCGAGGGAGCTTGCTCCCGCTGGGGCGCGAAGCGGCCCCGGTTTTTTGCAGTCACATCAAAAAGACTGTATTGCGACTGCTGCGCAGCCGAGCGGGAGCAAGCTCCCTCGCCACAGACATTGAGTGTGTTCTTGAGATTGTTTTTCGCTCCCCGACCATGACTGAGTATTTACGATGACCGACACCCCGCATTTCCCGCTCTGCGCCGTGGTCGGCGCCGACGATTTGAAGCTCGCGCTGTGCCTCACCGCCATCGACCCGAAAATCGGCGGCGTGCTGATTGAAGGCCCGCGTGGGATGGCCAAATCGACCCTGGCCCGTGGCCTCGCAGACCTGCTGGCCAGCGGTCAGTTTGTCACCTTGCCCCTGGGCGCGACCGAAGAACGGCTGGTGGGCACCCTCGACCTCGACGCCGCGTTGAGCGAAGGTCGCGCACAGTTTTCTCCCGGTGTTCTGGCCAAGGCTGACGGCGGCGTGCTCTATGTCGACGAGGTCAATCTGTTGCCCGATCACCTCGTTGATCTGCTGCTCGATGTGGCGGCCAGCGGCACCAACCTGATCGAGCGCGATGGCATCTCCCATCGGCATTCGGCGAAGTTTGTGCTGATCGGCACCATGAACCCGGAAGAGGGTGAATTGCGTCCGCAGTTGCTTGACCGCTTCGGATTGAACGTGGCGCTCGCCGGTCACACCGCACCGACCGAGCGGGGGCAGATCATCCGGCGGCGTCTGGATTTCGACAGCGATCCCCAAGGTTTCTGCGCCGCATGGGAAGTCCAGCAAGCGACGCTGCGTGAACGTTGCCAAGCGGCACGCAGCGCATTAGCGAATATTCCCCTCGACGATGCCGCGTTGGGACAGATCACCGAACGCTGCTTTGCCGCGGGGGTCGATGGCTTGCGCGCTGATCTGGTCTGGCTGCGCGCCGCTCGCGCCCATGCGGCCTGGCGCGGAGCAGACGCGATCACCGAGGACGATATCGATGCGGTCGCCGAGTTCGCCTTGCGCCATCGTCGTCGCGAGCATTCAGCGCCTGCACCGCAAAACGCTCATACCCCACAGTCGTCCGCGCCAGACACCCACACGAACGAAGGGCAGGGCCAATGGGGTGAAATGCCCGCTCAATCATTACCGGTCGGCCCCCGGCGTGAAGTGCCGAGCTGGCCAAAAAAGCCCTAGGCATTCGCCCTCGTTCTGACGCGGGGGCGAATGCCAGACCTCGCGCCGGACGGCTGGACCACGGCAAACAAGGCAAGCGTCACGCCGCCCGAAGTGGCTCGGTCAATTGGCCGGGTACTTTGCTCAACGGCCGGCCACGTCAGCGCGATGAGCTGTTGTTCCATCTGCGTACCCGTTCACCCCATGAGCTGTGGCTGGTGATTGTCGACGCCTCGGCCTCGACCCGTCGCCATCAGGCATTGAGTGACGCCAAAGGTTTGCTGGCGCAATTGCTCGATGACGCCTATCGCCAACGTGCGCGCCTGGCACTGCTGACCGCCAGCGGTGCCACGCCAAAGTGGCAGGTGCAGGGTTTGAAAGCATCGACGAGTTTGCGCGGTTGGCTTGATGGGTTGGGTGCGGGTGGCGGGACGCCGTTATTGGCCGCGTTGGGTGAGGCGGGGCACTGGCTGGCAGCGCGGCAGAAGCGCTTTCCGGCGGAACAGCAACGGTTGTTGCTGGTGACGGATGGGCGATTGAAGGACTGGCCGATTCTGTCGGAGCTGGCGTGTCCGGGGTTGTTGATTGATATCGAGCGTGGGCCAATTCGGCTGGGGCGCAGCAAGGTGTTGGCGGCGCAGTTGCAGGCTGAATACCGGCATATCGATGAGCTGCTTCAGGGCTGAGTTGGAGGTTGCCTGCACTGGCCTCATCGCGAGCAAGCTTGCTCCCACAGGTTGGGTGCCGTGCGAATAATTTGTGTTCGACGCAAAAACTGTAGGAGCTGGCTTGCCAGCGATAGCGGCCTGTCAGTCAACATCGATGTTGGATGGTATGGCCTCATCGCGAGCAACCTTGCTCCTACAGGTTGGGTGCCGTGCGAATAATTTGTGTTCGACGCAAAACCTGTAGGGGCTGGCTTGCCAGCGATAGCGGCCTGTCCGCCAACATCGATGTTGGATGTACCTGCCTCATCGCGAGCAAGCTCGCTCCTACAGGTTGGGTGCCGTGCGAATAATTTGTGTGCGACGCAAAACCTGTAGGAGCTGGCTTGCCAGCGATAGCGGTCTGTCAGTCAACATCGATGTTGGATGGTCTGGCCTCATCGCGAGCAAGCTTGTTCCTACAGGTTGGGTGCCGTGCGAATAATTTGTGTTCGACGCAAAAACTGTAGGAGCTGGCTTGCCAGCGATGGCAGCCTGTCAGTCAACATCGATGTTGGATGGTCTGGCCTCATCGCGAGCAAGCTTGCTCCTACAGGTCGGGTGCCGTGCGAATAATTTGTGTTCGACGCAAAAACTGTAGGAGCTGGCTTGCCAGCGATAGCGGCCTGTCCGCCAACATCGATGTTGGATGTACCGGCCTCATCGCGAGCAAGCTCGCTCCTACAGGTTGGGTGCCGTGCGAATAATTTGTGTTCGACGCAAAAACTGTAGGAGCTGGCTTGCCAGCGATGGCGGCCTGTCAGTCACTATCAATGTTGAATCATTTGCCCATCGCCTGCCGATACTGCTTCGTGCGCCTGGCAATATATAAACGATCCAGAATCAACGCCCAAATCGCTGAAACCTGCGGTTGGGTCGTGCGGCCTCGGCTCAAGCGCTGTAGCTGGAACTTCACCACGGCCATGCTCGCCAGCGCTGCCAGGGGTTTGCGTTTCCAGCGGATCGGCGGTAATTGCGGATGGCTGTTCTGACCTTCACGCCAGTGCTTGACCAACAGCGGTTCAACGGCCAGTGCCGTGCCGATCCCGGCCATGTCGATGCCGCTGTCGAGCACCTGTTCGACAATCGGCAAACGTCGAATCCCACCCGTCACCATCACCGGCATGTTTGCCACACTGGCCAGTTCGCCGGCCATTTCCAGAAAGTACGCTTCACGGGCCAAGGTCCGGCCATCCCGTGCTTCGCCCTGCATGGCCGGTGCTTCGTAGCTGCCACCGGACAGTTCCAGCAGGTCGATGTGTTGATCGTTGAGCCATTCGATCACTTGCCGGGCGTCGTCGGCGTCGAACCCACCGCGCTGGAAATCCGCCGAGTTGAGCTTCACCGCGACACAGAATTGAGGCGACACAGCCTTGCGCACGGCGCGGACTACGTCCAACAGCAAACGCGCACGATTCTCCAGCGTGCCGCCCCAGCGGTCCGTGCGGCGATTGGTCAACGGCGAGAGAAACTGGCTGATCAGGTAGCCGTGGGCCGCGTGAATCTGCACACCGGTGAATCCGGCTTTTTCCGCCAGTGCAGCGCTGGTGGCGAAACGTCGGATCACATCTTCGATGTCGTCCTCGGTCATCGGCTTCGGTTCGGCAAACATCTTCGAGAACGATCCCAGATCCAGCGCCACCGCCGACGGCGCCAGGGCCTGTTGGCCAAGGTTGGCCATGGTCTGGCGGCCGGGATGATTGAGCTGCATCCAGAACTGCGCACCACCGGCCCGGCCGATGTCGGCCCACTGACGGAAACGTTGCAGGTGACGTTCATCTTCCAGCACCACGCCACCGGGGCCGGTCATGGCGCGGCGGTCGATCATCACGTTGCCGGTCAACAGCAATCCCGCTTCACCCTCGGCCCAGGCTTGATACAGGCGAAACAACGCGCGGTCAGGCGAATGGTCGGCGTCGGCGAGGTTTTCCTCCATCGCGGCTTTGGCGATGCGATTGCCGATGGTCTGGCCGTTGGGCAATTTCAATGTCTGGAAGGGTGACATGCTTGGCTCCTCGAAGTGATGAGTGGAGCCTAAGCTTAAAGTCAACTTTAATGTCAAGCAGGCAATTGAGCGCCCTGCAGTGACTGATGAAACGTAAACCGATCCTTCCCCGTATGTTTTGACGCATACAAAGCCTCGTCGGCCTTGACCAACGCCTGGTTCAAGGTGTCGCCATCGAGTACCTGTGCCAAACCGATGCTGATGGTCACCGGGTGCTGTGCCGGTTGCTCGCGGACTACCCGACAAAGCTTCCCGGCCAACGCCTCGACTTCTTCGCGGCGGACCCGGGCAAGTAGATCGCAAATTCTTCGCCGCCCAACCGCGGATATTCGAAGTCAGCCATCACCGACCGGATGTCCAGGGCAACGATCCGTATTCAATGGTTTTGAACATCGTTGCCCTTGTTGTTGTGTTGGTTATTGAGAATTACCTGACCCCAAGGGCGATAGCGAAGGGAAAAGACTGCTGTTGGATGACATCCCGATGCTGACATTTGCGGGGTAGCCGGTTGAGCCCTGAAGGGTTGCCCGACAGCACTCACCTGGCGGAACGCTTCCCGGACGATGCCGATGGAGCAGGGCAGTGCATCGGCATAACTCCGTTGAACCAACGAAGGTAAACGCCCGGTGCCCGCGCCGTCCTGCCACCAGACTTGAATGCCCACACTCGCCAGTTCACCCAGCCACTGCCCATTCACCAGCGGCGCCAGTTTGCCGGCACTGAAGACGCTGACATGCAACGGTGCATCCAGTTTGGCGGCAAGGTCCTTGAGCTGGCGGTGCAGGGTTTGCCGTCGATCGACTGGCAGGAAGTGCAGATCATCCAGCTCCATCGGCAGATACCAGCCGCTGACGGGTAGCTTCCAGTCTTTGCGTAGCGCCTTCTGTTGCGCCAGCGACTGCCCCAATTGCGCCTGCCAATAGCTCGCCAATCCCGCACTGTCCAGCTCGTCGATGCGTTGGTAGTAGGCTGGGTCCATGCGCAGCCCCAGTACCAGTTTCAGGCCTTGGGCCTGGGCCAGTTTGAGGCTGTTGGCGAGCCAGCCCTGGGCGCCGCCGAAGTCCGAGTCGCCATAGGCCGTCCACTGCACGATCACGGTGTGAGTGCCTTGTTTGGCAGTGTCCTGCCAGATCCGTTGCCATTGCGCCTGGCTCAGGCTGGCATCGGCGTTGAGCGGCTGATAGAAAATCCGCTGGTCCGCGCAAGCCATCGCGGCGCTCAACAACAGACCCACAGCCAATAAAAATCGCCTCATCAGAAATTCAACTCCACGCCCAGCAGCACGCCGTCGCCGCCTTCATACAAATTGCCACCCAGCGATTGCTGGTACTCGGTACGCACTGACAGGTGAGCGCGGTAGGCGTTGTAGGTGTCGTCGTGGAACCACCATTGCCAGCGCAGGCCGAGACCGGTGCGCAGATCCTGGCGCCAGTCGTTGCTCGGGTCCTGGCTGGCGAATTCGAGAAAACCGTATGGCATGAGGGTTTGTGCGCCGTTGAACGGCAGCTTCCAGGTGTGCCCCTGCTGGAAGCGTGACAGCCATTGATGGTCACCGGCCTTGGTCCACCACGCGGCATCGAGATAGAGAAAGCGTTCTTCCCAATCGCTTTCGTCGACCCGCCAATCGTTGCGGAATCGACCCTGATTGAGGAACGACGCGGTGGCGCGCAGCAGGTAGTCGGTGGTGGTGTTACCGTCTTCACGATGATCTTCGGCCTGATCGGATACCTTGTCGGGGATCAGCATTTGGCCGAGGCTCAAACCGTGGTTGTCCTGATCGTCGAACTGGCTCTGCTTGTAGACCTCACCGTAGAAATTGATGTTTGCCGTGCCCCAAGGCTTGTAGCGCAGGCCCACGCCAGTGGCGATGGACTCGGCATAGCTCGAGCGACTCTGGCCGCCGAGCAGCACCCGTCCGTAGGCCGACAGCGAACTGCCGGCACGGCTGGGTTCTTCGCCGAGCGCATGGTCCCACATCGCCAATTGCACGTTCTGTGACGTTGAGCGCCGTTGCGAGCCAGTGCTCTCGTCAGGGCGCACGAAGTCGTTGGTCGAGACCCCGGCCGGTGACCAGGTGCTGGCGAAGGTGAGGGTATCGCGGCGGGACAAAGACTCGTGAGCACGACGCTGTCGATAACGCCGCGCTTCCATGCTGCCATCCTCGTCGTCGGCCGCGACCGGGTGTTGTTCCAGGTCGATCACGCGCCGCAGCTCCTTGCGGGCCGAGGCGCTGTCTTCGACTTCGTCATAGCGCCAGGCGAGGGTTTCGCCGAGTTGGTAGTCCTCAGGGAAATCCTGGGTGGCGGCTTGCAGATAGGGGATGGCGCGGGCACGTTCCTCCTTGGTGTCGGCGCCGGCCAGACGCATGCCGTAGTCGGCGCGAAAGCGTGGGTTGTTCGGTTCACGGCGCACGGCCTCGGCCAGCCATGCGCTGCTTTGTGGCAGGTCGCCGGCCTTTTGCGCGGTGACCGAAGCGGCGTAAAAATGCCCGGCATCGGGAGCCTGTTGCAGGGCGGAGCGCTGGCGCTGTAATGCGAGCGCGTGATCGCCCCGGGCATCGGCAATCGCAGCACCCAAGGCCCATTCATTGGCGCCACGACTGCGGCTTTGTTGCCAGTAGCGTTCGGCAGTCTGAGGGTCGCCTGCATTGAGTGCGCTGCGGCTGGCCGTGAGGCGGGCGTTGTCGCTGAGTTCGGCGTCTGGAAGGCTGCGCCAGATGGCCAGTGCACCAGCAGAATCCCCGGCAGCTTCCAGGGCGTAGGCCAACGCCAGGCGACTGTTTTTGTCGCCGAGTTTGGCGGCTTCCTGGTAATACACCACCGCTTCACCGGGGCGTTCCGGCATGGCGCATCGACCGAGGGCGCGATAGTCACCGGCGCTTTGCGGATGACTGCCGATGGCCTGTTGCACCGCATCGCACTGACCGTTTTCCGCCAGTTGCGCCAGCAGCTGCCCGCGTGTGGCGGGGTCGACACGATTGACCAGTGTGGTCATGCGTTGCTGCTGCGCCGCAGTCGGTGTCGATGAGGCATACAGTCCCGCCAGCCGTTGCAAGAGGGCTGTGGGTAACTGGCCGTTGTGGCGGTCGTAAGCGTTTTCGAGCAACCGTTGCGCGTGATCACGCTGGCCCGCATTCACCAGCAAGTACGTCGCCTGGTTGAGCGAATCGAGGTTGCCGGTCTGCTGGTAATGACGCTCCCACAGCGTCGCCGCTTCAGCCGTGCGCCCGGATGCCTGAGTCAGATCGGCCCGGCGTTTGACCACGTCGGCGGTTTGCGGCTGAGCGGCGAGATAAGCCATGACTTTGTCGCTGCGTCCTTCGGCCTGCCAGACGTCCAGCAGTCGATCACGCCGTCGAGAATCCCACGGTTCCGGCAAGCGGGTGCTCTGCAGCAATTCGGTGGCTTGCAGGCGTTGAGCGAGAATCAGCCAGGCTTGCGGATCTGCATCGGGTGGGCAACGTTGCAGCTGACTGAGCGCGGCTTGCGGGTCGTGGTGGGACAGCCAGTCGACTGTCTCAAGGCACGGTCGCTGCAACTCGCCACTCAAGCGTTCTACCGTTGCGCTGTCGCCGGTTTGCCGTGCCAGTTCCCACAGGCGCTGGCGCTGGGCCGGATCGGCCAGGTCGGCGGGTGGCAGCGATTGCATCCAGCGTTGTGCCTGCTCGTGATGTCCCATGGCAATTGCCCGGTCGACCATGGCCAATCGCGCCTTGCGTGCCGCTTCCGGGCTTGGCGCGGTTTGCAACAATTGTTGCAAGGGTTGCTCGTCGAGGCGTTGCACATAGGCGTTGGCCAGGCGTTGCCAGCCTTGGGCATCGAGTTGTTTGCTCGCGGCCAGTGGGGCCAACTCTTTGATGGTGCCGTCCCAGTCGCGCAACTGCTCGGACCAATTGGCCCGCGCCAGGTGCAGAACGCGCTCATCACCCTTGGGCGGCAGTTGCGCCAGCCAGTTATGGGCCCGGGCCGCGCCACCGAATTTGGCCAGGCTCAAACTGTAGGCCTGCCACAGGCGCACGCGCTGGTTCAGGTTGCTGGTGGCGATCCATTGCTCCACCTGTTCGCTGCCCGGCGGGTCCTGTTCGATCCAGGTCAGGCGCAGGTTGAGCAGCGCCTCGCTGTTGGCCGGGTTAGCCGGTAGTGCTTGCGCGGCATCCTTGTAACGCCGTTGTTTGGCCAGCGATTGCACCAGCAGCGCCCGCGCTTCATCGTTTTTCGGCACCTTGGTCAGCAGGTGGCGCATCAGTCGTTCGACTTCCTTCCAGTTGCCTTTTTTCGCTTCGCGGTAGCTGCGGTCCATGTAGGGGAAACTGCGGAACTGCTCAAAGTCGGTCAACGGTTCGGCTTGCACCCAAGCCGTAGTGCTCAGGCTGAGCAGCAGACTTCCGACCAGCAAGGTTCGACGGTGGGCAGGCTTCATGCGACCTCCCGTGTAATGCGGTAGGCGGCTTGTTGTTCGCTGGCCTGATCGGCCAGGGCTTGTTCGAGGATCTCCTGGGTGATCATGCCGCGGTCAATCAAGTGCTCGCCCAACGACATTTTTTCCGCATCGAAATCGATCAGCGCCTGATTGAACAGGGTGGGCGGTACCATGCCGCGCACTTGCAACAGATTGCCCAGCAGTATCTGGTGATGGCTGACGCGCTCGATCAAATCTTCGTCGTCCTGATGTTGCTCAAGCACGCGCAGCATGTCGCGAACTTCCTGGCTTTGACGAGGGCTGGGGTACCAGTAGCGGATGCCGAGTGTCACCCGGCCTTGGGGTGCGAGGCGGCAGCGCACCGGGCGTTTCAGTTGGCGGCTGATTGCACCGAGGGACACCTGGCTCACCGGGCCTTCGGAGGCCAGCACCAAAGTTTCGCCTTCCTCGGCGACCGGCAGCACGCCGTAGTGCGTAGCGATTTTGCGTGGTACGGCGTCGATCAGGCGTTTGTCGAGTTTGAACGGATTGAGTGGCGCCCATTCCAGGTCCAGTTGCTGGGCCAGGGTCTGCACCAGTTGGGTGGTGTTGATGTGACCGCGCAGCAGCAGTTCCTGACCCAGACGTCGGCGGAGCGGGTTGGTGATGATGTCTTCGAGTTGTTCTTCGGTGAGCAAGCCTTTTTCCACCAGACGATGACCCAGCGGGGTGCGCTGGGCCTGGGCCAGCGCTGGAAATTCGTGAGTGGTCTTGTCCCAGGCGACGCGGCGCGAATCGCCCATTTCCATCACTTGACGCAGCGCTCGCAGGTTGGCGAAGAAGTTGACGAAGTTGCTCCACATCATCCGCGGCGCCGACAGCAATCCTTCGGCCAGACCGTAATAGCGGGTGACAAACCAGCCGCGTTGAAACAGCCGATTGAGCAGCATGAAGCCGTTGAGCCACAGCAAGGTCGCCAACAAACTGCTGTCGGCGAGGAACGACGGGTAGCGCCAGGCGTTCGGCGCGATCACTGTCACCAGCCACATCGCCAGCAGGACCAAAAAAAGCAGGTTCACCAGGAAGCTCAACAGGTACGCGATCAAGCCGCGGCGGTCGCGCCACAGAAAATAATTGAGCAAACCCTTGGGGCTCCAGCCGAGATTCTTGGTGCCCTGGAACACAATGCCGACGATCCAGCGTGATTTCTGGCGGATGGCGTGTTGCAAGTCCCGGGGAAAGTGCTCGCGCACGCAGATCACCTGGGAAAACGCGCGGTTCATCCCGAACGCCCAAGGCTGTTCGAGCGCCAGTTTCGGGTCGGTGACCGAGTAGCGGGCGAAGATGCACTTCATGCCTTTTTGCTTGAGGCGGAACCCGATGTCGTAGTCTTCGGTGAGACTCTGTACATCGAAGGCAATGCCGTCGCCATCCTCCAGCAGCGCGCTGATGGCCTTGCGACTGAAGCAGGTGCCAACCCCGGCGCTCGGCACTTGCCCGGTCAGGGCTTCGCGAACGATGACATCCTTGCCGTGGTTTTCGGCGAACTCGTCGACATAGTGCCCGGCGGTGAACCCTTTCCATTCCGGCGCGTAGGGATAGACCGGAATCTGGATCAGGTCCTTGCTCGGCAGCAGGTAGTTGAACAGGCGCAATTCCATCGGCGAAATCACGTCCTCGGCATCGTGCAGGATGAAACCGGCGAACTGGATTTTCGCATCGCTTTCAAAACGCAGGATCGCGTCGATCACGTTGTTCAGGCAGTCGGCCTTGCTGGTGGGGCCGGGGCGGGCGCACACCACTTTGTGCACGTTGGGGTAGTGCAGGCAGACCGCATCGACATCGGCCTGGGTCTCGGCGTCGTTGGGGTAGGTGCCGACGAAAATCTGATAGTTCTCGTAGTCGATGGTCGAAGCAGCCAGGCGCGCCATCTCTCCGACCACGCCGACTTCGTTCCAGGCCGGAACCATGATCGCCAGGGGCTTTTCGGCGATGGAGTACAGCCGCTTCTCATCGGCACGGCTGAATTTTTCATAGACCCGCCAGCGCCGGATCAGTTTGCGGCCCCAGTACATGACGTCGATGAACAGGTCATCGAGCCCGAGGATGAACATCAGCAGGGCCAGGATGATCGCGAGGTATTTGAGTCCGAACAGCACATAGGCAAAAAAGTCGACAAACAGCAGGCTCATACCGCTTTCCCTGCGGCCGCACGGTGTTTGAGCCAGACACCAAGGCGATTGGCGATACGTTCGCTGGCGTGCCCGTCGCCATAAGGGCTGTGGACCCGGCTCATGCGCTGGAAGGTGGCGTCATCATCGAGCAACAGACTGGATTCCTTGACGATGCGGTCAGTGTCGGTCCCCACCAGCAACACCGTTCCACCTTCGAGCACCGACGGCCGTTCGGTGACATCGCGCAGCACCAACAGTGGTTTGCCAATGGCCGGGGCTTCCTCTTGAATGCCGCCGGAATCGGTCAGTATGAAATACGCGCGTCCCATCAGCCAGACGAAATGCTGGTAATCCTGGGGCGCCACCAGATAGATGTTGGATTTGCCCGAGAGCACACTGTAAACAGCTTTTTGCACCTGCGGATTGAGGTGCACCGGGTAGACGAACTGCACGTCCGGGTAACGTTCGGCGAGGGTGGCCAGGGCCAGGCAAATGTTGCGGAAACCACCGCCGAAGTTCTCGCGGCGATGTCCGGTGATCAGCACCATGCGCCGGTTGTCGTCGAGCACCGCCAGCGGTGAGTCGGCGGCCGGGTGCCAGTGGCTTTCCCGTTGGTGATCGCGCATCCACACCAGCGCATCGATCACCGTGTTCCCCGTGACCTCGATGTTGGCCTTGGGCACACCTTCGCGCAGCAGGTTGTCTTCGCTCTTGGTGGTCGGTGCGAAATGCAGGTCGGCGATGACGCCGGTCAGGTGCCGGTTCGCTTCCTCCGGCCAAGGCGCACGCAAGTTACCGGTGCGCAAACCGGCCTCGACGTGGCCGATGGGTAACTGACGATTGAAGGCGGCGAGGGCGGCAATGAAACTGGTGGTGGTGTCGCCATGCACCAGCACGATGTCCGGTTGCACGCGTTCATAGGCTTTGTCGAGGTGCGCCAGCAGTTGTTCAGAGAGCCCGTTGAGGGTTTGGCCCTGGGTCATGACCTGCAAGTCTTCATCGACCGCCAGTTCGAACGAGTCGAGCACCTGCTTGAGCATTTCCCGATGCTGACCGGTAGAGCAGATGTTCAGGTTGATGCCGGGCCAGTTACGCAGAACCCGCGCCAGGGGTGCCATCTTGATGGCTTCAGGTCTTGTGCCGAAAACCATCATGACTTTAAAGGACATGAACCCTCCAGGGACTGCACACGCCGTCGTGACGCGGCTATCGAGACCGGTTATCACTTGTGCATTGAATAAAGCAGTCGGATGGGGGGTTGTCCAATGGGCTGCGACGACTCGGAAATTTCTGACAGCGTTGCTATGCACATCGCCACTACGCAAAAAACGCTTCCCTATTCCCAACTTTTCCATGGCGTCCCGTGGCACACTTTCTTTCGTTTATTCCGCTACTCGATACCATCTTCCGCTATAGCGGAATTTCTATTGTCCTGGAGTGCTTGCCATGCATCGCCAACAGCAACCGCTTTTAACCCCTACTATCAATCTGGAGAAGCACCCATGAGCATCACTCGTTACGGCACCGGCAGCACCGCCGCGGGCGGTCAACCTCGCCCTTTCGCCCGCGCCGTTGAAGCCGATGGCTGGCTGTATGTTTCCGGGCAGGTGCCGGCGTTGGACGGGGAGATCATTATTGGCGGCATTGTTGAACAGACGCACCAGACCATGAAGAACCTGATCGCGATTCTGGAAGAAGCCGGTTATGGCCTGGAGGACGTGGTGCGTGCGGGTGTATGGCTGGAGGATCCGCGGGATTTCACGAGTTTCAACAAGGTCTTCTCCGAGTACTTCAAACCCGAGCACGCCCCGGCTCGCGCCTGTGTACAGGCGAATATGATGGTCGACTGCAAGGTCGAGATTGACTGCGTGGCATACAAGAAAAATGCTTGAACCGAGGTGGCTTCATCGCTAGCAGGCTAGCTCCCACAGGGGAACGCATTCCAAATGTGGGAGCTAGCCTGCTAGCGATGACGACCTGACGGTCGTCGACGCACTCTAGGTAAACCCCTGGCACTTTGAAGGGAAACCCATGAAATGACCGAAGACACCATCAAGCGCCGGGCACGCGGGCTGGACCGGGCGTTCGATATCCTAGATTTCCTCAAGGAGATCGGCCAGCCCCTGCGCCCGAATGACATCGCCAATGGCATCGGCAGCCCAAAATCCACGGTCTACGAACTGGTGGCTTCGTTGCTGGAACGGCGGATTCTGGAGCCGGTGGGCAAGGACGGCCATGTCTATCTCGGGCGTCAACTGTACTTCCTCGGGCAGGCGCATCTGCGTCACTTCGACCTGACCCGCGAGGCCGATCACGCCTTGCAGGACATCGTCAGCCAGACCCGTGAAACCGCGCAGATGTGCGTGCTCAACGGGCGCAAATACACTGTGGCGTTGATGAAAGAAGGCGAGCGGCATTTCCGGATTTCCTCGGACATCGGCGAGAACGCACCGATTCCCTGGACCGCTTCCGGACGGTTGCTGCTGGCGCACTTGAGTGACCAGGAAATCGCTGACCTTATCGACCCCGACGACTTCATCTTGCCCGATGGCGAACGCTTGCCGCTGGAGCAGTTTCTCAAGGAAATCCGTCAGGCCGGCATCGACGGTTTTTTCTCTTTCGATAGCGTTGCCGACACCTTTACCCATTGCTTCGCCGCCCCGGTCAAAGACCCCAGCGGCGTGGCCATCGCGACCCTGTGCATCGTCGCACCACGGGTCGATGCGAAGAAAAACTACAGTGACTATCGTCGGGTGCTGATCGACAGCGCAAACAACCTGGCCCGACGCATCAACGAATAACAGCGGCTGCCTGCTGCCGCGATTGTGAGGAGTTCGACCATGTCTACTGCCAAAAACACTGCTGCCGTGGAAAAAGGCTTTGCCCAGACTGGTGCCCATTTGGTCCGTGACGTCAGTCTGCCGGCACTGGTGCTGCACCGCGAGGCGTTGGAACACAACATTCGCTGGATGCAGAACTTCGTCAGCAACAGCGGCGCAGAACTCGCGCCCCACGGCAAAACCAGCATGATCCCGGCGCTGTTTCGTCGGCAAATGGACGCCGGCGCCTGGGGCATCACCCTGGCTAGCGCCACGCAAACCCGAGCGGCCTACGTTCATGGCGTGCGTCGGGTGCTGATGGCCAACCAACTGGTCGGTACACCGAACATGGCGCTGATCGCCGACCTGCTGGCCGACCCGACGTTCGACTTCTATTGCATGGTCGATCACCCGGACAACGTCGCTGACCTCGGCGCGTATTTCGCCTCGCGCGGAGTGCGCCTGAACGTGATGATCGAATACGGCGTGGTGGGTGGGCGTTGCGGTTGCCGCAGCGAACAGGAAGTGCTGGATCTGGCCAAGGCTATCGCGGCGCAGCCGGCATTGGCGCTGACGGGCATCGAAGGTTATGAAGGCGTGATCCACGGGGATCATGCGGTGAGCGGCATTCGTGATTTCGCTTCGTCATTGGTGCGTCTGGCGGTGCAGTTGCAGGACAGCGGCGCATTCGCCATTGCTAAACCGATCATCACCGCGTCGGGTTCGGCCTGGTATGACCTGATTGCCGAGTCCTTCGAAGCGCAGAACGCGGCCGGGCGTTTTCTTAGCGTGCTGCGCCCCGGCAGTTACGTGGCGCATGACCATGGCATCTACAAGGAAGCGCAATGCTGCGTGCTCGACCGCCGCAGTGACTTGCACGAAGGCCTGCGTCCGGCGCTGGAAGTCTGGGCGCACGTGCAGTCGTTGCCGGAACCGGGCTTTGCGGTGATTGCCCTGGGCAAGCGCGACGTGGCCTACGACGCCGGGCTACCGGTGCCGTTGCTGCGTTACAAGGCGGGTGTGGTGCCGGCCAAGGGTGACGATGTCGGCGCCTGCAAGGTGACGGCGGTGATGGATCAGCATGCGTTCATGACCGTGGCGCCGGGTGTGGATTTGCGCGTGGGCGACATCATTTCCTTCGGCACTTCGCATCCGTGCCTGACGTTTGACAAGTGGCGCGTGGGCTGTCTGGTGGATGACCAGTTGAATGTCATCGAGACCATGGAAACCTGTTTCTAAGGGTTCAAGACCACGGCGCGGCCAAGGAACGCATATCAATGTGTGGGGGTGTCGGCTGGCGAGTCGGGTGATTCAAGTGCCGGAATCCCGGGGGCTCTCAATCCCGGTAAAACACCTGCACCAGGTGATAACCAAACTTGCTCTTGATCGGCCCGTGCACCACCCGCAGCGGTTTCTTGAAAATGACCGCATCGATCACACCGACCATCTGGCCCGGTCGCACTTCACCCAAATCACCCCCGCGCTTGCCGGACGGGCAGGTCGAGTATTTCTTGGCCAGTACATCGAACGCTTCACCCTTGGCGATGCGTTGTTTGAGCTGCTCGGCTTCTTCCGAGGTTTTCACCAGAATGTGGCGGGCTTGAGCTTTCATGGTGCGGTTACCTTGTAGCGGTGGTGGCTATGTGGGTGCCAGCTGGGGGCGCGCGATTATGCCTCAAGTCAGCCCGGTTGACTGATCATCGTACGAATCTTGTTGGCCAGCAGGTCGATGGAGAACGGCTTGGCGACCATGTCCATGCCGTCCTCCAGGAAACCCTGGCGTTCGGCGGCGATTTCCGCATAACCGGTCATGAACAGCACTTTCAGTCCCGGACGGTGCTGGCGGGCGATTTCTGCCAGTTGCCGGCCATTCATGCCCGGCAGCCCGACATCGGTGACCAACAGGTCCAGACGCAACCCGGACTCAAGCACGGGCAGTGCACCTTTGGCGTCTTCGGCGGCGTGGGCGCGGTAACCGAGCTCGTTCAGCAGATCGAGGACCAGCATGCGCACCGCCGGATCGTCCTCGACCAGCATCACGGTTTCACCGGCAATCGCCGCGGGTGCTTCGCTAACGACCGGTGCAGGTTCTTTTTCTTCCTCGGTCGAATGCAGGCGGGGCAGGTACAACCGCACGCTGGTTCCCCGGCCCGGCAGGCTGAACAGGCTGACATGGCCACCCGATTGTTGGGCAAAGCCGTAGATCATCGACAGGCCCAGACCGGTGCCCTGGCCGATGGGTTTGGTGGTGAAGAACGGATCGAAAGCCTTGGCCAGCACCGAAGGCGTCATGCCGGTACCGTTATCGCTGACTGCGATCATCACGTAGTCCCCGGCATTGACCGGTTCCAGGGTGGTGATTTCACTGCCGTCGAGATAGGCGTTGGCGGTTTCGATGCGCAGTTCGCCGCCATCGGGCATGGCGTCCCGGGCGTTGATCACCAGGTTGAGCAGCGCATTCTCCAGTTGGCTGACGTCGGTGTTGACCCGCCAGATATTCTCGGCCAGTTGCAATTGGAGTTCGATGTGATTGCCCTTGGTCCTGCTGAGCAGGTCTTCCAGCGAATGGATCAAATCATTGGCGTTGAGCGGTTTGCGGTTGAGCGACTGACGCCTTGAGAACGCCAGCAACCGATGGGTGAGGGCGGCGGCGCGGTTGGCCGAGGACATCGCCGCCTCGGTAAAACGGCCGATCTCTTCGGTTCGCCCTTCGGCAATGAAGCGTTGCATCAGGTCGAGGCTGCCGAGGATGCCGGTGAGCATGTTGTTGAAGTCATGGGCGATACCGCCGGTGAGCTGGCCGACCGCTTCCATTTTCTGCGCGTGGCGCAAGGCGTCTTCGGCGCGCTCGCGTTCGAACATTTCGCTCTGCAGTCGCTCGTTCGCTTCGGCGAGTTGCCGGGTGCGGGCGGCGACCCGCTCCTCGAGGGTTTCGTTAAGAATACGCAGCGCTTCTTCGGTTTTTTTGCGCTCGGTTTCGTCGATCACGAAAATATAGAAACCGTTCACGGCGCCGTCGGCACCGTGGCGCGGCAGGTAATTCATCAAGGCCTGACGAATACTGCCGTCGCGGTGTGGCGTGCTGATGCTGAAGCAACCGGGCCTGCCGCACAGGGCTTCGGCGATGTGCGGGGCGCGCAGCGCGTAGGCTTCTTCACCCAGTACTTCAAGAATGGTGCGACCGTAGAGCTCCTGCGGGGTCAGGCCGTACCAGTCGAGGTACGCGGCGTTGTTCAGGCGAAAACGTTCTTCGCGGTCGACGTAACTGATCAGGATCGGCATGGCGTTGATGATCAGTTGCAGCTCGGTCTGGCTCTGGCGCAGCGCCTGTTCGGTGTGTTTGCGCTCGGTCAGGTCCAGGGCGGCACCGAGAAAACGGATCGGTCGGCCATGGTGGTCCTTGTAGCAACGCCCTCGGGCAAACACCCAGCGCAACTGACCGTCGGGTTGCAGCAGGCGGTATTCCTCGGCGTACTCGGTGCCGTGGGTGATGCAGTGCTTGATGCTGCGGGCGATCAGGGCACGGTCTTCGGGGTGCACGCCGTGCAGGTACTCACTGATCGGCAACTGGCCGGCCATGGTCGGGTCGATGCCGTGCAACTGGGCAAAATGCGCGTCAGCGATAAAGCGGTCCTCGCCAATGTCCCAATCCCAGGTGCCGACCGCGTCGGTGGCGGCGAGGGCCAGTTGCAGACGTTCCTCGGTTTCGCGCTGGGCCTTGAGACTAGCCGCAGAGCGCTGCTCGAGTTCGAGGGCGATGCGTCGGCGCTCATTGGTTTCGATGGCCGTGACCAGAATGCCCGCGACTTGTGCGCTCTCGTCGCGAATGGGGCTGTAGGTCAGGTCAAGCCAGAAGTCGGAATCCTGGCCCTCACGCTGCAAAGTGAATCGTTGCTCGCTGTAAGTTCGCACCTGGCCTTGCAGGACCGCGCTATAGATCGGATCGGTGAAGTCTTTCAACTCGGGCCAAGTCTGGTGCGTCGGCTGGCCGAACGCGTGGGGATGTTTGCTCCCGGCCAGCAGGGCGAAGCCGTC
This sequence comes from Pseudomonas sp. C32, assembly GCF_030417915.1. NCBI lineage: Bacteria > Pseudomonadati > Pseudomonadota > Gammaproteobacteria > Pseudomonadales > Pseudomonadaceae > Pseudomonas > Pseudomonas sp. C32. The sequence continues at coordinate 66,789 of NZ_JAUHUK010000022.1, read as the reverse complement.
GTTGTAGATCTGCGTGAGTTGCGGCCCCCACAGCAACAGCATCGGCATCGGCGAGTGAATCACGATGTCCACGGCGGTTCGCAGGCTCTGCGGCCAGGTGCTTGCCGCACCCAGTGGACCGATCGCCCAGTCCAGTCGGGCGATCAAGGCTTGGGCGTCGCTGCCGGTTGGTGTTGCTTTCATCAAAGTGTCCTGCGCATGAGTCGCTTTGGCTGGGGCTATTCTTGCACAGGTGACAGGCGCGGGTTGATTCAGAGGCTTGAGCGGTCAATGTAGGCGTGAGCTTGCTCGCGATGGCGTCGGATCAAATTACATTGATGTCAACTGACACTCCGCTATCGCGAGCAAGCTTGCTCCTACATGTAATCCCATTTCAATCCATCAGTTCAGGTCGGTCACGGAATTGCTCCAGCGCTTCGGGATTGGCCAGGGCGTCGGTGTTTTTCACCTTTTGCCCATGCACCACATTGCGCACCGCCAACTCCACGACCTTGCCGCTGATGGTTCGGGGAACGTCCGTCACCGCGACGATTTTCGCCGGCACGTGGCGTGGTGTGGTGTTGGCGCGAATGACCTGGCGAATCTGCTGTTGCAGTTGCTCATCGAGTTCCACGCCGCCTCGCAACTGCACAAACAGCACCACACGCACGTCATCCTGCCATTGCTGACCAATGGCGACGCTGTCGAGCACTTGCGGGACTTTTTCCACCTGGCGGTAGATTTCCGCCGTACCGATGCGCACGCCACCGGGGTTGAGCACGGCGTCGGAGCGTCCGTGGATCATCATCGCGCCGTGGGACAATTGTTCCGCGTAGTCGCCTTGGGCCCAGACGCCGGGGAACTGGCTGAAATAGGACGTCCGCAGTTTCTCTCCATCCGGATCATTCCACAGCCCGATCGGCATCGCCGGGAAGTGCCGGGTGCACACCAACTCACCTTTCTCGCCGATCACCGGGTGCCCGTCGTCGTTCCACACTTCGACGGCCATGCCCAGGCTCTTGCCCTGTATTTCGCCACGGCGCACCGGTTGCAACGGATTGCCGTTCACGAAGCATGAAACGATGTCGGTGCCCCCCGACATCGACGCCAGGCACAGGTCGGGCTTGAAGTCGCGGTAGACGTAATCGTAACTCTGCGGCGACAGCGCGGAGCCCGTGCACAGCAAAGTTTTCAGGCTGCTCAGGTCGTGGCTTTCCCTGGGCTTCACACCGCTGCTTTCCAGGGTCGCGAGAAACTTGGGGCTGGTGCCGAAGACAGTAATTCGCTCGTCATCGATCAGGTCGACCAGACGCTGCGGGTCAGGCTGGAACGGCGAGCCGTCGTACAGCACCACGGCGCTGCCTACCGCCAGCGCCGAGACCAGCCAGTTCCACATCATCCAGCCGCAGGTGGTGTAGTAGAACAACCGTTCGCCGGGGCCAAGATCGGCATGCAGACCGTGTTCCTTGACGTGTTGCAGCAGCACGCCGCCGGTACTGTGAATGATGCATTTGGGCACACCGGTGGTACCGCTGGAGTAGAGGATGTACAGCGGATGGGCGAACGGCACCGGGACGAAATCCGGTTCGCCGCCGGCCACATAGAAGTCGTCCCACAGCGTGACATTGGCCGTTGTGTGGAAGTCTTCGATGTGCGCTTCCGGCCGTGCGTAAGGCACAACGACCAATTGCCGCAACGACGGCAGGCGTTCGAGGATTTCGTTGACCTTGGCGGTCTGGTCGACGTCGTTGCCGGCATAGCGGTAGCCGGCGCAGGTCAGCAGCACTTTCGGTTCGATCTGGCCGAAACGGTCAACCACGCCCTGGGTGCCGAAGTCCGGAGACGAGCAAGACCAGATCGCACCGAGGCTGGTGGTCGCGAGCATGGCCACCAGGGTCTGCCAGGTGTTGGGCATGCACGCCGCGACCCGGTCGCCCACACGAACACCGGCAGCGATCAAACCGTTTTGAAAACCGGCGACATGTTCCGCCAGCTCGGCCCAGGTCAAGTGTTCGCGTTGGCCGTTCTCACCGACGGCCACCACCGCCACGGCATCGTCGCGACGCCGCAGCAGGTGTTCGGCGAAATTCAGGGTGGCACCGGGAAACCACTCGGCGCTGGGCATCTGCGGCCCTTCGAGCAGCACCGCGTCGGGTTGTTGGTGAAAGCGGATGTCGAAGAAGTCGACGATGGCTTGCCAGAAGTCCCGCCGCTGATCGATGGACCATTGGTGCAGGGCGGGATAGTCGTCGATGTGCAGGCGATGGCGCTGATTGATGAAGCGCCGAAAGGTCTCCATGCGGGTCTTGCCGATGCGTTCGGCGCTGGGTTGCCAGAGGATGTCGGACATGGAATGCCTCTTCTTTTTTATGCCTTCACACAGGCTTGCGGCAGTTACTGCGCCAACCACCCACCATCAATATTCCACGCCACACCGCGCACCTGACTCCCCGCATCACTGCACAGGAACAGCACCAGTTCACCCAATTGTGGCGGTGTCACGAATTCCAGCGAGGGCTGCTTTTCGGCCAGTAAATCGTGCTGCGCCTGCTGCGGATCAATCCCGGTCGCGGCGCGGTCATCGATCTGCTTCTGCACCAGCGGCGTCAGCACCCAGCCCGGGCAAATCGCATTGCAGGTGACCTGGGTGGTGGCCGTTTCCAGTGCGACCACTTTGGTCAGACCGATCACCCCATGCTTGGCGGCGACGTAAGCTGCTTTGCCCACCGAACCGACCATCCCATGCACTGAGGCAATGTTGATCACCCGACCCCAACCCTTGGCACGCATACCCGGCAGGCTCAGCCGGGTACTGTGGAACACCGATGACAGGTTGATCGCAATGATCGAATCCCAGCGTTCCACCGGAAACTCATCGACGGGCGCGACGTGCTGAATGCCGGCGTTGTTGACCAGAATGTCGATGCCGCCGAACTCGCGCTCGGCGTAGGCGATCATGTCGGCGATTTGCGCGGGGTCGCTGACGTCGGCCGGATGGTGGCCGACCTTGCCGCCGAACTGTGCCACGTCGGCAATCACTTTGGATGCATCGCCGAACCCGTTGAGGATCAGGTTGGCCCCAGCCTTGGCCAGGCTGAGGGCAATCCCCAGGCCGATGCCGCTGGTGGAGCCGGTGACCAGTGCGGTCTTGCCCGAAAGAGTCGTCATGAATACCTCACACAATGCCAGTGGCGTAGAAGGTGCCGATCACCACGAAAACCGCCAGGGTCTTGATCAGCGTAATACAGAAAATGTCTTTGTAAGCCTCGCGGTGGGTCAGGCCGGTGACCGCCAGCAAGGTAATCACCGCGCCATTGTGCGGCAGGGTGTCCATGCCGCCGCTGGCCATCGACGCCACCCGGTGCATCACTTCCAGGGGAATGTTCGCAGCGTGGGCGGCGCTGATGAATTGTTCGGACATCGCCGCCAGCGCGATGCTCATGCCGCCCGATGCCGAACCGGTGATACCGGCCAACAGGGTCACGGTAATCGCTTCATTGACCAGCGGATTGGGAATGCCCTTGAGCCAATCGGCCAGCACCAGGAAGCCTGGCAGCGAGGCGATCACCGCACCGAAGCCGTATTCCGAGGCAGTGTTCATCGCCGCGAGCAGTGCACCGCTGACCGCACTTTTACTGCCTTCAGCCAGTTTGCTGCGAATCGCCTGGAAACCAAACGCGAGCACCATGAGGATGCCCACCAGCAACGCCGCCTGAACCGCCCAGATCGCGGTGAGCTTGGCGATTTCGGTGGTGACCGGCGTGGTCATGCCCGGCAGCGCCAGGCTGTGGGTCTTGCCGTACCACAGCGGAATCCACTGGGTGAAGAGCAGGTTCATGATGCCCACCGCGAGCAACGGCGACAGGGCGAGCCATGGGTTGGGCAGCTTGATGTCGGCGGCGGTTTCCGGTTCGTTGCGCAGGTCCGAGCCATAGCCTTCACCGCTGCGTTGGGCCTTGTTGCGCTGGCGCTGGAGAAACAGCATGCCGGCGCTGAACACGAAGATCGTACCGATCACACCCAGCCACGGCGCCGCCCACGCGGTGGTGTTGAAGAAGGTGCTGGGAATGATGTTCTGGATCTGCGGCGTGCCGGGCAGGGCGTCCATGGTGAACGAGAACGCGCCGAGGGCGATGGTCGCCGGGATCAGGCGCTTGGGAATGTTGCTTTGGCGGAACATCTCGGCAGCAAATGGATAGACCGCGAAGACCACCACGAACAGCGAGACGCCGCCGTAGGTCAGCAGGGCGCAGACCAGCACGATCACCAGCATGGCCTGACGCGTGCCGAGCAGGCGAATCGCGGCGGCAACGATGGAACGCGAGAACCCCGACAACTCGATCAACTTGCCGAACACCGCACCGAGCAGGAACACCGGGAAATACAGTTTGATGAAGCCGACCATTTTCTCCATGAACACGCCGGTGAAGGCGGGCGCGACGGCAGAAGGGTCGGTGAGCAGGACGGCGCCAAGGGCGGCAATCGGGGCGAAAAGGATAACGCTGTAGCCACGGTAAGCAGCCAGCATCAGCAGCGCGAGGGCTGCCAAGGCAATGATCACACTCATGGTGTGTCTCCTGGGTTGTTATTTTTGTAGGGTGGATCTTTGTAGGAAGGGTGTGTAGCGACTTTCGTGCCAGATAGCTAAGGCGTTGAAATATAAGGATATAGCTGTTTGTTTTGAGGTGAGTGAGGATAGTTTGTCTCAAGATTGAGACTTTTGGCGGGGGTGAGGACCTCATCGCGAGCAAGCTCGCTCCTACAGTGGTCCGCGCTCCCACATAAAGCTCCGTCTTCCTGTAGGAGCGAGCTTGTTTGCGATGGATTGTCCAATAGTTGAGATTTATGTCTCATTAATGAGATTCGGCAATCCCCAACGCCACCATCTTCTTGTACAACGTCGACCGTCCCAGCCCCAGTCGCGCCGCTGCTTGAACCACCTTTCCCCCGCATTGCGCGAGGGTGGATTCAATCAATTGCCGGTCAAACCGTTCCCGCGCTGCACTGAATGTCTCATAAGCAACCGCTTCGAAGGGCGGCGGAGACAGACGTTCAACGGGTGTGAATGTGCCAATGGCTGCCCGCAGATCCGTGGCTGTCAGGCGCAAGTCATCGCTGAGCAGGGCGGCGCGTTCCAGCACGTTGCGCAGCTCACGGATGTTTCCCGGCCAGGCATGCTGGCTCAGCAGCGCCAGGGCTTCGTGGTGCAGTTCATGCTGGCTGCGCAGTTCCTCCAGAATCGCTTCGCTCAGGGCCGGCAGGTCGTCAAGACGGTCGCGCAGGGGCGGTACCTGGATCGGCAAGACGTTGAGGCGGTAGTACAAATCGGCACGAAACTCACCGCGTTTGATCGCGGCTTCGAGGTCGGTGGAGGTTGCGGCAATCACCCGCACATCGCTCTGGATCACTTCATTGGAGCCGACGGGTTCGAACTCCTTTTCCTGCAACACCCGCAGCAGTTTGCTTTGCAGGGGCAGCGGCATGTCGCCGATTTCATCGAGAAACAAGGTGCCGCCCTGGGCGATTTGCAGTTTGCCGGCACGCCCCTTGCGGTCGGCGCCGGTAAAGGCGCCGGGCGCCGTGCCGAAAAATTCGGCTTCCAGCAATGATTCCGGAATAGCCGCGCTGTTGATGCTGACAAACGCCTTGTGCGCCCGCGGCGACGCATTGTGGATCGCCTGGGCCAGCAATTCCTTGCCGGTACCGGTTTCGCCGAGCAGCAACACAGGCGATTCCGTACTCGCACTACGACGTGCCCGACGTTTGACTTCCAGGCTGGCGGCGCTGGTGCCAATGAAATGAGCGAAGTTGTATTTGGTTTGCCGCGCGCGCAGCAGTGAACGGGTAGAGGCCAGTTCTTCCTGCATGCTCATGTAGCGCTTGAGCATCGGCGACAGGCTGCGCAATTCGTCGAACAGGGCGAAGCCGATGGCGCCGATCACCACGCCGGCATCGTCATGAATCGGCAGGCGCATGACCACCAGTGGTTCTTTGGAGGTGTCTTGCATGTCGAGCAAAATCGGCCGGCCGGTGCGCACCACTTCGCGCAACAGGCTGCCGGGGATCACGCTTTCGCAGGCCTTGCCGATCGCGCTTTCAGCCGACTCCAGGCCGAAGCGCCGGGCGTAGCGCTCGTTCATCCAGACGATGTTGGCGTCACGGTCGACGATCACCGTGCCTTCACTCGACTGCTCGATGATCTCGAACAATGAGCGGATCGCCAGCAGGCGCACGCGCTGGTAGTCCTTAAGGCTTTCGGTGGTGTTCATCGGTATTGATCCTTGTTTCTCGTTGACTGTTCGGGCCCCATCGTCGGAACGCCGCCCGGGGCAAGCCCGCTCCTACAGGATTTGAGGTTGCCACCGATTTTGGGCGCGACAGATACCCTGTGGGAGCGGCTTGCACGCGATGGCTGCGACACGCTTCAACTGCCAGGCGCGATTATGCCTGCCCCAACATCGCCGCTGCCATTAGCTCTTTGGTGTACGGGTGCTGCGGCGAATCGAACACATCATGGCTGGCGCCGCGTTCCACCACTTTGCCGTCCTTGATCACGATCATGTCGTGGGCAAGCGCGCGCACCACTGCCAGGTCATGGCTGATGAACAGGTAGGTCAAACCGTATTTTTCCTGAAGCTGGCGAAGCAGGGCGACGACCTGTTTTTGCACGGTGCGGTCCAGCGCTGAGGTCGGCTCGTCGAGCAGGATCAATGCCGGTTTCAGCACCAGCGCCCGGGCAATGGCGATGCGCTGACGTTGGCCGCCGGAAAATTCGTGGGGGTAGCGATGGCGGCTTTGCGGGTCGAGCCCGACTTCCTGCAACGCTCGGATCACTTCGGCGTTGCATTGCTCCGTCGTCAACTGGCTGTGCACTTCAAGGCCTTCGCTGATGATTTGCGCCACCGACATGCGCGGGCTGAGGCTGCCAAACGGATCCTGGAACACCACCTGCATCTTCTTGCGCCATGGGCGCAGCTGCTTTTGCGTCAGCTCCTCCAGCGCTTCGCCCTGAAAGCGAATGCCGCCTTCGGAGTCGAGCAGGCGCAGGATCGCCTGACCCAGCGTGGACTTTCCGGAGCCGGATTCACCGACAATACCCAGCGTCTTGCCGCGCTGAATGTTCAGGCTGATGCCATCCACGGCGCGCAGATAGGTTTTGCGCTGAAACAGTCCGCCACTGACCGGAAACTGCACCCGCAAATCATCCACCTCCAGCACGTTTTCGCGTTCGTCCCGGGGCAGGGCTTCGCCCTCCGGTTCGGCGTTCAGCAGCACGCAGCTGTAAGGGTGTTTCGGTTCGGTGAACAGGGTTTCGCACGACGCCTGTTCGACGATTTCCCCGGCCTTCATCACGCACACGCGCTGGGCGATGCTGCGCACCAGATTGAGGTCGTGACTGATCAGCAGCAGCGACATGCCCAGCCGTTGCTGCAAGGATTTGAGAAGCAGCAGGATTTTGCGCTGCACCGTCACATCAAGCGCCGTGGTGGGTTCGTCGGCGATCAACAGTTCCGGCTCGCAGGCCAGGGCCATGGCAATCATCACCCGCTGGCGCTGCCCGCCGGACAGTTGATGGGGATAGGCTTTCAGTCGCTCCTGGGGTTTTTGGATGCCCACCAGCTGCAGCAATTCAAGAATCCGCGCCTGCGCCGCTTTCCCGGCCATGCCTTTGTGCACCAGCAGCGTTTCACCGATCTGCTTTTCGATGCTGTGCAGCGGGTTGAGCGAAGTCATCGGCTCCTGAAAGATCATTGCGATGCGGTCGCCGCGCAGTTTGCGCAATTTTCCGGCATCGGCCCCTACCAGTTCCTGGCCGCGATAGCGGATGCTGCCGGTTGTCTCGGTGCCGCATTCGGGCAGCAATTGCAGGATCGAATGGGCCGTGACGGACTTGCCCGAGCCGGACTCGCCCACCAGCGCGAGGCATTCGCCGGGGCGGATGTCCAGGCACAGGTTGCGCACCACGGTCTGGCCGCTGAAGGCGACGCTGAGGTCCCGGATTTCGATCAGGTTGGTCATATCAAGTTTCCGCTTCAAGAGCGCGGGTCAAAGGCATCGCGCAAGGCTTCGCCAATAAACACCAGTAAAGAAAGAATCAGCGCCAGGGTGAAAAACGCCGTCAGGCCCAGCCATGGCGCTTGCAGGTTCTGCTTGCCTTGGCCGATCAGTTCGCCCAGCGAAGCACTGCCCGCCGGCATGCCGAACCCGAGGAAGTCCAGCGCTGTCAGGGTCGAAATGGCACCGGTCAGAATGAAAGGCAAATAACTCAGCGTCGCATTCATGGCGTTGGGCAGGATGTGTCGCACGATCACTTTTCGGTCGCTCAGGCCAAGTGCCCGTGCGGCTTTGACGTATTCCAGATTGCGCCCGCGCAGGAACTCGGCGCGCACCACGTCCACCAGGGCCAGCCAGGAAAACAGCGCCATGATCCCCAGCAGCCACCAGAAATTCGGCTCGACAAAACCGGACAAAATGATCAGCAGGTACAGCACCGGCAACCCGGACCAGACTTCCAGCAATCGTTGACCCAGCAGATCGACCCAGCCGCCGTAATACCCTTGCAGGGCACCGGCGGCGATACCGATCAGGGCGCTGACAAACGTCAACATCAAGGCAAACAGAATCGACACCCGCGCACCGAAAATCACCCGGGCCAGCACGTCCCGTGACTGGTCATCGGTGCCCAGCCAGTTCACGCTGGTCGGCGGGCTCGGGGCGGGTTTGATCAAGTCGTAATTCGGCGTGTCGTCGCTGAACGGAATCGGCGGAAACAGCAGCCAGCCGCCATCCTTTTTAATCAGCTGCTGTACGTAATCACTGCGGTAGTCGGCCTGGAATGGCAGTTGCCCGCCGAACTCCTGCTCGGTGTAGCGCTTGAGCGCCGGGAAATACCACTGACCCTGATAACTGACGATCAGCGGTTTGTCGTTGGCGATCAGTTCGCCGCCGAGGGTCAGTGCGAACAGACCGATAAACAGCCACAGCGACCACCAGCCACGACGGTTTTTCTTGAAACGCTCGAATCGACGACGCGCCAATGGGGAAAGCGTGAGCATCAGGCGTTCCTCGCGGCAAAGTCGATACGCGGGTCGACCAGGGTGTAGCAGAGGTCGCCGACGAGTTTTATCAGAAGCCCGAACAAGGTGAAGATGAAGAGCGAGCCGAACACCACCGGATAGTCCCGCGACACAGCCGCTTCGTAACTCATGCGGCCCAGGCCATCGAGGGAGAAAATCACTTCGATCAGCAACGAGCCGGCAAAAAATACGCTAATGAACGCCTGCGGAATCCCCGACACCACCAGCAACATCGCGTTGCGGAACACATGGCCGTACAACACGCGGCGCTCGCTCAAGCCCTTGGCGCGGGCGGTGACCACGTATTGTCGGGTGATTTCATTGAGGAACGAGTTTTTGGTCAGGATGGTCAGCGTTGCGAAACCACCGATCACCAGCGCCGTCACCGGCAGTACCAGGTGCCAGAAGTAATCGGCGACTTTACCGACGGTCGACAACGAGTCGAAGTTGTCCGAGACCAGTCCGCGAACCGGGAACCAGCTCAACGAGGTGCCTCCGGCAAACACCACGATCAGGAACATGGCAAACAGGAACGCCGGCATGGCGTAGCCGATGATGATCGCCGTGCTGCTCCAGATATCGAAATGGCTGCCGTGATGCACGGCCTTGCGAATGCCCAGCGGGATCGACACCAGATAAGTGATCAGCGTTGCCCAGAGCCCGAGGGAAATGGTGACCGGCATTTTTTCCAGGATCAGGTTGGTGACCGTGGCGCCACGAAAGAAGCTCTTGCCGAAATCCAGCCGGGCGTAACTGGTGAGCATCAGCCACAGACGCTCGTGCGCGGGTTTGTCGAAACCGTACTGTTTTTCGATGTCTTTTATCAATTGAGGATCGAGGCCGCGACTGGCCCGGGACGTGCTGCTCACGGAGTCACCGGAACCGCCACCGACCGCGGCGCCGCCAATGCCTTGCAGGTGCGCGATGGCTTGTTCCACTGGCCCGCCCGGTGCGGCCTGGACGATCACGAAATTGACCAGAAGAATGATCACCAGCGTCGGAATGATCAGCAGCAGACGCCGCAGTATGTATGCCCACATCAGTGCGGTCCTCCGGGTCTGCCACGGCGAATGCGCTCGGCCGTCATTTCCTGATTGGTCAACGGTGTGGTGCTCATTTCCCACCAGCTCTCGATGGCTTCGTCATTGCTCGCTTGCACATTCGGGATGCCAAAGCGGTTCCACCAGACGGTGGAGGTGCCAGGCGGGTAGTAGTTGGGAATCCAGTAGTAATTCCACTGCAATACACGGTCGAGGGCATGGGCATAGTGCAGCATGTCAGCCTGGGTGTTGGCGCGCACCAGTCCGGCGATCAGGGAGTCCACCGCGGGGTTCTTCAACACCATGTAGTTGTTGGAGCCGGGGTCGGTGGCGGCGGCCGAGCCGAAATAATTGAACAGTTCGCCTCCGGGCGAAGTGGTCACCGGATAGCCGGTGACGATCATGTCGTAATCTCGGCTCATCAGGCGATTGACGTACTGGGATGAGTCGATGCGGCGGATATTCAGTTCGATGCCGATCTGCTTCAGCGTGCGCTTATAGGGCAACAGCAAACGGTCCATGCCGTTCTGGCTGATCAGGAACGTGAAGCTCAGCGGTTCACCGTCGGCGTTCACCAGTTGATCACCATCGGGTTTCCAGCCGGCCTGTTCGAGCAGGTCCAGGGCTTGCAGTTGCTTGTCGCGAATCACGCCGCTGCCATCGGTTTTCGGCGCCTCGAACACTTTGCTGAAAACTTCGTCGGGAATCTGTCCGCGCAGCGGTTCGAGGATCGCCAGTTCTCCGGCATCCGGCAGTTGCCGGGCGGCGAGGTCGGTGTTGGAGAAGTAGCTTTGCTGGCGGATGTACAGGTTGCGCATCATCTGCCGGTTGCTCCATTCGAAGTCCCACAGCATCACCAGCGCCTGACGTACCCGACGGTCCTGGAACATCGGCTTTTGCAGGTTGAACACGAAGCCTTGAGACGGTTGCGGCGCCTCGGTGGCGAGGTGGGCTTTTTGCAGGCGACCGTCGCTCAAGGCCGGGCTTTCGTAGCCGATGGAATAACCGGTGGCGGAAAACTCACGGTTGTAGTCGTAGGCGCCACCGCGCAGGACTTGGCGCGCGACGTCGGTATCACCGAAATACTCGAGGCTGAAATGATCGAAGTTGTACAAGCCGCGGCTGACGGACAACTCCTTGCCCCACCAATCGGGGTTGCGCTCGAACGTGATGCTGCGACCCGAATCGACTTTGCCTACTTTATAGGGGCCGCTGCCCAGCGGCGGTTCATAACCGCCACCGCCGGCAAAATCCCGGGTCTTCCACCAATGCTCGGGAAACACCGGCAAGGTTGCGATGTCGAGGGGCAGGGTGCGGTTTTCGTTGTTCTTGAAGTCAAAGCGAACGACCAGTGGCGATTCCACTTCGACGCCTTTGACGTCGGCGAATTGAGTGCGATAGCGCAGGCTGCCCTGGGTCATCAGCAGGTCGAAGGTATAGCGCACGTCTTCGGCGGTGATGGGCTTGCCGTCGGCAAAACGCGCCTTGGGATTGAGGTAGAAGCGCAGGGACAGGCGGTCATCGGAACGCTCCATCTTCTGCGCCACCAGACCGTACACCGTGTAGGGCTCGTCCAGTGAACGCTGGGCCAGCGGTGAATACAGCAAACCATCGATCTGTGTGACGCCGATGCCTTTATCGATGTAGGGCAGGACATGGTCGAAGTGGCCGATTTCAATCGCTGAACGACGCATCGTGCCGCCCTTGGGGGCCTGCGGGTTGGTGTAGGCAAAATGACTGAAACCGGCTGGGTACTTGGCCGGTTCGCCGTAGACGGTCATTGCGTGTTGCGGCGCTGCGTTCACACCAACGGCGCCCAACAGCAGGGCCACGGCAGTGAACAATAAAATAGGGAAAGCCAGTCGCATTGTCAGCCTTAAAGCCGGGGGGATAAACGATGATTTGTACGCTAGCGGCGCGTCCCTCGCCAGCCGTATTAACGTACCTGAAACACAACGGCCCACCAAATGGCGGGCCGTTGTGCGAAAAACTCAAGCGTTGATCAGTCCTGGCGGCTGGTCACTTCCAGCAGGTGGTAACCGAACTGGGTCTTCACCGGGCCTTGCACGACGTTGATTGGCGCGCTGAAAACAACGGTGTCGAATTCCTTGACCATCTGGCCTGGACCGAACGAACCGAGGTCACCGCCCTGGCGGCTGGATGGGCAAGTGGAGTTAGCCTTGGCAACGTCGGCGAAGTCGGCGCCGCCTTCGATTTGGGCCTTGAGTTCGTTGCACTTGTCTTCGCTGGCAACAAGGATGTGACGGGCAGTGGCTTTAGCCATGGGAAAATTCTCCATTCAGTGTTTTGCAAAGTGCTGAGCCTACCGGATTCAGGGCGCTATTTCTCCTCAAAAGTTCCAACCTGCGCGGGACCCGGAGCAAGGTGTTTGTCACAGGCCGACCTCTTTCAAGCGTTCGGCATGCTCCACAAACAGTTCAACCGGATCGATGTTCGTGCGCAGTTGACCCGCCGGCTGGCTGATAGTGTCCAGATGATCCAGGGCGTAGTCGGAGCGGATCACCGTGCCCAAATGGGAACTGAAGCGTCCGACCATGCCATCGTTCTGATCGGCTTCGGTGATGAAGTAGCGGGAAAAGGCGCGGCACAGGGTGTGGAACGGGTCGAGCGCGTTAACACCTTCGGCGAGCACATTGGGCTGAAGGACACCGCTCCATGAGTAATAGCGAACGCCATCGACCAGCTCTCGACCCTCGCCACCCCAGGTTTTGGGTAAACCCTGTGGGTACTTGTCGTTGAAGGCGCCTACGCCTTCGGTGGTCAGGGCATTCAGTGCAGCGACTGCGTTGCGCGCCAGGTAATGGTCGTTGCTGAGGGTTGCCAGGAAGTCGGCAAACAAGGTCACGACCGCCTCGGCAACTTGTTCCGGCAAGCGCCCGGGTGTCAGCGCCTTGCGCAGGAAATCAGCCAGTTCCGAACCGTGATTCGGCCCGCTGACCGACGTCACCGAAGCGACCCTGCCTGGCGCAACCGCTGCAGCATAGCGTGCAGCGAGTGCGCCCTGACTGTGTCCGATCAGGTTGACTTTACTTGCGCCTGTTCCTTCCAGTACGCGCTCGATTTGCGCCAGTAGCTGGTCGCCACGAACTTCATTGCTGTGAATGGCTGACAGTTGCGGCACGAATACCCTTGCGCCGCTGTTTCGCAGGGCCTGTTTGATGTCATGGAAGAGTTCGAATTTGCCGATTCGTTCGACTCCGAACAGACCATGGATCAGCAGGATTGGGTGGCAGGTGTTTGCATTCCGTTGCATGTTCGTACCTTTTCGCAGCAGTTCGTGGGAGGTGCAGTGCGCTTCACTCTAAAACACTCAACGCTGGCGCGATGTATGAAAAGTCCGCTGAAAACCGATGAAAACGGTATAGATCCGGTATGAAAACACGCATGTATTTGCGGTCTTGGTCGGATTATCTGGACGTCTATATGGCTCGACAGCGCTCATTCCAACGCAAATGCCTACTTTGCAAACGTCGATTTTCCGAGCAAAACAGCGCGAGCGCCCGACATCACAATTGAAAGGCGTGGGGTTCAATAGTCGTCATTCGAAGCCGGCCAACCGATCGGCGTTATTCCAAGGACTGGAGAGAAAGAATGAGTACTCACGAAACCGATCCCCTTATTGTCACGCAGCCACACTTACCCCTTCCTCAATTGGTACAAGCGCAAAACGGCGTGTTGAATCCGGCGGATAGAAAGGCAGTGGTCAAAGTGGGGCCTTATCCCGGTATGGCGTGTGGCGACAAACTGCTGTTGACCTGGGCAGGCCTGGATACGGATGGCCTTGCTTACAAGTACCAAGTCTCGCGATTCGTCAGTGAGAGCAGGGTGGGCGAAGAAATAGTCTTCACTATCAGCGACAGGCATATTGCGGCACTGGATGGGGGTTCCCTCGAAATCCATTACGCACTCAGCACTGCACGCTTCGCCGAACCGGTGCATTCCGGTGTTTTACAACTGAGTGTGGGCGATATCAGGTCTGATCTGCTGCCAGCGACGGCGAATGACGCTGTTGGCGGAACACTCGATCCTGAGCGGGTAGGGGAAGGAGCGCTCGTCACCATCAGGCCTTACGCACGAATGGTCGCGGGAGACTGGGTTCTGTTCACTTGGTCGGGTGTTACGCCCGAGGCCAGTTTCAGTGATGTGCTGAAAGTCGAGGCGTTTGCCGTGGGGGGTGAGCTGTCATTCTGGGTCGGCCCGGAATTTGTAACGCCCAATCTCGGTGCCACGGTGACGTTCGGTTACTGCGTTAAACAACAAGGCCAGGCACACCTTTATTCGGAGCCAGCACAGCTGTTGATCGGCAGCCTGGAGCGGGGTGCGCTTGCATCACCTGTCGTGCTGGAAGCTGAGGAAGGTTGGCTTGATCTTCAGGACACGCTGGATGGCGTAACCATCGTGATCGAAGATGCCCAAGCCGAAGATGGCGAACTGGTTTACCTGAAATGCGACGGGGACGATTTCTTTCACCGCGACGATCGCGAAATAACGAGGGAAACAGCCGGTCAAGCCGTGGTGTTCATTGTTCCTTACCGGTTTTGGAGGGAGCATTCGGGCTCAACGATTCGAGTTTCCTACCAGGTCGAACGCCTCGACGATAGCAGTCAGCAATCGGACGTGACGTTGGTGCAGGTGCAACCGCAAATCGGGTAAGAATCCGTAGCCGTCATCCAGTGCTCGGTATGAGGCTGGATGACGGGGCATCAGTGTTTACGCTCGCAGTCGATCTGCGGCCCGGCGCAACAGGTGTTCCGTATCGGTCCAGCCAAGGCAGCCATCGGTGACGGACACCCCGTATTGCATTGACGAACCCAGGGGTTGGCATCCCTCGAACAAATGACTTTCGATCATCATGCCGATCAGTGAATGGTCACCTTGCAAGCGCTGTTCAAGGACATCATCGAACACAGCAGGTTGGCGCAATGGGTCCTTGCCGCTATTGGCATGGCTGCAATCGACCATGATCCGGGCGGGAATTTTCAATCGAGTCAGATCGCTGTGCACCTGGGCGACACTGGCGCGATCGTAGTTCGGTCCACGATGGCCGCCACGTAGTACCAAATGAGTATCTGCATTACCGGGCGTTTGAATGATCGCCGGGTGGCCTTGGCTATCGACACCAAAATGCCGATGCGGATGGGCGGCCGAACGCATGGCATCAGTGGCCACACCAACGCCACCGTCGGTGCCGTTCTTGAAACCGACCGGCATGCTCAGGCCGCTGGCCATTTCCCGGTGGATCTGCGATTCGGTCGTACGGGCCCCAATGGCTACCCAACTGAGTAAATCGTCAAAGTAGCCGGCTGCCATCGGTTGCAACAGCTCGGTAGCAACCGGCAGGCCCAGACGGAGCATTTCACGCATCAGTTCACGGGACAGCGTCAGGCCGCCAGCCATGTCATCGCTGCCATCCAGTCGCGGATCGTAGGCCAGGCCTTTCCAGCCGACAGTGGTACGGGGTTTTTCGACATAGGCACGCATCACCAACAACATCTGGTCGCTGACTTCAGTGGCCAGGCGGGCAAGCTTGCCAGCGTATTCAAGAGCTGATTCGGGATCGTGAATCGAGCAAGGGCCGACGATGACCAAAAGACGGGAATCTTCACCGTTAAGGATCGCGCGAACCGCTTGGCGGTGCGCATTGACCTGATGGATCAACGCATTGCTCAGAGGAAGTTGCTGTTTGAGTTGCAATGAGCTGGGCAGGCGCGAGGTCAGCGCTTCATTGGCCGGGCTCAGTGTGGACAGCGGTAGTGCGCAGACGGAGGAGTTCATATGAATGGCTTCCTGGGCTGAAGGCGGGGTCATACCCGCGCAATCGGCCCTACTGGGGTGTTCGACAATTGGCCGGATCGGCTGCGTGTATGTGCTTGCCACCTGTGGGTGACCGATCGGAGGCGGCAGGCTGTCCCGAGCGGAGGGTGGTAAATCGCCAGGCGGTAAAACTGTCGTAACGGTAATAAGTGGTGTAGTTCATTGCGTTGATCCTCTGAATGTCTGGTGTGTCGCTAAAAATGACAGGGCTGAAAAAACAAAACCCCCGGTCGGGAGGCCGACCGGGGGTTGAGAAATCTCTGGTGGCGACCCGTTTGAAGTGGGCGCCGTGTGGGTATCAGGCGCGCCAGTGGCTAAACCAATACCCAAAATAAAAGCTGATCGGGGCACAAGCGTCATTTACCCGGGCAGCCGCAACCGAGCGCAGGGCGCTGGCGGTACGAAGCTGTGAAAGGGTGTTGAGCATGACGTGTCTCCAATGGATGCGCCGAGCTTACTAGAGGCCGGTACGCAGATTCAATCAGAAATTGCTATCGATCGTCGTTGGCGACTTCTATCACTTGAGTGCCTGTACAGGCGCGAGACGCCTGGCGTCTGCGACAAGCGTTTGAAGATGAATTGAAACTTTTTATCTGACGCTTTCCGCTAGGTCTGCCAGTCGCTTTTTGCTAAGGTGTCTGGCAACCCAATAAGACCATATTGCGAGGTGTCTGCTTGATTAGGGTGCTAGTAGTCGATGACCATGATCTCGTTCGTACAGGCATTACACGAATGCTGGCTGACATCGATGGCCTGCAAGTGGTCGGCCAGGCTGAATCGGGTGAAGAGTCCCTGATCAAGGCGCGTGAGCTGAAACCCGATGTGGTGTTGATGGACGTCAAGATGCCCGGTATTGGCGGTCTTGAAGCCACCCGAAAATTGTTGCGCAGCCATCCGGACATCAAAGTCGTCGCGGTGACCGTCTGTGAGGAAGACCCGTTTCCTACACGGCTGTTGCAAGCCGGTGCCGCGGGCTACCTGACCAAGGGCGCCGGGTTGCCGGAAATGGTCCAGGCCATTCGCCTGGTGTTTGCCGGACAACGCTACATCAGCCCGCAGATTGCACAGCAACTGGCCATCAAATCTTTTCAGCCGACCAACGATTCTCCCTTCGATGCCCTGTCGGAGCGAGAAATCCAGATCGCATTGATGATTGTCGGTTGCCAGAAAGTGCAGATCATTTCCGACAAACTGTGCCTCTCCCCAAAAACCGTGAACACCTACCGTTACCGCATCTTCGAAAAGCTTTCGATCAGCAGTGATGTCGAGTTGACGCTGTTGGCGGTTCGACACGGAATGGTTGACGCCAGCCTCTGAAAATGACCGAAACCTTTGATCCAAGCGCCTTTCTGTCAACGGTCAGTGGGCGTCCCGGCGTGTACCGCATGTTCGATAGCGAGGCGCGGCTGCTTTACGTCGGTAAAGCCAAAAACCTCAAAAATCGCCTCTCGAGTTACTTTCGCAAATCGGGCCTTGCCCCCAAGACCGCCGCTTTGGTGGCGCGTATCGCGCAAGTCGAAACGACCATCACGGCCAACGAAACCGAAGCCTTGCTGCTTGAGCAGACGCTGATCAAAGAGTGGCGGCCGCCCTACAACATCCTGTTGCGCGACGACAAATCCTATCCTTATGTCTATCTCTCGGACGGTGACTTTCCACGTCTGAGCATTCATCGCGGCGCGAAAAAGGGTAAGGGCAAGTATTTCGGGCCTTATCCCAGCGCGGGGGCCATTCGCGAAAGCTTGAGCCTGTTACAAAAGACGTTTTTTGTTCGCCAATGCGAAGACAGTTATTACAAGAACCGGACGCGTCCATGCCTGCAATACCAGATCAAACGGTGTAAAGCTCCCTGTGTCGGTCTGGTTGAGCCCGAGGTCTATGCGGAAGATGTGCGGCACTCGGTGATGTTCCTTGAGGGGCGCAGCAATGCGCTGACCGATGAGTTGTCCGCCGGGATGGAAGACGCCGCGGTCAATCTGGAGTTCGAGCGCGCCGCCGAGTTGCGTGATCAGATCGCCTTGCTTCGCCGGGTTCAGGATCAGCAGAGCATGGAAGGCGGAACGGGCGACGTCGATGTGATCGCAGCCTTCGTCAACCCGGGCGGCGCCTGTGTCCATCTGATCAGTGTGCGGGGCGGGCGGGTGCTCGGGAGCAAGAACTTCTTCCCCCAAGTGGGTATCGAGGAAGACGTTTCCGAAGTCATGGCTGCTTTTTTGGGTCAGTACTACATCACCAGTCCCGAGCGCGATTTGCCCAGTGAATTGATTGTTAACGTGGTTCACGACGACTTTCCGACACTGATCACCGCCATCGATGAGCTGCGCGGTCGGGAGCTGACCATCAGCCATCGGGTGCGCGGGACGCGGGCGCGTTGGCAGCAACTGGCGGTGACCAATGCCGAGCAGGCGTTGGGTGCTCGCCTGGCCAACCGCCAGCATGTCGCCGCTCGCTTTGAAGCGCTGGCAGAAGTCCTGAAGCTGGACGAGCCGCCGCAGCGCCTTGAGTGTTATGACATCAGTCACTCCAGCGGTGAAGCGACCGTGGCGTCCTGCGTGGTCTTTGGACCCGAAGGCCCGATCAAATCCGACTACCGTCGCTACAACATCGAAGGCGTTACGCCAGGCGACGATTACGCGGCAATGCACCAGGCGTTGACTCGACGCTTCAGCAAATTGAAGGACGGGGAGGGCAAGTTGCCGGACATCCTTCTGGTGGACGGTGGTAAAGGTCAGTTGTCCATGGCTCGCGATGTGCTCAACGAGTTGGCCGTACCCGATCTGATCTTGTTGGGTGTGGCCAAGGGTGCGACGCGCAAGGCAGGCTTCGAAACCCTCTATCTCAATGATGCTGCCCATGAATTCACCTTGCGCGGCGACTCGCCGGCATTGCATCTGATTCAGCAGATCCGGGACGAAGCCCACCGTTTTGCAATTACCGGGCACCGCGCCCGTCGCGGAAAAACGCGTCGGACGTCTACACTAGAGGGCGTGGCTGGCGTTGGACCTACACGTCGGCGTGACTTGTTGAAACATTTTGGTGGATTGCAGGAGCTGTCTCGTGCCAGCATCGAAGAAATTGCCAAAGCCCCCGGGATCAGTAAAAAGCTCGCAGAGTTGATTTATGCAAATCTGCACAGCGAGTAGAATGCCCCCCTCACCTCGTAGCCAGTTGTGCCGATGAATATCCCTAATCTGATTACCGTTCTACGCGTTCTGCTCATACCGATCTTCATTTTGCTGTTCTACTTGCCTTATCAGTGGAGCTACATGGCATCTGCCTCGGTGTTTGCTTTCGCTGCTGCCACCGACTGGCTGGACGGGTATCTGGCCCGCCGTCTGGAGCAAAGCACGCCGTTCGGGGCTTTTCTCGATCCGGTTGCCGACAAGCTGATGGTTGCTGTTGCCCTGGTTTTGCTGGTGCAGGAGCACGGCAATTTGTGGCTCACGCTACCCGCCGCCGTCATCATCGGTCGCGAGATTGTCGTCTCGGCACTGCGCGAATGGATGGCCGAACTCGGTGCCCGTGCCCACGTCGCCGTATCGAATCTGGGCAAATGGAAAACGGCTGCGCAGATGCTGGCGCTGGTGATCCTGCTGGCCAATCCATCGAACTTCAGCTTCTGGGTTCTGATGGGCTATGCGTTGCTGATGGTGTCCGCCGGGCTGACGTTGTGGTCCATGGTCCAATACTTGCGGGCCGCTTGGCCGCATCTGAAGACCGACGTGGAAAAGAAATAAAACTTTTTTGAATCAAGGGGTTGACGGGGCTTCTGGATTCTATAGAATGCGCCACACCAAGACGCGGGAATAGCTCAGTTGGTAGAGCACGACCTTGCCAAGGTCGGGGTCGCGAGTTCGAGTCTCGTTTCCCGCTCCAAATATTGTTTTTCGGTTCTCTGTTGAGTGCTGCGAAACCAGAAGAAAAGAGGCTTAGGCCTCTTTTTTTTCGTCTCGAAAAAAGCTACCCGCAGCCACGAATTTCAAGTAGATCAATGAGTACCTCGAAATACGGGTTTTGCGGGTAGCAGTAGATAACGCATTGTCGACGCCGTACATCTCTCCTCATTCGGGAAAACCGTACCCTCAAGGATTTTGATGGAGGTCAGTCCGGCTTTTTCAGAGTGTCAGTACCCGTGACCATACGGATTCTGACTTTAGGGACCTGCCGTTTCTCAAACACAATGCCTTCTTTTCCTTCGCTTCGTTTTTCCACCAGATAAAGCACATCATCGCTTTCTCCGACGATGCAGCCGGTCACAAGATCCAGGCTGTTGAGTTGAACGGACGATGGTGTGCACTGACGCAGTTCGTTGTACGCGGCCAGTTCGGCGCGTTCTATCGATTGGGAGACCGTCATCTTCCAGATACTCCAGAATCCAAGGGCGACCAGGCTGATCAGCAACGAGGCAATGACGGGTTCTCTGGATCTTTTGAAACGCTTTTCCAGCCATAGCGCCAGTCTGTAACCACGACTCTCGGGATTAGGATTTACTGAAGGTGAGGCGCGGTCGGGGTTCTCGAAGAAATGCATCATCGTTGAGAATACGGCCACTGCTGCGATTGCAATGAGGAGGGCGGTGAATATGATCAGGATATTGACACCGCCATATACCGCATACATATAGCTGTCAAACCCTAGTCGTGTAACGGGTACGCCTAACTTACTGTTGATCACTTCCAGATAGACATAGCCGCTTGTAAAAAACAGAGCGAACAGCAGAGCGACAATCGATAAACTTTCGAACTTTACTGCTCGCCATAGTCTTGCATAGCTCAAGGGAGCAATACCGGTGACGACGCGATTCTCGTTATTCATGGAGAGTCCTTTCCTGGGTGGGTGGCGAGTCTAGCGAGCACCTTCGGTGCTGCCTAGATTGTGTGTATCGCCAAACATTACCTGATCGCATAGGCGATCCATGAACAACGCAAAACGCCACTCAATAGAGTGGCGTTTTTGTGTCTGCGCGTTATTCAGGGTTTACGTTAACTCGAAGGCACGATCAGGCCTGCGCAGTGCTCATCTCGCCAGCGGTTACGGATTTATTGCGCACTGCTTTATAGAGCAGGCTGGACACCATGAAGCCCGCAATGGCCAGTATGCTCATCAGCGTGAAGACATAGTTGTAACCCTGCTGGCCGGGGAAGTGGTCGAGGATCGAACCATAGATGACGTAGGCAAACATGCCCGGTGCATAGCCGATCAGGCAGCCGATGCCGAAGGCCGAGCCGGTGATGTGCTGGGGAATGCCGACTTCACCCATGGGGGCCCAGAACACGCCGCGCATGGAGAACACGATCAGGGCGAAGGACAGGGTCGCGGCCATGCCCGCATAGATGAAGCCCGGGCTTTTCGGAATCAGCATGATCACGCCCATCAGTGGTAGCAGCGCCAGGAATGCCCACTTCAGGTAGCGGCTGGTGCTCTTGAACTGTTTATCGGCAATGAAACCGCCGGCCGGCCCGCCGAGGATCTTCAGGAAGTACTGGTTGATGATGCCGTAGGCGCCCACCAATGCCACGGGCAATCCGTACATTTCCTTGAGGTAAGGAATGAAGTAAGTCAGGCCGCAGTAGACGATGTAGACCATGAACACGTTGAGGCTGACCAGCCAGATTCCCGGTACCTTGATCGCTTCCATCAGGTTCACCAGACCATTCTTCGGCTTGGCCACCGACGGTGCGTTACCGCCCTTGAGCAGGAAGAAGGTCAGGGTGCCGGCCAGAATGTCGATGACCGAGTAGAACAGAATCGCAGACTTCAGGCCGGTTTCACCCGAACCCATGGCGACGAAAACGCCCAGTGCGGAAAAGGCCACCAGCGTATCAACCACGCCACGTCCGCCTTCGAGCAGGCCGAACAACCGGCCTTGCTCCTGATCGTCACCCAGGTTGCGGATGGCTTTGAGCAGCGATGGCCAGAACAGGCAGTCGGCACACACGGCCAACAGACTGAACACGATCAACAGATTGCTGAACGGTGGAAAGGTCGCCAGGTACAACCCCAGTCCACCGGTGCCGATCAGGCCGAGGGGGATCAGTTTGCGCGTGTCATAGCGATCGGCGAGCAGGCCACCGACCACAAACAGGGCGGTGGCGATAATCGCGTTGGCACTCAGCAGAACACCGATCTCGGTGTGGCTCAAGCCCATGAATTCCTGCATGGGCACATAGAAGGCATCCTTGAGGTTCGCCAGCTTGTAGATGGTGCCGCCACCAAGAACGAGGATCAGGAATCTGAGCCATTTGGCCTTGTTTTGAATTGTCATTATTGTTCTCCGGGCGTAATCGGGTCGTCAGGTTCACGCGTTGGAAGGGGGGGCCAGCGTCAGTTCGGCCAGGGTGCGCAATTCGGCCAGCACGCTACGGACATAGGCGACCTGGTTGTTCGCCCAGCGGTGTTCATCGGCCAGCATTCGCTCAAGGGAGTAACCGTTCGGGAGCGGCGTTTCGCTCATTTCCCGGTAGGCAATAAACGGGTCGGCCGCTTCAGTGCTCTGGCGGAAGGCCGGGGCCACGTAGTGGTTTTCCTGCTCGAGAATGAACGCGATCACCTGTGGGGTGGATTCGCCGAGCATCAATAGCTCGAACAGCATGCGGGCGCTGGGCAGATCGTCTTCGTCGCTGCCCTGCAGGACACCGTAATGACCGAAACCGTTTTGCTCGGGGACGATGCGTACACCTTTGAGGTGTGTCTGGCGGATGTGCGGCGCCATGGTGCGCAGGGCCTGCAAGGGCTGTTCGCAGGCATTGATCATGTTGCCGAAGTCGAACAGTGCGTGCAGGCGAGGGTGGTTGAGACGGTTGAGCAGCTGCGCGATCTCGTTGCTCTTGAGTTCTTCATGCTGTTCGAAATCAAAAAACAGATCGTGCTCGTCAGCCTGCTGCGCGAGGTAGTGCAGATCGGTTTCGATCACGCCCATGACGTGCGACAGCGTGCCCTCGTAACGTGAGTAGACACGGATGTTGCGCACGCCCAGGGTTCTGGCGATGGCAATCACCTGGTCGACGTCTTTTTTCCGCGTGCTGCTGATTTCCAGGTGCAGATCCAGCTCAAGCGCTTTGGCCTTGGCAGCGAACGCCTGGAGCTGCACGGATGACATTTGGCTCAGGCTGTTTTCCTCGCCGTCGAGCAAGTGCAGGCTCAGGCCTTGCAGCTCGTGGCGATAGGCGAAATCCAGCAGGTCGGCAGGGGTAACACGACCGTGGGTGAGGTTGGTCAGTAGCGGGTAAGCATGGGCAAACAGCCGCATTTGGCCGAGACGCTCAAGCAGCCGCCGGGCCAGGGCATCGGTCAGCGCGGGAACTGCGCCGTGTTCGACCACCTTATGGCTCAGCAAGGCGTTGAATCGTTCCTGGATCTTATTGTTCATTAGAGTCGTTCCTGGTTCAGACACCGTGCCTTTATCGCGCCAGTCAGGAACTCTCGATAGATCCATTATCAGTTAATTGATAAGGCCACTTGTCTCACATCAAGCGGTCGGTGGCAGATAACCCAATGTGCGCAAGGCATTGGCCAGCGCTTCGACACGTTCGCGGGCCTGGTTTTCAGGCGTGCCGGCAAAGCCGATCAACAGAGCTGGCGCCAAGGCATGCTTGATGCGGTAGTCGCTCAAGGCGTAGGTGTGAATGTTGTGCCGGGCCAGTTGCCGGGCGATGTCGGTGTCGCTGAGTTCCGGGGGTAGCCAGGCGATCAGGTGCATGCCGGCATCCGTCGGAGTGATCCTGAAAAAGCTGCCGATCTGTTGTTCAAGCTGTTCGATCAATGCTTGCTGGCGCGCCTTGTACAGCGCACGCATGCGGCGGATGTGCCCCAGGAAGTGGCCTTCGCCCATGAAGTCCGCCGTCGTCGCCTGAAGCAGCGTGGGCGGGCTGCGATCCATGACTGCGCGCAGGGTACAGAAGGGTTCGACCAGCGCCTGCGGCAGAATCACGTAACCCAGGCGCAGTGACGGAAAGAGCACTTTGCTGAACGTTCCGACGTAGATCACCCGGGCCATCTGGTCCATGGCATACAGCGCCGGGAGGAGGCGGCCACTGTAGCGAAACTCACTGTCGCAATCGTCCTCGATGATCCAGCTCTGGTGCTCCGCAGCCCAATCGATGAGTGCCTGGCGTCGCGCATAACTGAGGGTGACACCCAGCGGATGCTGGCGTGAAGGCGTACAAAACACCAGGCGGGCATCAGGGCGCTCGGTCAGGCCTTGCTGGACATCGATCCCCTGTTCATCGATACGCAACGGGACCACCTGAGCGCCTTGGGCTTGCAGGGCAATGCGCGCGGCGATGTGCCCCGGGTCCTCCATCCAGACGCTGTCCTGCGGATTGAGCAGCAGCATGCCCAACAGGTTGAATGCTTGCTGCGCGCCGGAAACGATCACCACTTGTCCGGCATCGCAATCGATGCCGCGTGCATCGAAGACGTATTCGGCAATCGCTGCGCGGAACGCCTGCAAACCTTGCAACTCGCCATAACCCAGAATGGCTTTGGTTGGCTTGAGCAGGTGACGGTTCATCAGGCGCCGCCAGATCGCCTGCGGGAATGCCTCATAGGTGCTGTGGCTGGGCAGGAAAGAGGTTGGGGTCGTAGGGTCCCAATCGGTATAAGACACCCCGCGAAAATGATCGCTGCGCAGCGATAGCATCGACTGGCTCAGGTCTGACAGGCGTGGCGGCTGGGGCTGTTGCTCGTCCTCGATACCCCGGCTTTCCCACTCAGTGCCGACATACGTGCCGGCGCCGGTGCGCGAGGCCAGAAAACCTTCGGCAATCAACTGATCGAAAGCATTGAGAATGGTGATCCGCGATAACCCCAACTCGTTGCTCAAGGTCCGGGTCGACGGCAGGCGCACGCCCCCTTGGATTCTGCCGTTGAGTATCTGTTTGCGAATCTGCAGATACAGTTGGCGGTACAGGGGAATCGCACTGGCACGGTCCAGCTCGATAGCCGACAGCAGCAAACCTGCGGGGGATTTCATGGCATGCTCGTCTGGGTGAAATGGGATATTAACTGGAAACCGTCAGGCGACGGGCAGGCAAGGGTATCGAGCGATACCTCATAAGTCATCCGTCTGTCGTTGATGTTCGACGCAATCCGCAAACCTGGCGCCAGATTTTTTTTTGAAATCAAGGGGTTGCCAGCCTCAAGAAATCAGTACATAATTCACGCCATCGAAAGCACTGACGGCTGAAAAAGCTGAATGTTTTCAAGGGGATAGCGAAGTGTAGTAGTGCTTCACACTCCAAGTTTTTACGCATTTGATGTTGTGCTACCTGACAGCAAATGTTTTGAGGCCGAGTAGCAAAATGGTTATGCAGCGGATTGCAAATCCGCCTACGCCGGTTCGATTCCGACCTCGGCCTCCACTATAAATAGCCCCGTAGATCAGTGATCTACGGGGTTTTTTATTGCCTTCGAAAAAGTGAAGTGTTCCGCAATTTTTTGAATGTATTCCGCAATTGGCTGGTAATTTTCTATCGTGATGGGCTGTAGTCGACCCAGAGCTGCCGGTGGCGAAAGGCAGAGATCGGCCATAAGCGGAAGCTCAGCAATATCAATATCTTGGTCTATCCCTGATTGTTTTGCGATCGACCTGACGAAAGGGGGCTTCGACTCGCGGCGAAAGTACATGGACAGTAATGCAGTTCGATATGATGGCGTGTCTCATGCTGGTGCAAGAGACTATCGGTGAAGAAACTCGCTTGGGGAAAACGTTAAGGGTGACTGTGTTTTCGGGCGCGACCAGCGCAACCACGCGATAGCCGTGACTTGAACTGAGGGATTTCAACTACGCCAACAGTTCGGCGGGCTAATCCCATGAAGTTCGGCTGGAACGACACTCCAATGCTGTCAATATTCGCAGAGTCCATTAATATGGCCCTTTGCGCACCATCTTACTTATCGCCCTGCGCTAAGGTTGCCATGTTACTGGACGACACCAATAACCCTTGGGCTGCCAAGGCACGCTCCCTGGATCGCTATCGCTGGCTGTTGTTGCGCGCGCGCTATAGCCTGATCGGCAGCGCCTTGCGTTTCGCCCGCGAGCAGACCGGCGACTGGTTGTTCGGTCAGCGCGCCAAGCGCCGCCTGGCCGCCGCTGTGATGGCCGAACCCTGCGATTTTCTGCTGTTGCAGTCGGCGCCCAAGGTGATCAAGTTCCAGCGCAAGAAACTGCTGATCGAGGGGCTGCGCTCGAGTGGCCATACCCTGGTGGAAACGGCCCTTGAGGAGCCAAGGACCATTCTCCGCCTGCGCATGCTCAAACGTCCGCCGTGCAGTGTGCCAACCCGTTACTTCGGCCATGCTGCCTACGCCGAATGGCTGGTAGAGCACCATCAGCCGCGCATTTTGCTCAACGACCGCAATGGCAGCCTCTACGCACCGTTCCTGCGCCTTTCACTGAATGCCCGTCAGCGCCTGCTGGTGCACCTGGCCCACGCGACCACGGTGGAACATTCGCAGCGCCTGGGCATGAACGACTATGACTACAACTTTCTGTTCGGCCAGAGTTCGCTCGAAGCCCTGCAGGCGCGTGAGCTGCGCTTCGGTAACTCGACAGCGGTGCTGGTTGGCTCGCATATGATCGACAGCGCCTTCGACCTGCCGTTGGCCCAAGCCGAGAACCGTGTGATGCTAATCCTCGGTATCGGCCCGGATAAGGAAAAGGAACCAGGCTACCGGCGCACTTACGAGATGCTGCGTGACTGGACGGCCGCGAATCCGGACTACCAGGTGCTGATCAAGATGCATCCGCGCAGTCAGGGACCCTTTTGGCAGGAGGCCGCCGCCGAACTCGACAATCTGAAGGTGCTGGCGCCGACCTGTGGCCTGGCTGAAGCGTTGGCCCAGGCCTCGCTGGTGGTCAATATCATGTCCAATGCGGTGATAGAGGCAGGCCTGGCCGGCCGACCTGTGTTGTATTGCAACCTCAGCAAGGATCGCGACATCTTCGGCCAGGAGCGTTTCTTCGGCTCGGTGGTGGATAGCATCAGCGCGCTGCAGGCTCGTGTGGCCGAGGTAATGGACGATTATGCCGGGGCCGCGAGCCAGGCGCGGACGTTCGCTTGCTTCCATCTGGCACATGGCGTGTTGGGGCTGCCGATGAATCAGCAGGCGCTGACAGCCTTGCTGGATGGGGGCGACTTGTCTTCCAGCATCGAGCGCCACCCCTTGCTCGCTACCAAAAACCCAATGCCCCATCGTTCTATGCGTCACGTTGAGCATATTGCCGGCAGTGCCGAACCAAATTCACAGGGAGGCTCATCGAGCCGTATGTTGTTCTTCTCTCTGGCCAAGCACCAGAGTCTCTATTTCCAGCGTCTGCTCGATGAGACCGAACTCAGAGGCAAAGTGATAGTACCCGGCAGGATGCCCTGGCCGCGACCTTGGCAGTTGCCGCGCATTCTCAAACGTATCGATTGGGCGCACTTGCTCGAAGAGAAGTGCCAAGAGCGAAGGGTCAAGCGCAAGTACGAAGGCGTTTTCTTTCGTCTGCTGCTGCGTCTGGAGTTGGCCTGGGTCGGCCTGCGGGCCTTGGCGCTGGTGGAGCGCGAACAGCCGACGACGGTAATCATGTGGAATGGCTCCCATCGCTACTGCCAGTTGCTGCGCTCGGTTCTGCCGGTCGGCTGTCGGACTTTTTTCTTCGAAAATGGTCTGTTGCCTAATACCACCACACTCGATCCCCAGGGCGTCAACTTTCATAACTCGGTACCGCGCGAAGCCGAGTTCTATCGCCGTTATCAAGCTCCGGCTGATGCTGCTACAGCCCAGACCACTCTGGTGCCGCGCAAGCCACGCTCGACAGGAGTTGAGCCCATTGAGTTGCCCGAGCATTTCGTGTTCATCCCATTCCAGGATGATCGCGATACTCAGGTTCGCCTGTTTTCACCTTGGGTGGGCAATATGTGCGAACTGTTCGCTCTCGGCGAGCGGCTTGCAGCCGAAACCGGCATGATCGTGGTGTTCAAGGAGCATCCATCCAGTCGCGAATCCTATCCTCAGTTGCATCAGCGTTGCCATGAGCGGTTGCTGTTCGCCAACGGCAACAGTACCCAAGAGCTGATTCAGTCCAGCGAGTTCGTGATTACTCTCAATTCCACTGTCGGCCTGGAGAGTCTGTTACTGGGCAAGCCGGTGCTGACTCTCGGGCAGGCGTTCTTCAATATTCCAGGGTTGGTGATGCATGCGGACTCCGCCGCCGAGCTGATGGAGATCGCACGGATTTTCCCCGACTGGCCGCTGGAAGCGTGTATCCGCGAACACTTCCTAAGCTATATGGCCGCGGAGTACTGCGTGCAGGGTGACTGGAAGAATGCCGACCAGGCCCAGTTGCAGCGAGCGGCTGCACGAATTATCCGACAGGAGCGTTGAATTGCTGAAAGGTCTGGTTTTGCGTCAGGAGGTGTTGGCGCGTTGGGCGGCTATCGGTCTGTTGATCTTTCTCTGTGTGCCGTGGTTGATAACGAGCGACAAGCACTATCACCAGTTGCTCTATGTATTTCTCTGCTTGCCTACGCTGTTGGCGCTGTGTCTGGGTGACTTTCGCAAGAAATTGAAGCACCCGGAAATGCTCCTGTTCGCGGCATTGGCAGCATGGACACTGCTGATTGTACTGCTCAAGGGAGACCATCTGGAAAAGGCCAAGATGCCCTTTTATGTGTTGTTGACACTCCTGGGCGTTGTGCTGGCAGCGCAGGGCTCGCGCTGGTCGCTGGAGCAACTGCTGGCAGGCAGTGCTGTAGTTGGCGCATTGGGAGCCATCGCCTCCATTGCGTATTTCTACTGGGTCCTTGAACCGGTGCCGGGATTGCGGATTGCCACGCCGGGGTTGTGGGATACACCGATCATGGCCGCCCATGCGACAGGGGCGCTGGCGCTGCTGGGGCTCTTCATTTTTCGGTGTCAGGGGCAGAAACCCGGGGTGGTGCCGCTGGTTGTTATCGCTCTGGCCTATATGGCTTTTCTCGGGCTCAACCAGACGCGGGGCGTTTGGCTGGCATTGTTTGTTGCACTCGTGGTGATGGTGCTCGTATCGCGGTCGCGTCTGTGGTGGGCGCTCCTGCTGCTGGTTCTGGTCGCAGTGGTAGGCGTGCTGATGTTCGAATCGCAGATGGTGCTCCAGCGCGGCCTGTCGTACCGGCCGACCCTGTGGGCTGGGGGGGTACAGTTGATTCGCGAGCATTGGCTGCTGGGGGTGGGGTTCGAGCCATTTAAAATTGCAGTGCCAGAATTACAAATGTCGTTCAAGCACCCGCACAACCTGTTTCTGGATACTGGCGTGCGTCTGGGATTGCCGGGTCTGTTCCTGTTTCTACTGCTTTGGGGCGCGACTGTCCGGCGCGCTTGGCTGAACCGTGAAAGCACCCTGGGTCGTGCGCTGCTAGCGTTGTGGACCTTTTCCAGCGTGGCGTTGCTCACTGATGGCATCGGTCTGTGGCTCAAGCCTAATGCCGACTGGCTGATCATGTGGCTGCCCATAGCCTTGGCCATGGTGCTGGCGGCTAGGCAGTCCGCCAGTATTCAGCCAGGCAATCCCATAGGCTTGGGTGTGACTAACACTGGCATTAGATAGCGGCAGAGTCGGTGCGAATGCTGCTTGCGAGTCAGCGTACCGCCTGCTTTGGAGACCCGGATGGCCAGGCCTTTGATTTCCGTGTCCTACACCAGGATGTCGGCTTAGCCGTCCTGGCACGTCAGGTTGTTCAATGCGGACTTGGCAAAATTGATTTTCCTGGCCATAAGGGGGGCTCATTTCCTAAGTGATTGATTCTGGTTTTGTTTTAGGGTTAAATCAGCGCCTGCTTTTGCATTTCCCATGCCCCGATGGTGAAATTGGTAGACACATCAGACTTAAAATCTGCCGCCGCAGGGCGTGCCGGTTCGATTCCGGCTCGGGGCACCATCTCGCTTCATCAAAAAACACCACTATCTGTCACCAGCGTCTAACGAGACCCTGGTGTTTTTTGCCGTCTGCGATTTGGCAACCGGCACCTTAAATTTGGTTGCTAGGTTGGGAGCTATTTGGGAGCCGACTTGGTAGCTTTGCTGGTAGCTTTTGCCATTCCTGGCACGCCACGCACAGTTCTCACCCGCGCTTCATTACGCGCCAAAAATTCCAGTAAGTTATTGATTTAACAATTTTATAAGCCTGTAAGCACGGGCAAAGGCCGGTCTCGGCGCTCAACTGCTTTTGTATGCTAGCGAGGGGCAGGACGACTTAAAATCCCCCGCTCGTAAGGGCGTGCCGGTTCGATTCCGGCTTCGGGCACCAATAGTATGATTTCAGATGTTCCCGTAAACACCTGAAGTCTAGAGAAACCGGCCTTATAGCCGGTTTTTTTGTGTCTGAGTATCCCCGTATGTTCCTGTACAGTCCCACGATTTAGGTATACGTTTAGGTATATATCGGTTCGATATCGAGGCGTATACCTATGGCGCGCACCGTAACCCCTCTTACTGACCCCAAATGCGAGGCCGCCAAGCCCCGTGCAAAGGACTACACCCTGTTCGACGGGCAAGGGCTTTTTTTGCTTGTAAAGGCTACCGGCACCAAGGTCTGGCGCTTCAAGTATAAAAAGCCAAGCGGTAAGCCCGGTCTGGCTACGTTCGGCAACTACCCGGCCCTCACACTGAAAGCCGCCCGTGCACGTCGAGCCGATGCACTCGAGCTGCTGGCGCATGACCAGGACCCCATCGAGAGCGCTAAGCAAGCAAAGATCGAGGCGGCCAGTGAGGCGGGGCACACCTTTGAGACGGTGGCCCGGGAATGGCACGCCAGCATGGCCGGCAAATGGTCAAAGGATCACGCGGTCAGGGTGCTGAAAGAGATTGAGGTCGATCTTTTCCCCATGTTGGGCAAGCGCCCCGTATCCGACCTGAAAACCCGCGACCTGCTGGTCTGTCTGAAAGCGGTAGAGAAACGCGGGGCGCTTGATCTGGTTGGGCGACTGCGCCAGCGCATCGCCGGAATCATGCGAATCGCCGTTCAGAACAATTTCATCGATTACAACCCGGCGCTTGACCTGGTGGGGGGGACTGCCACCCGCAAGACCAAACACCGCCCGGCCTTGCCCCTTGAGCGGTTGCCGGAGTTGTTGCAACGCTGCGAGGCTGACACCGGACGACCGCTTACTTGTCTTGCTGTAAGCCTCTCTTTACTGGTGTTCATTCGTTCTAGTGAGCTGCGCTTTGCTCGCTGGTCTGAGCTCGACTTTACCCGGAGCATGTGGACGATTCCCGGCGAACGGGCACCAATCGAGGGCGTCAAGAGGTCGCACCGAGGAGCCAAGATGGGGACTGCGCACCTTGTCCCGTTGTCACGCCAGACGCTTGAAGTACTGGAGCAGATACACCGGCTTAGCGGGCGTTTTGAGCTGGTGCTGCCTGGGGATCATTACCACTGGCGGCCAATGTCGGAGAACACCGTAAACAAGTCACTGCGCCGCATGGGGTACGACACCAAGATAGATGTTTGCGGGCACGGGTTCCGCACTATGGCCTGTTCCGCGTTGGTCGAGTCCGGCCTGTGGTCACGTGACGCGGTTGAGCGGCAAATGAGCCACCAAGAGCGCAACGGTGTGCGCGCGGCCTATATCCACAAGGCTGAGCACCTGGAAGAGCGCCGACTGATGATGACGTGGTGGGCTGACTACCTGGATGCCAACCGGGAAAAGCACATCACGCCCTATGATTTTGCACACCGGGATACTGATGTTGTGAGCATGAAACGGGGGTTACAAGCATGACGAAACGAGGCAAGCGATCAAAGGCACTTCCAGTATTCGACAATCAACTCGAGTGGGGTACGGGTGATTTGGTCGATGAAAGCCTGTCTGATGCTGCGCAGGCAATTATCGCTGACTTGGCCGAACATCACGACGGCGATCTTCAGGAATGGTTCAAGGAAAGGCTTGGGTCCTACAGAGCGGTCATCCGCGAAACGGAAAAAGGACCCGCGCGCCACGAAGAAATTCGACATGTGCGGCAGGTGCGACTTCATGCTCAAGAAATGTCACGGGGGCTAAACAATCTCCCTCCTTCCGCCGAGGGTTACATCAACGGCGCTTGTTTTCGGAAATATGGGCACTTTTTCAACGGCAGCTTTCTTTCTGACCTTATGGCTAAGGTCACCGTGGTGTCCGATGTGTTGGAAATTACCGAGCAGAAGTTGGAGGCCGCTCCAACTATTCGGGGCGTGAAGCCGAAGTTTCAGCGAGATGGTTTGTTGGCTGATACCGCAGACAAGCTACGACAGTCGTCCTTAGCGAAGATGACCAAACGCAGAGCTGCAGCGCTCGCCCGAGTGCTTCTCGTTGCCGCAGGAGTCGAGGTGCCAGAGGATATTGTCGAAATTGAAAAACTGATCAGACGTGCAAAAAGGGGGAAAAAAAGCCTCTAACTAATCTCTTTTGAGCACTGCGACAGCAATCGGGGGTTCAACAAAAATGGCTCTGTACCCGATACGGAGGCACTCAAATGCAGCCAGCAACAATTCCCCCGAAAGCTCTCATCCGTCAGCCAGCGCTCTGTCTATGGCTGGATCTGTCCCGCTCCGGCCTAGACAAGCTCCGCAAGAAGGACCCGACATTCCCGAAGCCAATTAAGGCCAACGAAAGCCGTCAAGCCGCGGCTTATTACGTCTTGGCTGAGGTGGAGGCTTGGTTACGGACCAAGATTGAAGCGAGAGACGCAGTATGAGCCATTCATCATCGCTTACAGCTTCCTGGAAGTTTCGCGTAATGGCCGCCCTGCACATTGATTCCTTCCCGTCTCCTTCTAACTGGTCCTGGCGCAAAGCCAAGCAGCGCGGGGTGTAACCCATGAAAAGTCAAAACGGCGCCCATGCGCCGACGGGATCGGCTTGCTTGAAATCCATGATTGGGCCAGTAGCCCGGTACCTACTTGGCGAGCCAAATACCGCAATGAGCAAGCAAACCGAGCTTCGATTCGGAGCGCATGGCTCTTTATCAGTTGATCTGGAAAAGGGGGTATGGCATTCGCACGAAGACGGAAGCGGTGGCGGCGTATTGGATTTGATTGCCTGGAAAACCGGCATCACAAGTCGGGCCGAGCAAATGGGTTGGGTTGAGCAGAACGGCTTAAAAGAAAATCAGCCTGCGCCATGTCCTGAAAGTCCTGATGTCCTACCGGCCAGCCGTCGCATGTCGGCTTGTTATGACTACACCGACGAGGACGGCAACGTTCTGTTTCAAGTTGTCCGCTACGAACCAAAGGACTTTCGCCAGCGCCGCTCGGACGGAAAAGGCGGCTGGGTGTGGTCGGTGAAGGGCGTGCGTCAGGTTCCGTACCGTCTGCCGCAGTTGCTGGACGCACCCTGGGATACGCCAGTGTTTGTCGTGGAGGGCGAGAAAGACGTGTTGCGCTTGGAGTCGCTTGGGTTGGTCGCAACCTGCAACGCCGGCGGCGCTGGCAAGTGGCCTGATGAGCTCAACAAACCTTTTGCGCGCCGCCACGTAGTGATTTTGTCGGATAACGACGAACCGGGACATCAGCACGCCGACAAGGTTTGTCGGGCGCTGAGTTTGGCAGAGGCCGAAGTTCGCGTGTTCCGCCTTCCAGGGTTGCTACCGAAGGGTGATGTGTCCGACTGGCTGGACACGGGCGGCACCGTCGAGCAACTGCTAAAAATGGTGGACGCTCCGGGTAAACAGCAGTTCGAAGGCGACGATCAGCAGTCAGTCGAGGAACACTTCGAGCCCGGTGATGATGCCGACGAAAAGCAGAGCCAGGCGTCTCTATTGGTCAAGTTCGTGGAGCAGCGCTTTGATCTGTTCCACGATGAAAACAAGGACGTCTTCGCCAAGGACCAAACGACCGGCGAAGTGCGTAATCTAGCCGCGCGCCAGTTCCGAGATGCACTGGTCGCCGGCTTTTACTCCGACAGCGGAAAGGCGCCCCGAGATCAATCGGTCCGGGAGGCGCTGGGCACCCTGGCCGGCCTCGGCCGATTTCATGGAGACTGTCAGGAGGTACACCTGCGCACTGCCGGTGCCGCTGGTGATTACTTTCTCGACCTGGCTGTACCAGGCAGTAGTCGAGCGGTTCGCATCCGGCCGGGTAAGTGGGAGATCGCCGAGTCACCCGAGGCCATGTTCGTTCGACCTGAATCCATGCAGCCGATTCCGGCTCCAGTTCCAGGTGGATCGATCGAGCAACTTTGGCACGTGGCGAACATCCCGCGCGGCTCCCGTCTGCTGGCCCTGGCTTGGCTGATCGAATGCCTGCGTCCTGATACGCCATATCCAGTGCTGGAGCTGCTGGGCGAGCAGGGTAGTGCGAAGAGCACGACACAAACAGCACTGCGCCAGCTCATTGATCCGAATTCCTGCCCATTGCGCAGTGCACCGAAGTCGTCGGAGGACCTGTTCGTTTCTGCTGGTGTGTGTGCGGTAGTGAGCTTGGAGAACGTCTCGCACTTGCCCGCAGCAACTCAGGATGCCATGTGCGTATTGGCAACCGGAGGCGGCTTTGCGAAGCGCAAGCTGTACTCGGATGCCGACGAAAGTGTTATCAGCGTGAAGCGCCCCGTCGTGCTGAATGGCATATCTGCGGCAGTCACGGCGCAAGATCTAGTGGACAGAACGATCACTATCGAGACGCCGGTTATCAGCGAGCGGCTGGAAGTGACAGACCTTTGGCGGGAGTACGAAGCCGAGCGTCCGTGTTTGCTGGGGGCGCTGTTGGATATTTTCGCCAAGGCTTTGGAGTTAGCGCCGCAGATGCACATCCCCGCTGACGAGCGTCCGCGGCTGGTTGAATTCGCTCGCCTCGGTATGGCTGTCGCCGCTGCAGCGGGACATGAACCCGAGGATTTCCTGCGCGAGTTCAACGCCAGTCGGCAGGAAAGTCTGGCTCGCACCATTGACGCTAGCCCGGTAGCTGCCGCCGTAGTGGAACTGGTCGAGGCGCGTCCACACGGAGTGACCGCCCCGGTAAAGGAGATTCTGCGTACCTTGGAACAGTACCGTCCAACCGGCTGCGATTCGTGGCCGCGTTCCGCGAAGGGGCTAGGGGACGCCCTGCGACGTGCCGCTCCAGCTCTTCGGCAGATAGGCATCGAGTGCAAGCCTTTGGGTAAATCTGGGGGGACGGTGAAGTGGGGCATCGGGAGAAAGTTTTCGAAGCAATGTCCTGCAAGTCCTGATGTCCTGCCAGACGATCACCCCGAGCAGGACATTGGGACTTGCAGGACTTCGAGTCGGCAACTATCC
Organism: Pseudomonas sp. C32; assembly: GCF_030417915.1. Classification (NCBI taxonomy): domain Bacteria; kingdom Pseudomonadati; phylum Pseudomonadota; class Gammaproteobacteria; order Pseudomonadales; family Pseudomonadaceae; genus Pseudomonas; species Pseudomonas sp. C32. Next base: position 31,629 of record NZ_JAUHUK010000022.1, on the reverse strand, counting down.
CCCGACACCACCAGTACTTCGCCGGACATGGCCTTCGATGAGTCCGACGCGGAGGCCTTCTGATGGGAGTTATCGACTATCTCCATGATCGCGGGTTCAGTGCTAAGGTGGTGGGCAACCGCTTAAGCGTCTCACCATCTAGCAGGCTGACACAGGAGCTGCGCCGCTATATTAAATTGCACCGTTTGGAGCTGATGGCCGAAGTTGCGGCCAACGATGGTGAGGCCCGTCGCAGTCACTGGGCAGTGTTCGTGGCAGGGTACAATCCCTACACAATGATCGGCGAGCCGATGACTCATGCCGAAGCCTTGGTTGAGGCCCGAAGCCGATGGCCTAACGCGAAGATAGAGTGACGTTTAGCCCGGATAACTACCGGGCTTTATACTTTTACACATTGATTGGCGATGATTTCGCCAGCATGGGTGTCTGGGAATACTTGACCAGTTCAGGTTGCCTGCAGACTACTTGATCACTGCTTTTGTTTTGGCATAGATTTGCTCTTGTCGTTCTCTTAAGGGGGCGATGTTGGGCCGGTTCGAGTGACTCGACTGGTACCGTTTCTCGCCTTTAGGCGCAGCGGACTTCCTTTTTCATACAGGAGGCCGCCATGGCCGATAAATCTGTTATCAAACATCGTTTCGCTGCGTTCGATCGCCAAGGAGGCCGCTGCTATTACTGCGGCTTCCAGATGTGGCGCGATACTGCTGAGGCCTTCGCCCGCCGTCATGGCCTTTCCCTTCGGCAGGCTAGGCACTTCCAGTGCACAGCCGAGCATCTAGTCGCCAGGCAGGATGACGGAAGAGATACCCAGTCCAATATTGCTGCCGCCTGCCGGCGGTGCAATCAGCGCCGCCATAAGCGCAAGGAGGCGCTTGAGCCGCAGGAGTACAAGGCTCTAGTGCGAAAGCGGCTGAGCAAAGGTGGCTGGCATCCGCTCCCAGCAGGTACCTATTTGTTCTGATCACCAAGGTGACCTTGGTTGCTCTGGAACAGCTCTATCGGGAGCCGATCACTATCGGCTGGAGCCTGCCCAAAGCTGCCTGTGGTGACCGGTGAGTCCACAGCCAAACGCAGCCGTCTAATGCTATCTGCAAAAACGAGGGCAATTCAGGATCATCAAGAGCTGAAGTATTCTTTAGGGTGTGATATTAAATTGCCTCCCTATTAGCTGCTGCGTAACACGGAGAGTTTATGAGCTATCGAAACAAGACATATGTGGCGTTTGCCAGTGAAGATATCGGTAAGTACCGTATGATGGAGGCATGGAAAGCGAGCGAACACATAGAGTTCGATTTTTTTAACGCACACGACCTTTTCATCGCTCGCGACACCAGCAAGCCAGAAACTATAAAGCGGAATCTGCGTGAGCGGATGAAAAATGCAAAACAGGTGGTTCTGCTGGGGAGCAAGGATGGAAAACGCAAGGGGAGCGACGGTGCGTCCTTCTTGGCTTACGAAATTGAAGTTATTATTGAGTTCAACCTTCCAGTGGTAGTGGTAAATCTGGATCAAGACAGAAATGTGGACGAAAATTATATTCCCGATCCACTGCTGACCGTAAAATATTACACCCTCTCGGTTTCGTATCAACCCAAAATCATCATGCACGCCTTGAACAACTATGCTACATCCTTCGCAACCAGCGACAAGAAAGGAGCATATCAATACAAACCCGAAGTCTACAAAGAGCTGGGGTTGTAAGTGGCAATTCTCCAGGATTTGAGGACTTTGCGTTTCTGGCGCCATTTCCTAATAATGTCGTTTGCAGTTTTCGGAGGACTGTCTACCGTCCTACAAACGCTCAACGTGACCATGCCTACGCTCACAGTTTTTCAAGGCAGTCCGTTCTTGATCCTGACCGTTGCTATTTCTGTGATTGCAGGACTTATCTGGTCATGGCCTAGGCCAATAGCTCAAGACTACAGTGTGCCCAATACCAAGATAACGATCGTCAAGGGTAATATACTCGATGAAACGAAGCACATTGTTATCGGCACGAATGACACCTTCGATACTGAAACGCCAGTGATCATTTCCCAAGGAAGCTTACAGGGGCAAGCATTACAGAGACTGTACGGCGGTGACCTGAAAGAGCTTGACGCGCAGCTAGCGAGCGCCTTGGTTGGCAAACCGACGGTAGGAAGCATTAAAAAAAGTGGGAAGCAGATTCAGTATGGTGTAGGCACTATTGCAACTGTCAAGCAATCTGCGAGATTAATTTTTTTTCTTGCCTACTGCGAAATGGACACTCATAACACGGCTCGCTCAACACCCGATAAGGTATGGAAAAGCCTTATTTTGCTGTGGGATGAGGTTTCTAAAAAGGGTAATGGGGGGGCTGTCTCCGTGCCAGTCATCGGCGGTGGGCAAGCCCGGCTTTCCAGCATTGTCCCCGCACAGGATGCGATCCGCTTAACCATTCTTTCTTTTATGTTCGCATCTCGCAGCTCAAAAATTTGCGATGAGCTTCGAATCGTCGTCAGGCCTGAAGACTACAAAAAGCTTGATCGGCTAGAACTTCAATCCTTTTTATCATCACTGCGATCATCATGAGCAACGAATCAAGTATTGATCTTCCCGAAAATGATGGATGCCCGTTCTGCGCCTATCTTAGGGGGGAGCGCCCGTACACGATCCTATCTCGAACAGCGGATACGGCCACTTTCGTGACGCGTGAGCAGAGAGGGCACCCGCACCTACTCGTATTGCCCCTGAGGCATGTGCCGTCCATTCTCGAACTTACAGATTCTGAAGCTGCCGCTATCGCGGTTGAGGTGCGGAATGCAGCCAGGTTAATAGATCTGGCCTACTCTAAACCCGGAATCGCGGTATGGCAGAATAATGGAGTTCCTGCCGGGCAAGCAATCAGCCACGTTCATTTCCATGTCGCTGGCACTCTTAAGGGCGGTGGAACTGAGTTCGGACCAGTCGAAGAAATATCGATTGAGGAAACTGATGAGATTGCGAAGAAACTCCTAGGAGTCTGATAGACGCGTGCACCCCTGTTTTCGGGATGACTAGCATTACTATGGGCAACTCTGGGTCAGAAGCCGATTGCTGTCTGTCGCGAAGGGCCGCAGTCGACCCATTGCGGTCGTTTTTGGCTAAGTGTTTGATGAGCTGCTTGTAGTCTCAACCAGACTTTCACTTATGGGATTTTATGTGGGGAGTGACCGCTTTGCTTCGAAAAATGTGCTCGACACAGTCGAGACACCTACGTTTCAAAATGTTCCGCCACAAGAGAGAACCGTAGAACTTCTCGCCACCCTTGCCTGAGCGGGATCTAAAGCTCTTTCATATAGCGCACCAGCTGTGGAAGAGGCAACAGATTGTCGAGTCATTCAGCGCGTCTTGTTGCATGCGCTGGCGCACGCCGGTCCATATCCGGAGTCGCACTGCATAGATCGCGCACTGTTTATTTGGCTGGATAGTACGTAACCACTGGTTCTCGTCCGGCGCGAAAAACGATGAGTGCCGAAGATCCGATTTCTGGTATCGCTATCGAGAGGAGTAGGCTGGAAGCGGAAGGCCAACGGGAGCCGATCAGCACGGAAAAGGTTCGCAATTCCACGCTGATTTGGTCCTTAAACACCTCCACGTGCTTAGACTGTTCGGCTAGCTGGATTTCGAGGCCAAAGCCAATGCGGTGCCATTTCGCCGGAATATGATTCAGGCGATAGAACTTGTCCGCCTCGCAAGCAACACGAACGGAGGTGCTGTCGCGCTTTGTGGGCATCGCGTTGGTCTCAAGATCTGTGTGCGGATCGAACACCAAGCGTATTCCTGGCTTCTCCGCCATGGTGCCTTGGCGTGCGACGGCCGAATTAAGTGACCGGCTGCGCGCGATCATGGCGTCGACGATGCCAGTGACAGATGGCGAGACGATCCGCAGTCCCGGCGACAAGTATTTGATGAGTACGGACACGCGTGGCGCCCCTTCTCCGATCAGGGCGACTTCCGCCCCAGATGATGTCGGCGCCAATTCGCCGAGCAGTTTACGCAAAGCGCCTGCCGTCACTTCATCGATTGCTGTCACATCGGCGCTGCCAAATGTTGCGGTGGCCCAGCCGATCGAAGTCCATTCCCGCATATCGAACGACCATTGGGGCTCACACGCCCCCCAGTAACGCCCTATCAGTTCATGTACCGGGGGGAGGGGGCAGGCCGCCGACGAGGCGGATTCCCGTTTCAGTGCCGTAAGCATCCTATTCTCTAAAGTGACTTCATCTACGGCGGCGACTGCCTCGCGCACGAAGGTCGCACCGCATGCATCAGTTGACAATGTCACTCCAGAGATCATATCCCGAGATGCGTGGATCAGTAGCAGAGTGCTGGGTGCCGAGGAAGAAAGTACCTGAACTAAATCGCCGAGATCGACTGGCTCGAACTGATTGAAGCCCGCAGCAAAGGAAGCCGCCTCCAAACGCTCCAGCAACGGCAATGGGAGTCTCGGCGGACGATGGACGGTGAGACGGTCCGGATGACGGCCGGTGAATTCCAGCACCTGCTCCTTGAGGGTTTCCAACGCGCGGATTACATCGTGGATGTCCAGTGCAGGATTCCAGGGGGCCAACGGGAGAGCAAGCTTCATTCGAACGGCAGTGGTGCCTTCGAACAGCAGGCTCGCTTCCGCCTTTCTGCCAAAATGTATGTGCAGATTGATCATCGAAGTGCCGTCCGCAAGCTGCCGCCGGGGCCGATTAGTTGTTCGAGTTGCTGCTTGATATATGTCGAGCCACCAGTGGGATTGCTAAGTTCCCGTGAGAGTTCAGTCTTCAGGCTGGACAGGATAGCGATGACGCTCGGTGCACTAACCGTCCTGCCAGCACGTCCACCAGACTGCGCGCCCAGTGATGACTTGATCTCGTTGGCAATCTCCTCTATTCGGGACATCGTGTCCTCCAGCACGTCGCCATAGCAGCGTGCCGCCGCCTCCATGCCCGCCTTCGAAAGCTGCTCGCGCAGACTCTCCATTTCCTCCTGCAGGCGTTCCTCCTCCAGGGCCCTCGAAGTGAAATACGAGACGACAGTAATGATCAGCGCCAGAACAAGGGCCCCCAAGGTGATCGGCTTGCGCATGGCGGTAGCTTGCTCCGTGAAAACCGATAGGCCGAGGAATACGAGCATGAACAACCCGGCGATTTCCATGCGAGCACGCATGAGGCGGTTGACTATGCCCAGCCGCTCGAACTTGAAGCGGAACCCCCGGCCCGCCGTGGCGATCGCTTCGTGTGTGGTTTGCGACGATCGGGAGCGAGACGCAGACGGCTGCAGCCAGTGTTCGGCGTCTTGGCCGAAGCGCCGAGAGAATCGGCCGGCCTCAAGCTTGTTGATGCGACGGGCAATCCCGCGGATTCTCTCGTCCGCAGCGCGGCGAGCTGCCTGGTCAATGGTTTCGACCAGGCGGTTGATTGCCTCGTTGTTGAGCCGCACTTCGACGGAGGTCTTGCCGAACACATGGCGCAGCCAGCGCGGGCGGAAATGGTCGATTGCGCTCGACTTGATCTCCTGTGTAAAAGCGTCAGTGCCAATATGCTCCACGACCTGATGGACGATAAGTTGGAAGTTCCGTTGCGCGGCCTCGCGATCGCGCGACCGGTCTCGCTCTTCCTGGAGTAGATCGGCCACTAGCATGCCAAGGCGGGCGAGGTAGTTGGAGTCCTCGTCTGGATCAGTGGGCGATGTCGTGCTGACCTTGAGTTTCTCGATCAGGCGATCTAGAGCTTCCAGTTCGCGGCTAACGATGAGCTGCAGTTCGTCCAGGGAAAACCAGGCTTGGCGTGCCGCGCCGAATGCTGCCAGCACGCCGTCCGCGTCACTGTCGGGCAAGGTGTCGCAAAGCAGGGGCGTCGTCGCACGATGCTCCGTCATGAGGGCCGCAGTGTCGCGCAAGCTAACGTCGCAGAAATGACGCCGCAAGCCGAGACCGGAGCGGTCGTCGAGCAACAAGACGCCAGGTCGGACCCGGTGCGCCATTACGGGGCCTGCGGCGCCGGGCAATTCGACTTCTTCCAAGTCGACTGATGCATCCGCCGCATCAGAGTGGAAGACATAGAGCGGCTGCTGGCGCCGGAGCCTCAATTGCCTTGCGAGGCCGGCCACCTCGGCGTCCCGGTGCAGCGGTTTGAGGATATTCGCCATCTTCTCGAGTAATTTCAGAGTGTCGTCCACGCCCTTCCAGGCGCTGGAGACCGACGGGATGCTGATAGCCGATAGTCCCTTCTGCATGATCAGTCGCAAACCTCCCTTTTTATCTGCACCGGATGGCATCGTTCGAGCGGAATAGTGACGTCCTCGCATACTTCGCGGTTGGAATGGCATTGGGCACGTGCCGCGGCAAGGCAGCGGTGGATGGCGGCCGCCCCGTCACCCCATGCACAATCGCAGCGAATCGTGACGTCGCCGAGTGTGCCGTCGCATTCCTCACGGAACCTGGGACGGACGAAGTGATGCGCCTGTGACCGACAAATTCTTTCGGCTTCGGATTGCGTCGAGGCACTGTCGTCGACCGGCCAGGAGTTCTCGTACTTCAGTTCTACCCCAGTATCGCGACGGCAGCGCGAGGTTGTGCGCTGCTCCACAGTGCATTCCTTATGGGTTTCGTAGATCGTCCGACAGGGCCGTTTTGGGGGCACGACAAGTGGGTCGAGGGGGACTGATTCGACCGGTGCAGGTCCCGGCTGGTCTACGCTTCGATCCGTCGTCTTCCCGGCGTCGCCTATTAAGGGGGTAGGAGCATTCGTGGCGGCGTCCGGATCAGGCGAGTATTGGGGCGGTCGCGAATTGTCATCCTTCCGCACGCCCTGAATAGTCAGTGCGGCGGCAAGCACGACGAAGACGAGCGCGGCAGTAAGCAGTGGCCAGTGGCTCTGGAACCAGGCGCCGCTGGCTCCCAGGCCTATTTGGCCAACACGAATCGCGACCGCTGTGTAGTTGTCCTGCCGTCGGTCGTTGGCGGCCACAACGGTCTGCCGGGTGAGATCGAGTAGGGCTGCCTCGTCCCGGGACCCGGCCGCCCAAGCACCAGGGTCGTCAGCCGGAATCTGCTGTGAGATGCCGTCCGAGCAGAGCAGCAGAAGGTCGTTCTGGCGGAGCTTCAGCCGGCTGACGATATCCTCCATGTTTTCTTCCAGCGGATCGCCGAGGGATCGCGTCAGCTTCGAGGCATCGGGATCGTCCGCTGCGGACAGCGGGACGAGGCCGCTGACGGCGCGCTTCAACTCCCGCACGTTATGGTCACGAGTGCGGTGGATCAGCCGGCCATTGCGGAACTGGAACAGCACGCTGTCGCCCGCATGGCAGACGAAGCCTGTGCGCCCCAGCATGGCTAAGCCGACGAGCGTCGAGGAAGGCGCTCGGTCACCGACGCCCTCGCCGCGCAGGGCGCCGACGGCCTCCCTCGCAGCGGCGATTCCCTTGCGCACGGCAATTTCGGGGTCACCATGGGCAGACGCTGAATCCAGGAAGGCTTTTACGCCAACTTCTGCAGCCACGTCACCATCGTCGTGCCCGCCCACACCGTCGGCCAACACCCAGAGAGTGATATCCCCGGGGCCCTGGCGGAAGTCCCATCGGTCTTCATTACGCTGGCGCGCGCCGAGCTCCGAGAAAGCAGCCCAGTGATGGCCGCCCGAGCCGACAATGCCGGCCTGGGGGCTACGGGTCACGGCGGGCCCTCAGTCGTTCCATGCGTCGATTACCTCTTCGCAGATGTCGACGCTGGATTGGACTATACCGACGGCGGTTTTCAGACCGACGTTGGTCACATTGAGCGCGTCAACGACGTCATCCGCGCCCTTCACCAGCGTAGAGGTCACGTTGCCGATCGTCTCCGTCGCCTGTTCCAGGCCGCCCCGGGCCGCGCTGGCGGCCTGCTTGAGTCTATCGATCTGCACGCCGATGCCGCTCTCCAAATCACCCTGGTCCCGGGTGATCCGGGAATCGAAATCGGACCAGCGATCGGCCACCTGCTGGATAGCTGCCTGTTGCCGTGCACGGGCGTTTTCTGCGGTTGCCCGGCTATGCTCCGCGTAGTGCCTGATCGATTCGTCGATCGCCTGTTGGATTTCAGTCGCCTTGGCTGACACCATGGTGCCCAGGACTGGGCTTCCTCTGATCGCGGTTTCCACGACCGTCGTGCCCGCGCCTTGTAGGGTCTTGTCGTGCGATTCGGTGAACTGACGATGGTCCGCTGCGCTCGCCTGGCAATGCTGCTGATGTTCCGCAAGCGCCTCCTGCAACGCAAGGAGATTGCCGGCGCAGTCCGCCCAGTGTTGGCGCATCGTCTGCCAGTGCTCGCCGAAGCCTTGTTCCAGCCCGCTCCAGTCTTGCTTCGCGCGCCCGGCCAGGGAGGCGATCCGTTGTTCGAGATCTCCCCATCTTCCGGAGAGAAGGTCGGTCACACCTTCGGTATGCTCCCGGTCGTAGTCGATGGCCTCGCGCCAAGCAGCGGACTCGTGCTCCAAGAGCTCCAGGATACGCCGCGCATGTGCTTCGACCTCCTGCGCGCGCTGCTGCGTGGCGACCAGGCGAGCGCGCGCATCCTCAAGGACAGCCATCACATTGGTACTCATCGTGTATCCACCTCAGGTTCCGACGATCGCCCTAATTTCTTTCACCGCACCCAAACTTTCCTCGAGTGTGCCGAGCAAGCTTTGCAAGGTGTCGAAGATAGCCTCTAGGGCCTTGCGCTCGGGGTCCGAGCGGTCACGTTGTTCGAGGATTTCATCGATCTTCTCCTTGACCACCTGCTTGATGGTATCGATCGCCTGATTGATGAGCTCGCTGACCTCATTGCGTACCGCGTCTTCCACCGTGCCGCCGAGGGACAAGAGCCCTTCGTCGAAAAGCCGTGTGCCCAGCGACCGCATCAGCTCGTCGAGCTCGGCAAGGGCTTGCTCGACCGGAACGAAAACCTCCTGCTCCAGGCCGGCAGCGAAGGCTTCGCCCGCAGTCCGGACCTCGTCCATGGCGCCGGCAAGCTGGTCAGCGAACTCCTGCGACATCTGCATGGCTTGCTGATGAACAGCCTGGTTGGCGCCGTGCGCCTCCACCCACAGTTGGTCGATTTCGCTGAGCCGTGTGCGCAGTGCGGAGATAAGCGTCTGCAGCTCGCGGTCCAGCGCTCTGACTGCATCCCCCGCAAGCTTTTCGCTGTCGTTCACGGACCTGGCCTGCTGGTCGATGGCCTGGCCAATTTCATCTGCCACTGCGCGGGTCAATTGCACTGCTTGTGCACGAATGTCCTGGGATAGGGTGTCGAGCCCCTTGGACAGCTCGATGACTGCTGTCTGCGCGCTGTGTGCCCAGCCGGTGGCTTGCTGCACCGCATGGCTCACTTCGCCGTCCAGTTCGCGGAGGGTGGTGTGCACCATCTGCTCAAAGTCCAAGGTGGTGGTCCTGATCTCCTCGACCAAGTCGGCGATGGACACCGTTTGGAGCACGAGCCTCTCGAGCTCGGTCACTAGGGTTTCGCCGGCCTCTGTTGCACCTGAATGCTCTGACATCAAATAATATCCCCGAGCGGATTCTTGAAGATGCGGATCGCGTCGAGCAGCAACTCCAGCGCCTCCTTCACCGCGATCATGTACGCCAGGTAAGGCGACAACGCGGTCGAGATCTCGGCACCGAGAGTGGACATCGTGATGCCCTCGATGATTTCCACACCAAGTGCATGGGCCGCGTGCTCAATCAACTCTCGCTGCGCGTCCGGCAGCTTCTGCTCAATCGCTCGCAGGATCTCGTTTTTGAAAGCGTTGAAGGCGGCCTGCGCTACGTGCTGCAAGTCTTGGCCACCGCGATCGGCGAGCTGAGACATGTCGGCGAAGGACCTCTGCAACTGGTCCTGAGCATTGCCGACAAGGTCCTCTAAACGGGTGCTGAGGCCCTCTTGCGCATACTGCTGCATCTGCTGGAGAACCCTTTCCAGGTCTTGGACCGACTGATTGACATGGTTGGCGACCGTGCCTTCCAAGGCGCCGCTAGAGCCTTCGATCGCCGCGACCAGTTCGTTGTTGGCGGTCAGTAACTGCCCCTGATGGATTTCGAGCAACTCGGGAAAGGCACGAAGTTGTCCGGTGACCGGTTCTAGGAGCCGGTCCAGCTCTTCGATCAACTGCGCCAGTGCCTTTTCCAGGACAGCCCAGTGCGCCGACAGATCGTCGAGCGCGTTCGAGGCTGCCGTGTTGATCGCACTGATTTCTCGGTCGATGGTGTCCTCGGCATGACCGGGCAGATTCCCCACCTCGGTGGCGAGATTGCGCACTGCGCTTTCGAGCGCCGGGAGGGCCTCCTGGGTGTCCTGCAAACTATCACCGTCGAAACGATGGGTTATCTCGCCCAGTGCCGTGAGGGAAGCGGCAATGCGTTGCTGTTCGGCCGCGAGTCTCGCGGAGGCAACTTCGACCCTTTCGACAATCTCGCTCATGACGCTACGTCCATTGTTTCACCACTTCGAGAAGAGGTCTGATCTGTTCGATCACCTGTTGCAGATCTTGAACCTTATCCAGTAACTCACTGGCTTCGCCGTCGAACAGTTCCGAGACTTTCTCCGCCGTGGCAGTCAAGCTGTCTAGGATTTCCTCTGCATTGCCGCAGAAGTCGTCCATTGCGCGGCTAGCGTCGTTGCTCATTTTCGCGATACCAGCATCGGCTTGCTGCATGGACTCGTCGGCATGGCTCTGCAGGGCGTCGAGGTGCTGCTCGACCAACTGCTGCAGTACGCCGAGGCTGTCCCCAAGTCTTGTCTCCGCTGTTCCGATCCGCTCCCCCGCCTCATTGAGCAGGCTGACCATTACCTGTACGGCCTGGTCCAGGGCCTGCCAAGCGATCTCGAGCTGACGCACTAGTTCCCCGACACCCCGCTCGGCCTCGGCTGTGGCGTCTTTGCTAGACTTCTGCGCTTCCGATAGGGCCTGCTGTATCCCTCCAAAGCTTTGCCTGACGTCATTGACGCCCTTGCTGGCTTTGCCGGACTCGGTCTGGAATAGTGCTGCCGTCGGCGACGTCGCCGGTTCGAGCGCGGGAATGACGAGACTGTCGAGCAGCGCCTCAACCTGATTCAGGTTCTCGTATGCAGCGTCAAAGGGTGCCGTCAGTTCCGCGCCAACGCGCTCCATCGCGGCATGCAGCCTTTCGCGGACCTGCCGGGCCTCACTCAGGAACACCTCTATGGCTATCTCCTGGCGCTGGAGTTCAGGGCCCAGGTTGTCTGATAGTAGGCGGTTGAAGCCCTCAATCGTAGCGGAAAATTCGGCGGGTTCGCTCATGTACGCTCCGGTACGCGCGGTTCGCAAATTTCGCGAGGGACATCTTCCATCCAGCATTTCTCCTCAGGGACTTGTTCATTTCTGCAGACGTCCTTGGTCCTTTCGCAGTCGGCACTAGCTTCGTAGTCGCAGGATGCACCGCTAGGTGATGAACTATCGAAGTTGCAGTCGCAGGAAGCATCAATGCTACTCAGAGTTCCTTTATTACATTGCTGTCTAAGTTCATGTCTGAGGCGTTGCCTTGCCACGTTACTGCACGCCCTGTCGGCAGCCTGTTTCGAGGGGAACCAACTATTGAGCCAGTCGCTGCCGCTGGCTGTGACCGTGTCGGAGCTAGACTCTGGTTCGCATATTTTTTGAGTGTGGTAAGTCGTTTTGCACTTCTCCTGTTGCTCGTTGATGGTTCGGCACACTGGCGTCTCTTTTTTTATTCTCTCGTCCTCGGCGATCTGCTTGGCCTCTGCATCTTTTTTGGCCTTCTCTTCCTCGGCGATCCGTTTGGCCTCTGCATCTTTTTTGGCTTTCTCTTCCTCGGCGATCTGCTTGGCCTCTGCATCTTTATTGGCCTTCTCTTCCTCGGCGATCTTCTTGGCCTCTGCATCTTTTTTGGCCTTCTCTTCCTCGGCGATCCGTTTGGCCTCTGCCTTCTCCTTTTCAATCATCTCAGTTCTCTGTTTCTCGGCGATCCGCGCTGCTTCTTCCACAGTCTTGACATGATCTACATAGGCCCAGGCACCTAGACTTACTAAAAGCATTAAGCTGGCTACTACCAGCCATTTAGAAATGCCTTTTTCCTTCCCTGTATCCACGCCTTCCTGGAGTATCTTCCGGAACGCTTCAGCACTGGCCGGGCGTCCGCCGGGACGTAGCGTCAGGCCATGGTCTACACCGGACAGGAAGTTGCGTCCGTAGGTCTTCACCCAGGAGCTGTTGGTGATCAACTTAACCAGCGTATCCTCGATGCTGCGATTCGGTGCGTCGATGGGCTTGTTGCCACTAACCAGCCAATAGAGTATCGCGGCGAGACCGTAGATATCCGTTGCTGGCGTCGCCTTAACACCGCCCACGCTTTCCGAACCGTATTGCTCGGGCGCCGAGAAGCCGGTCTTGGTCAGCTGGCGTGACGAGCTTTCAGAGATGTCGGTGACGATCCGCTTGGCGCCGCCGAAGTCGATCAGTACGAAGCACGGCGTTCCGCTGTTCAGATCGACCAAGATGTTATCCGGCGCAAGGTCGCGGTGGATGAGGCCACTGGAATGGACTAGGCCGAGGGCATCAAGCAACTGTTTGGCGAAGTCCTCAACCATCGCCTTGTCCGGAACCAGCGATCTGCTTTCTACCGCAGCCAGCAATGTCTGACCGTCTACCTCTTCCATTACGAGGTAGGCGGTGCGGTTCTGTTCGAAGACTTCGATGACCCTAACGATATTGCGGTGCTTGAAACTCTTGAGCTTGGCGCCTTCGGATAGCAGTCGCTCCACACCCTTAGCGAAGGCTTCCTGCGAGCGTGGCGTTGAGGGCACAATCGTGCCGTCGACCACACGGCTCGCTTGGCTCTTCGGAAAAAACTCCTTCAGCGCAACTCGACCGTAAACCGGATGTTGCGCCCGGTACACAATACCGAAGCCCCCCTGGCCGAGCACTGATTCGATGGTGTACAAACCTACCTTTGCGCCAACCGGCAGAGCGTCAACGTAATCCATACGCGGGACTCCAAGAATCGCCGTGGTAATGCCAAGGCTTGTGTGTAAAGTCGACCATTGCCGGTCCGCTCAGCTCTTACTGACTATGACAGTCAAAAAATCGCTTGGGCCTCATCAATGCAAGCGTGAGTGTAGACCGGCATAACAATTTGTGTGTTTTGGCTAGCAGGTCGCAAAAGGGGGGCATCTAGTAATGGCTAAATTCGCAGTAGGGCAAAAGTTCGGCGCTTGGGAGTTAGTGGAGAAGCTCGGCGAGGGGGGCAACGGTGAGGTCTGGAAAGTGACCACCGATTCCGCAGAGCAATGCGCGATAAAGCTGCTCATCCGTGGGGGCGTTGACGAGCCTTATAAACGCTTCTGCCGCGAAATAGAGGCCTTGCAAAAGCTTGAGGAGTTCCCCGGAATCGTACCTCTTCTGGAAAGCCACATCCCAGAAGACCCAAAGAAGGAAAGGCCCTGGTACCGGATGCCCCTTGCTACTCCCTATCTAGATACGATCAGCGACAAATCTGTGCATCAGATTACTGCTGACTTCGAACTATTGGCGTCAACCCTCGCACGCTTGCATGCGTTAGGGATATGCCATCGGGATGTTAAACCTGCCAATTTCCTCGTTCTAAACGGCATGGTGTGCCTTTCGGACTTCGGGCTAGTAAAACTGCCAAAAGCTGATGGACTTACTCCGGAGCGTAGGGATGTCGGCGCGAAGTTCACAATTGCACCGGAAATGAGGAGAGCCGCGTCTTCCGCCGCCGGGGCTCCGGCTGACGTCTATTCTTTGGCAAAATCACTCTGGATCGTCCTTACCGGTGTAGATCTCGGTTTTGAAGGGCAATACGATCCTCAATCGAGCACTGTGGGTCTCTCCCGTTATTTGCAAGATAGCCACTACCTCACTCCGTTGAACGAGCTATTAGTCGCTGCAACGGATCACGCCCCAGAAGAGAGACCATCTGCCGAAGATTTTTCACGCCGGTTGGCTGAATGGGTCAGGATCGACACGAGCTTCGAAGAGAAGATTCGCCATCAGTGGCGGGAGATTTCGGAAAGACTGTTTCCTTTAGGTCAACCTTCCAGGGCGCAGTGGGAAGACAGGACCCAGATTTGCAGTGTCCTCAAGCTGGCCTCGAGGGTTGAGGCTCTGAACCACATGTTTTATCCCACTGGAGGGGGAATGACCTTACGGGACGCCGATGTAGCTCCCGAAGAGGGAATGATTCAACTCCGTATCGACGAAAATATGTTCGATCTTTGCGCACCAGCGCGGTTAATTTTTGAGCCATACCCAGGGAAGCCGGAGTGGAGCTACTTTCGGCTCGAGCTTCGACAGGTGCAATCTGTTGAAGATCCAGACAGTCGGTTTGAAGACACGAGCGAGGAGGTCACTGAGATTCAGCCAGGCTGTTACGTTCCTCTGACTAGCTGGTTTGAAGGTGAGCACAACGGGCAATCGCTACCTGACTCAGCTCGGCGCGTTACAAGATTTTCCGGGGGCAGCATAGTTTTGTTCAGCACCACGTCCCCTTACAACCAGGACACTGATACCTATGACGCTAGGCATAATATGGTTAGTACAGACGAATTCCGGGCGTACATACACGAAAATGCTGCGCTAGCTAGTTGAGCGAGTTCGGAGTTTTTTAGGGTTGGCAAGTTTGGACTTGGTGCAGGCTGAGACGGCGCCTGTCCTAGATTGTGAGTGGCCCCTCAGCCACTACGATCTGCAATGGGTGTGCTAAAGATGTTGAGACGCGGTGGTTAGGAGGTAATGGTCATGGCCACTGAATCGCACAAAGATGTGAAAGCCCGAGCGCTCGCGAAACTTGCAAGGATTCAGGAGTCCTCCAAGTATAAAATCTTCTTCTTCTTCTTCTTATTCTTCTTCTCCGACGCCGCAGTTCAGACATTCAGTCGAGTGGAGGGCTCGGCATTTGCCGGCAAACCCCTGAAGCAAAATGAGGCTGATGTTGGCTTTGTGAAAGGCTCTCCGCCTGAGGGCATGACCGAAATGCAGTCGAGGATTCGAGCTTGCGAACAACAGATGCGGGAAGGCACTCGCACACGGCACACGGCACACGGCACACCGCACACCGCACACCGCGTCGTCGTTCTATGAGTCGACGTGCACTCGCAGAGCTACCTGCGCGAAAAGCCATAGCACCAGAGATCACCAGGGTGTGGAGATGGCGTTGTTCGCATTTCAGTGCGCAACACGAAGAACAGAGTGATTGATCGGGCAATTCAAACCTGCTTCTCGTAGGCGCTTCATGACCTTGAGGAGTTCAGCATCAGTCGCGTCGGGGTGGACGCGTATCTCTCTTATAATGGAGTTCAAAATGTAATCAAAAATGTAGCCGCGACCTTTCTTTCGTATCACTTTATGGCTTTGTTCTTTCCCTTT
The DNA here is from genome assembly GCF_030417915.1 of Pseudomonas sp. C32. NCBI lineage: Bacteria > Pseudomonadati > Pseudomonadota > Gammaproteobacteria > Pseudomonadales > Pseudomonadaceae > Pseudomonas > Pseudomonas sp. C32. The sequence continues at coordinate 16,258 of NZ_JAUHUK010000022.1, read as the reverse complement.
TTTCGACATGCATGAGGTGTAGTTATCATCTAGGTGAGTTAGCACCCCGCCCACACGGACATTACGCGCCTCGAAGCCTGTAAGCATCGAGTATTTCACGAGCTCAAATACAATGCGGAACTCTCTTTCCTTATGAAATTTGCTGTGCTTGACGCGTAGCGGTTCGTGACTTGCATGGGGCTTCAACACATCGCTGTAGATGACATCGTAGTATGCAGTTGCCTGCTCCAGCGGCTCCGGAAGGGCGTCGGAGAGTGCCCAGTCGTCACTAAAGATGACAACACCGTTCCTGCCAAACTCCTCCCACATATCCATCGACTCCTCACTGCCTAGGTACCAGCAGCTGAGGAAGCTAGTCTCTCTATTAATTTTTTGCAGATTTAACTGGGATTGATCCAGATTGGCCAATAGTGCCGAGTCCACGTCACTACCTGTTTTAGCGATATAGGCAGACAAAAATGTATGGTAATAGACTCCTTCATCTTTATCTGACTGGTCTGATGCTGCGCTCAGGTATAGACCATTGTCTGAGAGCAACCACTCCAATTTCTGATCGTCCAGGTATCGCATAACCGTTTTTCGCATGTGAGCTCCGAGAGTTGGTATCGCTATATGGCTTTTCAGGCGTCATCGGCAGTCCGTTTAGCTATTCTCGCAACGACTGGAGGACAAACCAACTCCGGTCGAAAAGCGTTTTTCAGCATTAAGCTGGAGGTGAACGCGTACAAGCGCGACACGAAAAGTGTTGATTATCCTCACGACCGCCACATCTAAATCCGCACAACTTCAAGTGCTTGGTTTGGCAGCAATCATCAGTCAATAGAATCAATCCCTGCATTCAATAGGTTGCGCAGCAGCGACGGGCAGCAGTCGGTCAAAAGCGGTAACAAGACGACATGCTGGGCAGGTTTAGGAATATACGCGGGCCTTTCATATGAAAATGGCAGCAGTAGCACGCCTGCCTCAAGACCGTACGACACGCCGCTATCAGGCCCTGCTGAAGTGGTGTGAATGGCTGCTGAACATGAGCAGCCCGACCATGAGTGCTGGCACAGCCGATGCGCCTGGCCTGCTATTTGATATGAACAAGTTATTCGAAGCCTATGTCACCAGGCTTGAGGAAACAGCCTCAGATGATCATCAGTACGTTCATAGTCAAAAGCCACAAATGACCTTGGCCACATTGCAAGGTGCTGGCGTGTTTACGCTAAAACCAGATATCACCGTCTGGCAAACGGAACCGGGCCAAGAGGCACCCCGCATCACCAGAATCGTCGACGCGAAGTGGAGGCGGCTCAGTCCCCTGAACCCTAATTGGGGGGTAGATCAAGGCGATATCTATCAGATGCTCGCTTACGCGATCCGCTATAAATGTAATCACATGAAGCTGTACTACCCGGCGCCGGACGGGACTATTTCACAGTGGCAGGATCTACCTGTCTACAGAATTGATGTGGGGATGATTCCGAGCGAGCTCTCTGGATCAACGTCAGAGCAGTTGCGCTCTGGGGAGCATAGGGACAGCTATCCGTCTCAATTGGTTTCTGGCCAGCTCAGCGCCTCAAGATTCAAAAAGGTGTGGTAGTAGGTTCGACGCAAATATTCCAAGTCCTGCTCCCAATCATTGATCGCTTGGCTGAAGTTGTGGGGCGATCGTTTTGCGTTGCGGCACAGCGCAGCAATGGTTCTCGCCATCTTCATGAGCCGTCCTAGACTAGCAGGGGTCGACCACTCGCCAATGTAACGCTTTTCAAACAGGTCGATGTTCAGCTCGGCGTTAAAAATCTTGGCTAACGTTTTAATGCGGTTTGCCGCGGGCTGACCATCCTGCCCGACGTGGTAGCCATAGTGGCTTAGCATCCCTGCTTTAACCCAACCTGAGTCCAGCAGAGACGCGAGAGAGGGCGGCGCATCCGTTGTTGGCCATCTGACAAAGCTGATGAGATATCTGCGCCAGTCGTGCGCGATAGCAGAAACCTCACACCTGATCTGATCCAATTGTTCAATTGTGATTTCGGTGTCCATACCGCCGAGGCGTTTAAACAGATCGTAGTCAATTAGCATCGTTGCGGTGGACTCTATGCTCGCCTGTGGCGTGCGCCGCCATTTTGCGATTCCATCGGCGTTGATTTTTACCGGATAGAACAGTTCGATGTACTTTCGTAGTCCGGCTTTGTCAGATTTTGATCGGGCGATTGCGAAGACCGAGGTAATCAACGCCACGTCTCCGTGCATCGCTCGCCGCAGGAACAGATCGTTGTTGTCATAGAGGATCTGCCCGGCACACTGTCCGGGGTCCTTCAGATAACCAGCGGTCTGAACGAGGTTCACTGCCTTGAGAACAGCATCGATGCTTTTACTTCCGGTTCCAATTACGTTGAACGACATCCGTATCTCCAGTTCAGTTTCAAGGCCGCTTTTTTCGAACGATTGCCTTCGTGCAATTCGACGATAGATAGTCTGTTTGCCTTCCCTTTTCCACGTTTCGACCTGTCTTGGTTTCGGGTCGCATGCACGATCTCAACGCCTTCCGTTCGATGTCCTGATCTGATGGGGGAGTGATACACATTAATCTCGGGTTTGAGGCGTGTCGTGTCAAACGTCTAGCTCAGTGTGTTCTGTCAACGCATGGATTTAGCTCAGGCTTGAAAAAAAATAGGCCTGCAAGCAATGCTGCAACGAATTGGCATAAATCTGGGACGAAACATCAAACTACCGCTACACTCCCCGCAAAATCCGAAACAGATAGCTCAAAATACGGTTCATACTTGTGGAACATCTTTCTGAAATTCTGAAAATTCTTGATGGCGCCCTCAAAGCCAATGCGAGCATGGCCTCAAATTATGCAGGTCTCCTTGCCGACAAATTGGAGCTGGATGGGAGCTCTCGCCAGGCGAGGATGATTCGGGAGCGATTAGCCAGAGCGCCTGCGGCCTTGGCCAGCGCCCAAGACGCTTCGGGTGGTGTGAATTTTGGTTCGCTCCCAGTAGACGGCGAAAGCCATCTTCATACCGTCGACGTTAGCTATCCCGTCATTGGCGATGATCCCCTATTGCTACCGAGTGCTATACAGCAGAGAGTCGATGAGTTTCTAGTCAATGTTCGAAGATACGATGACCTAGCAAAAGCGGGGGCGGCAATGCCGAGCCGGTTGCTGACTTATGGTCTCCCTGGTACAGGCAAAACCAAGCTTGCAAGGGCTGTGGCTGCCGATCTGGGGATGCCATTACTTACCGTGCGTTGTGACACATTGGTTAGCAGTTTGCTTGGGCAGACCAGCAGGAACCTCCGTCGAGTGTTTGAATATTCTCAGCAGAGGCCATGCGTTCTTTTTTTGGATGAGTTTGACGCCCTTGCGGGGGCTCGGGGTAATGAGCGGGACGTCGGCGAATTGCAGCGAGTAGTAATTTCGTTGCTCCAGAATATCGACTCGTTATCTGACAATACAATTTTGGTCGCGGCGACTAATCACGATCAATTACTAGATCCCGCAATTTGGCGTCGTTTCGGATTCAGAATTCCGATGCCAAAACCTGATGCTAGGCTTCGTAAGCTTCTATGGAATCAGTTTTTGTACCCGCTCAAGCCTGAAGGGATAGACCTTACCGACTTGGTTATTGCATCAGACGGAATTACAGGTGCAAACATTGAGCAGGTCTGCTTGGATGCCAAGCGTACCGCTGTACTCGCAAACGCGAGTGAAATAGATGAGATTCAGCTGTATCGAAGATTGGGGCTTGCACTAGCCCTGACTGGTAGCGTAATGCTATCTACGATTGAAGCCGAAATTCAGTGGCTTCGACACTGGGACTCTAAGCGATTTTCGCTGAGAAATTTGGCCAAAATTTACGGGCTTTCACTCAGAAGCGTTACCAACATCCTTAAGGAGGAGACGAACAGTGGTAGGGAAGAAACGGCCGGGACAGGGGGAACTGCTTAGAGCCAAGACTGAAAACCCCTTCATTCATATTCCTTTCTCGAAACAGGACCTTGGTTCTATCGAGCGGAACGGTGGGGGAGGAAAGAAAGTTCTTGTCCCCGTAGACGATGCTTACCGCCGTGCCCTTTCCGAGACACTGCAAGATTCGGTCATGGCTGCCGCGGCGGAGCGCAATCGTTATCCTGATTCACTGTTTACCTTAGTCTTCAAGCTGCGCGAAAAAGCTATCGCCAAGTCGCACCGTCCTGTGGAACTGGCACTGGAAGCACACCTCCAACCTGCAGGTCACGCCAAAATTGATGAGATGCTGGTGGGGGCTACTGCTTCTAGTGCGCAAGCCCTCAACCAAGCGATTCTCAAGCGCAACACCGTTACAATCCGTGCAAATCTCAGCGCGATTGAAGCGGTAGAGCTTTGGTCTAGAGAACGGCGAAATCCAGAGGGGCCATCCGCTCTGATTCAGGCGGGCCGAGCAGTGATGAGTCTCTTTCGTTACGGCCAGGACGACCTCACAAAGCTCAACTATGCCCGGGCCGTTCGCATTCTCAAATCGCTCAATTTGCAGTACCACGAGATACATCAGTCTCGGGGCTTGCCGTTATTTCTAATACAAGATCTCGACCAGTTGAAGGAAGCTGAAATTGCAGATCTTCTCGATTATCCCGGTGCCCGCCAAATTTATGTGGAGCCTATCTACGAAGCATATGGCACGGCCTCTCACGCCACTGCGGGTGCTCTAGCAACCACGAGTTCTGCTAGTGCCCATCAAAGTGAGGTCCCTACGGTCGCGATCTTTGATACTGGTGTCAGCAGCAATGCGACAGCCATTGCCGGGTGGGTGCCGAGCCGTGATGTGTATGTCTTGCCACCCGATACCGATCACGTACATGGGACCATGGTGGCGTCGTTGGTTTCTGCCGCGTCGCATTTCAACAATGCACACCCATGGTTGCCACTAACCCAATCCCTAGTTCATGACGTTTGTGCGCTTGAGGTGTCAGGGTCATACATGAGCGACCTTGAGGAGCGATTGCGAGAGGCGGTAAGCAAGAGGCCGGATATTAAAGTTTGGAATCTTTCACTGGGTGGTCAGCCTTGTGATGAACAGAACTTCAGCGACCTAGCCATGACGCTGGATGAGCTGAGTGATCGCTTTAACGTTTTGTTTGTCGTTGCAGCAGGAAACTACGTAGATATGCCTCGACGCGGATGGCCAAACCCCACGTTGTCGACCGATAGAGTATCAACTCCTGGCGAATCGGTTAGAGCGCTCACAGTAGCGTCTATCTCGCATATCGATGCTACTGGTGCGCTGTCCGTCGCCGGCGATCCCACTCCTTATTCTCGACGTGGACCAGGACCGGTGTTCACCCCTAAACCAGATATTTCTCACGTAGGCGGGGGCGTACATGCACCTTGGAAATCTGGAGGGAGCAGTCTCGCAGTCTTGACTCCTAGCAATAATCTTGTCTACGATTTTGGTACGAGCTTCGCTGCCCCTATAGCCTCCAGTATGGCAGCGCATGCGTGGCAATCTATCGCGGGACGACCGGGTTTAACTCCTACGCCTTCTCTCGTTAAGGCAATGATGATCCACGCAGCACAACTCTCCTCGCCAGCCTATGACACATTTGAACGACGGTACTTTGGTGCCGGTAGGCCAGACGACATATTGCGCACTCTCTACGACAGTGACGATAGTTTCACTCTGGTGTTTCAAGCTGAGGTTGTGCAGGGTATGAAGTGGCGGAAAACCCCATATCCCATCCCCAATGCGCTTATGCACAATGGAAAATTCCGCGGGGAGATCATTATCACTGCTGCTTATGCCCCCCCACTGGACCCGAGTGCTGGAAGTGAGTACGTGCGAGCTAACATCGAACTCAGCTTCGGAAGAGTGGATGGCAACACCATCAAGGGAATGGTGCCCATGGAGGGAGAGGAAGGCCAGAGCGGTTATGAGTCAGCTCAAGTTGAGCATGGAAGCAAGTGGTCACCGATAAAGGTTCATCGCGCCAGGTTCCCTAACGGTGTGGATGTGGACCAGTGGGGACTGCAAGCATCGGTCGTCCTTCGCGCATACGAGCCTGCGCAGGAGCAATCGCTGCCGGTTTCAATCTTAGTAACACTTCGTGCACTGGATGGAAATCCACAAGTGAGAGCGGATGGATTGAGAGAGCTCAATCTGAAGAACTGGATTCACTCTCCACTGCCTATTAGAGTTCCTGTCCGGACGTAGCGCCGAAGCTCTTTCTTCTGCGCGCTTTGCGCGCAGATGTTTAGATTTGACTCTGTAGCATCTGGGTCTAGCCAATCGATTGCGTTGAGTTGTTGAATGCACAAACACTCGCAATCACTCCGGCGCCATCATCACCGCTAGGGTCATCTTGATGAACTCTTCGTTTCGGTCAAGTGCAGCCAGGGCGCCGCGAACGTTGTCCGCAACTTCAGCCGATCCGCGCGTCTCTACCCAATTTGAAAGTTCCATGATGGCAGCTTCCAGCGCGAGCTGGTTTTCGTTGATTTTGAACAGCAGGGAAGGCAGTAGGTCTGAATTTGGCATTGTGTTTCCTCCGTGAAGAGAAAAGCGTAGCAGTGTATCGAGCGGTTGCGTCCGGCCCCCGACTTCCATCGAGTTCGAGAGGTAGCGACGATATCGGGAGGCGTCTCCTGAGTCGTACTCCAGGAGCTCGGCGGGGAATGGCTTGAAACCTTCGCCTAGCGTGATCACATCGATTTCAAGGGCTCAGCGCATGTGATGGGCGAGCAACACTTGTATAACCTGTTGTAGCTCCTCATCTACCTGTTCCAGCGAGTTAAGGTTGTCAGACGTCGGCGATGCCGTTGTTGTAGAACGTGCCCCACCATACGCGTCCTCTCGCTGGCAAAGCCCGCTGCTGGTCGGCAGCTTGTTGGTCCCTTATGCTGGTTCTCACCAGGCCGCAAGCCTGGCTACATCCAACCATTAGAGAGCACCACCCATGACTGATTTGATCCAGAAAGTCGCGGATAAGGCTGTTGATGCCTATGAAGCGCTTACTCATGACCAAGCCCGCCGAACCGGCGTTGTGGCAGCCCGAGTAGATGCTTCCTTGAAGAAGAAGGTTGACCCTGAGGTGCTTGCGCTTCAGATGACAAAGAACGAAGCGCGCAATAACCGAATTGATCCGGTGGTTTTCACCGCCGAGGACATACCCGCCATCGCGAAACTCCATCGTGCTAATAAGCGAAGACCAGCGCTGACCAAAGCCCAGACTTCTGAGCTCATGCGGAACCAGGAAGCTGCTGAAGCAGGGGACATGGGCGGCCTGCCTGCATGATGTTGCGACGAAAAACCGGGGGACCTCGGCTTTTTATGGCTGAAACCGTGGAGGCAGCCACTAATTGGTTCGGCCTGTTAAATTGGTGATAAAAAACCGTTATCACCAATTCTCCAAGGACGCGTGATGGGCACGACAGAACAGTTTGAAGTTCGCGATAGCTGGGTTCGCGTAGACAGCATGGTGGATACCTACGCAGAAATTGCCGAAGAGGCTTTCGGTCATTTCTTGCTGGAGAAGGACAATCCAATTCCTCATCCAGGACCTGAGCGCGACTTTACAGCGCACTATGAGCACGAAGATAGAAAGGTTGTGTGGGGGATAAAAACAATCGTTTTCTCCGCGATGGCGATCGAAGCCGCGGCATTTGAGTTCGCTGGCATCCAGCTCGGCGATAAGGTGGCTGAACAGTACTTGGATAAAATGGACGTCGTAGGTAAGTGGATGATCGTGCCTCGTTTGGTCTGCGCTCGATCGCTCCGGGAAGACGGTCCTGCCATGAATGGCCTCAGGGGGCTGGTTACAGCCCGAAACGCCTTGGTACACCACAAGTCCAGAGAGTGGGACCAAGCGGGAAAAGCTATGCAATCCATGAAAAAACGGTGGACTACTTTCGAGAACGTCCAGGTCCCTAATGCATTCAAAACACTGATCCTGCTGTCGCTGGAACTGGATGCGGTGCTGGGTACCACCACAGGGCCGCTTCCTTTTTTCGGAAAGGAGGTATTCACCGCTACACCACGCAATCCACTTGTAGAGCAGGTCGTTCAACGGTGCCGTGAAGTCCACCGCACAAATTGGCGGGAGACTTAATGTGTCGGGCCTTGTCACCTAAGATAGTCGCCGTCCAACAGAGGCTGAGTTTCAGCATTCTACGGAGCAACACTCGATAGAAGCGTTCGAGCCGATCCGCGATTTTTTCCAGCGTCGCCAGGCCAACAAGTTGAATGCGCGAGCGTCGTCGGTGCGTCTGGTAACGGAACGAGCCGAATCCTACCGCGGCCATTGCATTTGTGTGAATCGCCTTGGCTTTTTTTGTAGGCACTCAATGACCGCTACTAGCCGATTGTTGACTGTCACGAAAGGCTGCAACCGACCCAAGCCGGCCTATCGCGCGAACAGCAGAAAACGAACCGAGGCGGGCATCCAAGAGCGATCAAACACAGATAATTCATAGCTTTGTGCCATCTGCTAGAGTCAGGAGTGCAACTGCACGCCGATGTGCATGCTTGCCAAGGAGGGGGGGGCTATGTACGACACACTGAAACAGACTCTAGACGCTGAGGGGCTGACGGTCGTCGAGCGATTTGTGTTGCCATCACGCCCGGCGGCTTATGCGCCGGTACCTCCGTTATTAGCCACTACCGCTGTCGGTGCATACCTTGCACTCACTGCTCCCGAAGGTCTTTGGCAGCATCAGGCAGCGGCGCTTGAAGCGTTGGGCCACCATCGGAATGTAGTCATTCCAACGGGTACTGCATCTGGCAAGAGCCTGATCTTCAGGTCTATCGCATTCCATCGTATTTTGAGTAACCCAAACTGTCGGGTGTTGGTTTTCTACCCGCTCAAGGCATTGGCGAGTGATCAAATGCGCGGATGGCGGGCCATGGCGCGAGCCCTTGGTATGCCAGACGAAACCATTGGCCGGATCGACGGCTCTGTATTGGTAGCACAGCGCGACAACATCCTGCAGAAGGCTCGGATTGTGGTAATGACACCGGACGTGTGCCATGCCTGGTTAATGTCTCGGCTGGCTATGCCGGTGGTAAAGCTCTTTCTCTCCCAGCTTGCCATAGTGGTAATGGATGAGGCGCACACACTGGAAGGTGTTTTTGGTAGCAATTTTGCCTATTTGATTCGTCGGTTGCAGGTCGCAAGACATCATTTGCAGAAGCAGATCGAGACTCCTCAGGAGCTGCAGTTCATAGCCGCTACGGCAACGATCCTACATCCGGATGAGCATTTAGCTTCATTGACGGGGGTTCAGTTTGACGTCGTGCCAGAGACACTTGATGGATCACCACGATCTGAGCGTATTTGTGCGCACGTTGCAGCCCCACCAGGCGAAGAGATGGAACTTGCTAGGGAACTACACAATATGCTCCTGAACGGAAAGGGAGTTGGCGGGTTCATAACCTTCATGGACTCCCGCAAGGGAGTCGAAATGCTCGCACGCTATAACACTACAGAAATCGAGAATCTTTTGGGATCGGCAGACGTGCTGCCCTACCGGGCGGGATACGCTGCAGAGGACCGCGAGAAGATTGAGGAGCGCCTGCAGGCAGGCAAATTGCGTGGCGTGGTATCGACGTCAGCACTGGAAGTGGGCATCGACCTGCCACACCTAACAGTGGGGATTAACGTCGGTGTTCCTGCCACGCGTAAAGGCTATCGCCAGCGACTCGGCCGTGCCGGGCGGGCATCACCCGGCGCGTTTATAATAGTGGCCGGACCGAATGCCTTTACAAGCTACGGGATGTCCTTTCGAGAGTATCACGATCATTCGGTCGAAGATTCCTATCTGTATCTTGACAACCGGTTCATGCAGTTCGCACATGCCCGCTGCCTAGTGGACGAACTCGAGGCGCTTGGCTCCGGATTAGCCCTACCACTCAAGGCAAGTTGGCCAGAAGGCTTTCAAGAAATATACGACTGGGCCAAGCCAGGCGGTAATCGCCCTCCAGCGTTTGACGCAATCGCACAGATTGGAGGGGACGCTCCGCATTACAGTTATCCACTGCGAAATGTCGGCGAGCTTAATTTTCGTATCGCGCAGGGAGATAGTGCATCTGCCGTTGCCATTGGTGAGGTCAATGAGCTACAGGCACTGCGAGAGTGCTATCCGGGGGCAACATACTGGCACTTAGGCCGAGCCTATGAAGTCCAGGCATGGCAGACGAGCGGTTTTACCGGCCCACTTATTCGCGTAAAGCTGGGGGCTCCGAACCGATCGACGCGCCCACGGATTCGAACCTGGATCAACGCAGGAGTTACTTCGGTCGATCTTCTAGAGGGACATTATCTTCGAGGAGAGCTTGGGTTTATTGCCGAATGTCAGATGCAGGTGACACAAAAAGTAGAGGGCTACGATGACGTGAGTGCCGGTGTCTATCGCCCATACAGCGAGTTACGACAGGGCAATCCAAATATGCGCGCCCGCATTCGGAACTTCCGGACCAGTGGCGTACTATTATGTATCGCTGAATCTTGGTTCAGTACCGGTGAGGCAAAGAGTCGATTCGTAGAGCGTCTGAATGCTGTGTTTGCCCGCGAGTACAGTATCCTTCCGCAGGATGTCGGCTGCGCAGCAACTAACATTTCGGTGAGATCCATTAATGGCGGAGGACTGCGTAGCGACTGCATTGTGGTATTTGACCAGGTCTACGGCAGCTTACGACTCACTGAGCGCCTTTACCTTCACTTCGACCTCCTGCTAAATCGTTTGGAACGCGCTGCGTCAGTCGACGCTGAGTCCGGCGACGAAGATTTTCTCTGTGATGTCCGAAAGGTCCGCGACATCTTTGACTCATTCGCAACTACAACCAGCGAGTCCTTGCTCGAAGCCGCTGGCATGATAGGTAAGCACATCCGCGTATTCTCTCCAGAATCACGCGTTAGCTATCGTGAGAACGGAAAAATGGGGTCGGAAGTTGAAATCATTCGGCCGACAGTTATGAATGGGAAATTGATGTACCAGGTCAAGTGCTTTTTCAGGCCATCCACCAGTGTCTCGACTAATGTCTCGACCAAGCAATGGGTTGCTGCGGAATATGTTGAGCCCACCGCTGGCGATGGTGAGTGGGACCAGGCTTGGTGGAACTCGGAGTCTGAGGAGTATGAAGATCCTCCCGACTCATTAGGCGAATTAGCGAATGGTCAAAACTAACCGAGTTATCTTCTCACGGGATTATTGATGACGCTCTAGTGTGCTCGGAACAGACGGTGGTGTGACCAGCCGGTAGAAACAGCTAGGCGCCTAGGTAGGAGCGATTAATCAAGAGCGGACAAGTGCACTTTGCCGGAAATGAAGCTAAGAATTAATGGATGTCATTCGGTGTGTCACTTGTCTGCGCTTTTGGTAGCTAACCATCTTTATCATTAGTTCCTAATGCAGCTAAGGGAGTGGATCAGTGACAGGGTACAATTTTGTTGTTGACAGGCGATACACGAAGGACGATATCTATCGTATTTGTAGGGTTCCAGTCGAAAAACAGAAGGGAAACTGGAACACCGGATATACCAACTGGCAAGGAGATTGGTTCATTTTCTGCAACATAGGAGCCGCCGGACGAACGGGTCACGACTACAATAACAGATTCGAAGACAGCCAATTGCACTGGTACGGAAAGACCAGCTCACACTTCGGTCAAAGCTCCATTCAGAGTATGCTAAGACCAACTGGCAAGATACATGTCTTCTACCGTACCGATGATAGAAGCCCATTTAATTATGTGGGTGCGGCTACTGCGGTAGCGTATAAAGATACCATCCCCGTCCAAATAACATGGGGGTTTCAGGAATCAAATAAGCCTTTCTCATCTGTTCAGTCTGACAGCCAGGGTGTTTGTGCATCAGAGCCCCTTGAAGGAGGAGAGACACAATTCCCCGAGGAAGTCGTAAATCCTGGTGTTTATTCAGAGGGGGCAGTAAAACAGATTTCGGTTAATGCCTATGAGCGAAGCGCAAAGGCTATAGCTGCATGCAAAATACACTATGGCGCAACTTGCTTCGTTTGCGGGTTTGATTTTGGGAAGGTGTATGGCGAAATTGGAAGAGGGTATATCCACATCCACCACTTAACGCAGATTGCAGACGTTGGCAGAAAATATGAAGTTGACCCGGTAAAGGATCTGCGCCCTGTTTGCCCAAACTGTCACGCCATGCTCCATCAAAAGCGTCCGCCCCTTAGCATTGAAGAGCTGAAATCGCTGCTAATTCGCAGCTAACAACTCACCGCTGGCGCGACAGCCCTGACGGGCAGCAGCCTTGATTCATCCGTTAGCAAATCCGCATTGTGTGGCCTCCAAATGACCGCTTTTTTGCCGATTTTTGCCTGTCGCCGCCGTCAGCTTTGGGCCCAGGCTGTGTAAAAGCGCAGACACTGTTTTGAAGTCTGCGTCGCTACGTAAAATCTGCCAATGATTGGTGTATCAGCGGACCTGAAATTTGCGTGGGAACGCGATTTTCGTTCTGGTTCTGACTGTCAAATCTGCTCTAAACCGTCTTTACACAGCCTCGACCCAAAGCAGTCGTTTAGGGCCGATTAAAATCGGCCAAACGCTGCCATCTAGTGGTATCGAAATGTCGAGCCTTGCTCTAGGCGATCAGATAGCAACCAGGTCAATGCCGGAGTTTTGATAAATGACGAGTGCGGCAGACCGCACTAAGCGGACCGCCGCACTCGACTAACGCGTTACGATTTTTTCGGAGGATGGTTACCGCGGCCATCACCTGATTTTTTGCCGGTTGTGCTCGGTAGATTGGGGACTTCCGGGCGCGGGGCGGGGGATGGAGGGCAGGGGTTTTGTGGTTTCTTGCTCATCTTGAGTTTCTCCAGAGTTTGATTGGCTATGAATTGCCCGCTTACTTGCAGGCACCTTCGACTCGGCAGGCGCAAGTGGTGGGGACGTGACATGCGTGGTCCTTGCAACGCATGGCCTGTGTCTCGCAGCCGCCACCGGGGTAGGCGCCGAAGTGTTGCTCGTACAGCGCCACCGTGTGAGCGAAGGCGCTCTTCAGTTCCTGGTAGTCGTCCTGACCGTAGATGCCGAAGTACGGGTAGTGGTCGATGAAGCGGCCGAACACCTGGAGGCAGTTCTCGCGATAGGCACGGGTGTCCAGGATGTGTGCATGCCAGATAGCATCGACCTGCTTGCTCGGCACCAACGCGACATTCGGATACAGGCACTTGAGTGTCAGGAAACGGCGATATTCCAGCTCCGACGCGTCCCATTGTCCTGCGCTCATTTCGGCCTCGGATGACGCGGTGTACTTGTGCTTGAGGCGCTGGAAGTCCAGTTGGCTGACCTGCATTTCCAGACCGTTGGCGGCGAGCAGGGGTAGTTTCAGGGCAGTAATTGCAGTCATGAGTGTGTCTCCAATGAATTAAGGGAATCAGGGCTTGAGAGCCCGCCTTCGCTTCAGTTCACGTTCGAAACACTGGCGACTGACCAGACTTTGCGGCGCGTAGCCGTAAACGCTGGCCATATAGAGCAGGCGCCAGGCGCAGCCGAGCTTGAAGCGCACCAGGCCGTTGCGGCAGCGCACGCGCTTGCCACCCAGAGCAGTGAAGGGAATGCCGGCCCGCAGGGCTTGATCGATTTCGATGGCCTTGCACTGATGGCATGGACTTACCTGATGTGGGCAGTTCGCGAGGATGTGTTCGATGGTGTTCATGCTTGGCTCCTGTGTGATGACGGAGCCAGTATTTATTTGTTGATTCCACTACCAAGACCGTTCATCGCCAGGTGTCGAGCAGGTCGTCGAAGGTCCTTGCCTCCTCATAGGCGGTCAGGATCATCTGCCGATATTGCAGCAGCAGTGGGTTATCGGTTTGCAGAGTCGCCGCCACAGTGTGCGCCTGCTCCAGATCACCGTTGAGGTAATGCACCATCATGCTGTCGCCCATTGAAAGCGCGGCCGTCTGGCAGGCCATGACCTTGAGCAGATTGCCGCCGTAGTCGTCCAGGCCCATCTGCGGTAGCGCGTTGTCGAAAGGGTTCGGCAAGCGCTCCAGCTTGAGGTCGACCGTCGATTTGAGCATATCGAGCAGGTCCACAAGTTGCTTGTTGATCAGCCCCAGGCTGGCCACCGACTGCCGTTCCAGCAGCAGGCTTGCGGCCCAATCGGCGTGCTGTCGGCGTTGCGTCGGTTGAGTGAACAGGAGGATCACCGTCTTGGGGTCGCCGAAGATGCCATGCAACACGATGGCATTATGCAGGCCGTCCAGCTCACTGCGCGGTAGTGACCAACGCTTGCGTCCGCCTTCCGTGAAGCTGATATCTTCCTTGTTTAGCAGGAGCACCCGGGCCTCGCTCATCGCGTTGACCAGCGTATTCACCGCGTTGCGTAGAGCCTTGTGGTGCGCAAGCTGGATGCCAAACAGGCGCTCCACCGCCTGTGGCAGGGTCAGCCCTTGCTCATTTACCACAAGCTGTTGCCAGTAAGTGGTCGACATCCTGTGCACCGGGCTGTTCATGCGCGCGCTTAGCAATGGTGTTGGCCTGCTCGCGCCAGTCGCTGGATCTGCACTGGTTATTGCGTTGGTACTCGTCGAGCACGCCTCGGCAATAGCCGGCGCGCATGGCTTCGGAGAGCGAGGTGGTTTGCGCGGCGGCAAAGCGCAGCTGGTCGTGCTTGGCGTAGATATTCACCAGCTCGGTACAGCTCTCGATCAGCCGGGCCGGATCGGTGCTGGCCAGGCTGAGTTGAATCGGCAGGCTCAGCAGCGTCAGGGTCAACAGGGGCATGAGGGTTTTCAAGGGCTGACTGCCTTGTCTGGAGCCGGGGAAGTGCTGGGCTCCTGGCGGGTGTTCTCCGTCACCGCTCGGGGCTGTTCGGCAATACGTGGTTTCGTCGGTGAACCCAGGTACAAGGCCAGTAGTGCGAAGGCCAGACTCAGTATTTCTTCCTCTTTGTTGACAAGGTCCAGCGAATCGAGCGCCTTTGCGTATCCTGCAAACTCCAGGCTTGGCCAGACGATCACCCCGAGGGCGGACAACTCTATGGCGAGTAGAACGCCCTGCGCCGTCAGCCAGCGCCCCAAACCACGCCAGAAGCCGTAACCGAAGTGCCGCGCGTAATGACAGTGTCGCCAGGTCAGCGCCAGCGCCAGTAGCATAAAGACCCATTCATGCAGGGCCATATCGGCCAGCCCTTCGCCATACTCGAAAATCAGAGCGAAGTAGTCGGCGATAGCGATTAGCCCCAGCATCCAGAGCGCCAGGTGCTTCAGCCCGACGAGCAGGCCACAGGCAAAGCGTGCCAAGCCGGTATCGATCTGGGCGAACAGGGAGAGTCTCGGGTTATCCCGCATGGAACGTCCTTGTCGATAAATGGAAATCAGACCATGGTCTGCTCGACCATAGTATTGGCCAGGTGCTGATGCATCTGACGAGTCTGGCTGAAGCGGGCCTTGAGTTGGTCGCAGAGTGACATCCTCTAAAACTTGAACTACTCCGAAAAGCATCGGGCAGTTCATCAGTGAATACCGGCATCAATCTGCAAAGCGTGCTCGCCAAGTCCGATGCAACGGCGGATGCACACGCTAGATAATCTAGTACTCGGACGACCAACCTGCCACCCCGCCGTACTTCTGGAGATCCACATCTACAGTCAAGCTCAATGCAATCTAGTTATTTGTCTTCGGCGCGGCAGCGCTTAAAGCGCTAGTGCTAGCTAGTGTTTGTATATCTCTTCTCTTCTCTTCTCTTCTCTTCTCTAGTCCGCTTTTTGTCCACATCGGAAGCGGACAGATTGCGGACGTTTCTTTGCGGTCCGAGTCCGTCGCCCGGCGCTTAGCTGACCCCCGTTATGGTCCTCAAAGCCTGGTAGCCCAAGGGCTCCAGCGTTATCGACTAACCAGCCGATTTCGATTATCGAGTGGGCGAAATCTGGAAAACCGATTAGGTTGTCTTCTGTCTCGACGGTATAGCCCTCTAGTTTTTCGTCGACCGAATGCGTATCGAAAAGACACCAAACGGAATACGGTCCGCCAACTATCCAAAATTTGTCCGCATGCAATGCGGACGAAATGCGGACAACCTTCCAGTAGCGAACACTTCGCTATGAAAAGCTGGACCACTGCGACCGGATCGAACATTACTTACAGTTCGAACTCCTGTAGGCATACGTCGTCAGCCCGCGATCGAGAGTCGTGTGGTAGATCTGCCGTCCGGTCAGTCACTTCAGTTCGAGGCTGCCCTGCTATTCGTGCTCCAGGCGTCAGACGGACAGGACGTGGGTGAGGTGCCTGCTGCTCAATAAAGTCATTAGGGAG
>NZ_JAUHUK010000021.1:0-110109 GCF_030417915.1 Pseudomonas sp. C32 | reverse complement strand
TTACTTGCGTGCCTTGAGGATCACGAATTTCGGATTGGCCGCCACTTGCTCGACACCACGGAACAACCGCGCCAGTTTGCTGTGATAGCCAAGGTGACGATTACCGACGATGTACAGCGCGCCACCCACGACCAACGCTTCCCGGGCCTGCTGAAACATCCTCCAGGCGAGAAAGTCGCCCACGACCTGTTGTTGATGGAAGGGTGGGTTGCACAGCACCACGTCCAGCGATTGCGGTTCCTGCCCGGCCAGACCGTCATCGGCGCGCACGATCACTTCCCGGTCACTCAGCGCCGCGCGCCAGTTTTCGCCGGCCGATTGCACGGCCATGTACGATTCATCCACCAGCGTGTAGTGGGCTTGCGGATTTTGCAGGGCGCTGGCGATAGCCAATACCCCGTTGCCGCAGCCGAGATCGGCGACCCGCGCCGTACCCAGGTTTTTTGGCAGGTGCGGCAAGAAGGCTCGCGTGCCAATGTCCAGGCCTTCG
This sequence comes from Pseudomonas sp. C32, assembly GCF_030417915.1. Taxonomy (NCBI): domain Bacteria; kingdom Pseudomonadati; phylum Pseudomonadota; class Gammaproteobacteria; order Pseudomonadales; family Pseudomonadaceae; genus Pseudomonas; species Pseudomonas sp. C32. The sequence continues at coordinate 109,619 of NZ_JAUHUK010000021.1, read as the reverse complement.
CGACAGAACACATTGGCGTGGTTGAGCAGTTCAATCGCAGGCGTTTCGAGTCGATAACGAGTCGGGTAGGGTGAAGTGGCGGGCGCTTTGGTTTCGGCTGTTGCGATCAATAAACGCGCCTTTTTCACCGCCAACGAGGCTTGCACCGGACCGATGTAACGCTCCAGCAAGTCGCCCGCCGCCCTTGGTAAATGCTTGATCATGGCACCGGCAATCACTTGAGCGCCGGGCGCCAATTGGCTTTGCAGGCGGATCAGTTGCTCTTCCAGCAGTGCCAGGGTTTTCGGTACCCGGACCAGCACGCGATCGAACGGCCCGACCAACGCTTCGCTGGCCGGCACGCTCGCCACGGCATCAAACGCCAAGCCGTTGCGTACAAGGTTTTTTTCCAGCCCCTGTGCGGCCAGGTACGAATCACCACTGCTGATCACCTGGACTTTTCCTGCCAGACTGGCGGCCAAAGCGCCGAAGCTGTCGTTGAGCACCAACACCCGGGTGTCCGCTGTCGGTTGCTGTTCGGCCAGATAGTTGAGCAGGTATTCGTCAGCGGCATCGAAGGCTTGCAGCGGTTCGTTTTGCTGTTCCGGCTGACGGATCAGGTCAAGGTTGGCGAAAGGTGTTTCGAGCAAAGGCATGGGGCGGGGCTCTGGGTTGTCAACGGATGTTCCGCAGCCCGAGGGCGTTGAAGCGGGCGGAGCCGTCCGAGTGTATTGCGTCGCGAAAGGATCACGCGTCATCACTCAGGAAGGTCGCAAATGGTACTTTTTTTTCGGTGGGATTACTCGCAGCTTTTCCCGCAGGTGAGCGTTTTCAGATGGCTCCGGACCTGGTCGCGGCGATGACTGCCGCCATTTTGTTGTTAACGCCTAGCTTCTGGATGACTTTGTGTACATGAAAATTGACTGTGCGTTCACTCAAACTGAGAATCTTGGAGATCTCAAAGGCGGTCTTGCCATCGGCTGACAGCCTCAATACTTCTATTTCCCGCACCGATAATGGTGATGTCTCGAGGCAGGGCGATTTTTTCGGGTGTGTCCGGGCTGCCAAGGCGTGCAGGTGGCGGCTGATGAAAACCGTGAACCCCATGTTTTCATACAGCTCAAAGGCTGAAATCGGGCAGTGGCTTCTTGCCAGGCTCAGGATGCTGAGCAATCCTGTTTCTTCATCGTGGATCGCTTGCGACCAGCCGTGGTGCAAACCTTGATGTTGCAGCGTTTGCCAAAGCCGTGGCACCCGGGAAAAAAGCTCTTCGCTCCAGAGAATCGGCAGCTCGGATTGATTGCAATGGGCTACTATCGGGTTTTTGTGGATGACGCTGTTTGGTTCAGGCGGATGACTCCTCATACGAGGGAAATTGTTCAGGTTCACAATATTTAAATCTGCCGCACTGCTGTTAGACGTTACTGAAAATCCACAAAATTCGTATCCGAGATTCCTGATAAAATTAAGCGACAATCGGTAGGCAGTATTGATCTCTTGTGTATGTGAAAGCGTTTTAAGCTGTGATTCCTTCCAGATCTCCATTCTTGCTCTCCATTTGCGCGAGTCCTCTGGGTGCTTTCTTGGATCCGAAATCCGGCACGCCACGAGTGTAGGATAATTCCTAGCGCAACGCTGTGACTTTTTTGCTCTTGTAAATAAGAAAAAGTACACCTCTGGTTCTTAATCAGAAGAGTACTATTGAAATGCCATCTGACATTTAATGTTGTTATCGAAGGTGATAATTCAATATCAATAACTTACAGGCATTAAAGACATTACAAACTATGGGTGGTTACGCTCCGGACTTTGCGGGACACTGCCCGTATCTGTTGAATGGAGCTCCCCATGACCGCCAGCGAAGAGAAATTCACGCGTCAGACCTTGCTCGACGTACAGCCGTTGACGGAGAACCTGTTCACGTTGCGCACCACCCGTGATACAGGCTTCCGTTTTCGCGCAGGGCAGTTTGCACGGCTGGGGGTTATCAGAGCGGATGGCAGTACGGTATGGCGCGCCTATTCCATGGTGTCATCGCCCTTTGATGAGTTCCTGGAGTTCTTTTCCATCGTCGTCCCGGGAGGCGAGTTCACCAGCGAGCTCAGTCGCCTGGGTGTCGGCGATACACTGCTGGTTGACCGCCAGGCCTTTGGTTACCTGACGCTTGACCGTTTTGTCGACGGGCGTGACCTGTGGCTGTTATCCACCGGCACGGGCATTGCCCCGTTTCTTTCGATACTTCAGGACTTCGAGGTCTGGGAGAAATTTGAGCGCATCATTCTGGTCTACAGCGTGCGTGAAACCCGGGAATTGGCCTATCAGGCGCTGATTGCCGGGCTGGCACAACGAGAGTATCTGGCGGAGTACGCACATAAACTGCAATTCATCGCGACGGTCACGCGCGAACTGCATCCCGGAACCCTGAACGGACGAATCACGACGCTCATCGAAAATGGCGAGCTGGAGCGGGCGGCTGGCGTAGCGCTGAGCCCTGAGCACTCGCGGGTGATGCTGTGCGGTAACCCGCAAATGATCGATGACACACGCAAACTGCTCAAGCAGCGCGACATGCACCTGAGCTTGAGCCGACGACCCGGGCAGGTGGCGGTGGAAAACTTCTGGTAAAAAAAACGGCGCCTCACGGGCGCCGTTTTTTATCCAGCCAATGCATTCAAGGCCTGTTGTTCTGGGCCTTCAGCAGGTCGCGGATCTCGCCCAGCAACTCTTCTTCCTTGGTCGGAACCGGCGGCAGGGAAGGCGCCACGGATTCTTCGCGCTTCAGGCGGTTGATGGCTTTGACACCCATGAAGATCGCGAAGGCGACGATGATGAAGTCGATGATGGTCTGAATGAATTTGCCGTATGAAAGCATCACCGCCGGGGCGGCACCGTCCGCAGCTTTGAGCGTAATCGCCAGGTCACTGAAGTCCACGCCACCGATCAGCATCCCGATTGGCGGCATGATCAGGTCGCCGACAAACGACGTAACGATCTTGCCGAAAGCAGCGCCGATGATGATGCCGACAGCCATGTCGACCACGTTGCCTTTGACCGCGAAGGCCTTGAATTCATTGAGCACGCCCATAGGTTATTTCCTTGTTACAGATGAGATTGATGAGCGCAGTGTAAATCAGCTGATCGCTTCTTGCTCGAAACAACCTCTCACAGCATTAGCGTGCTATCAGCCAGGCCATCGGTGAAAAGGGCACAGGGAGTGCTCGAAGATGGGGCCCGGGTTGTGGACGGCCCTGAAGTTTCATCATGAATGTGCCGAGCGATATTCAGCGCTATCTGGCAGGTTCGGCCATTTGTATTTATTAGGCGTTTAGACGGCTAATTATCTAAAGAGTTAATTTGCGCAAGTGTTGTGAGCGGTGCATTGAGTTGTTGCGCCGCGTGAAGGTTGTAATGGAAAGGTATGAGGTTTGAATGTCTTGTTTAAAATAATTTAAACAAGAAGCGTTCTCTCTGGCTAGTTGTGCAGTGCATATTGAACTGGTCAAAGGTTGTATAGGTTTTGTGTGGGATCCTTGGTGATCATCGTCGGGTTTGTATAGGTTCCGATACAGAGAAGTTATACAAGAGTTAATTGCGCAGTGATCGTGTCTCGATAAATGCCAGTTAAACGGATACATCATTGAACTCCAAAACATCAGTCATCATCCTGCCGCGCTGATGGGCTCAACCTGAGCTATCATCGCGTTTTTTTCCGGGAGTTCCGATGGCCAAGGCCAAGCGCATGTACGGCTGCACCGAGTGCGGCTCAACCTTCCCCAAGTGGGCTGGCCAGTGCGGTGAATGCGGCGCCTGGAACACGCTCACCGAAACCATGGTGGAAAGCGGCGGGGCAGCGGCGCCCAGCGGTCGTACCGGTTGGACCGGCCAGCAGGCGCAGATCAAGACACTGGCAGAGGTCAGCGTCGAGGAGATACCGCGTTTCTCTACCGCGTCCAGCGAACTGGATCGGGTGCTGGGCGGAGGCCTCGTCGACGGTTCGGTCGTGCTGATCGGTGGTGACCCCGGCATCGGCAAGTCAACCATTCTGTTGCAAACCTTGTGCAACCTCGCCAAAAGCATGCCCGCGTTGTACGTCACTGGCGAAGAGTCCCAGCAACAAGTGGCCATGCGTGCCCGGCGACTCGGTTTGCCCCAGGATCAGCTGCGGGTCATGACTGAGACCTGCATTGAAACCATCATCGCCACGGCCCGGGTGGAAAAACCCAAAGTGATGGTGATCGATTCGATCCAGACCATCTTCACCGAGCAACTGCAATCGGCTCCCGGCGGTGTATCCCAGGTGCGCGAGAGTGCGGCGTTGCTGGTGCGTTATGCCAAGCAGAGCGGTACGGCGATTTTCCTGGTTGGCCACGTGACCAAGGAAGGCGCTTTGGCCGGTCCGCGAGTGCTGGAACACATGGTCGACACCGTGTTGTATTTCGAAGGTGAGTCCGATGGCCGTTTGCGCCTGTTGCGGGCGGTGAAGAACCGTTTCGGCGCGGTCAACGAACTGGGCGTTTTCGGCATGACCGACAAAGGCCTGAAAGAAGTCTCCAACCCGTCTGCGATTTTTCTTACCCGTGCTCAGGAAGAAGTCCCGGGCAGTGTGGTCATGGCGACGTGGGAAGGCACCCGGCCGATGCTGGTGGAAGTCCAGGCGCTGGTGGATGACAGCCACCTGGCTAATCCGCGTCGGGTCACGCTCGGGCTGGATCAGAACCGCTTGGCGATGTTGCTGGCGGTGTTGCACCGTCATGGTGGCATCCCCACCCACGATCAGGATGTGTTTCTCAACGTGGTCGGTGGGGTGAAAGTGCTGGAAACCGCGTCAGACCTGGCGTTGATGGCGGCCGTGATGTCCAGCCTACGCAACCGTCCGCTGCCACACGATTTGCTGGTATTCGGTGAAGTCGGGTTGTCCGGTGAAGTCCGTCCGGTGCCGAGCGGTCAGGAGCGCTTGAAAGAAGCCGCCAAGCACGGCTTCAAACGGGCCATCGTGCCCAAGGGCAATGCGCCGAAGGAGTCGCCGGCAGGGTTGCAGATCATTGCCGTGACGCGACTGGAACAGGCCCTCGACGCGCTCTTCGAATAAAATACAGTCCCTGGTAGGAGCTGCCGAAGGCTGCGATCTTTTGATCTTTCTTTATAAGGTCAAAAAAATGCAGCCTTCGCAGGTCCTACGAGATCAGATTTCGATCAGTTCGCCCAACTCGCGTTCAAGCGCCTGCTCGTCGGCCAGGTTGAGCTCGATCAGTCGACGCAGGCGCTCAATGGACTCCAGGCTTATGTGCCGGCAGACGAAGCCGATCTGGCCGTGTTCTTCGTGGGTCAGGTGCACATCCATGAAAATGTTGATGTCTTCGCTCAAATGAATGTCGACTGAAAAGTCCTGCTCATCATTGCCCAGCCAAGGTTCAGGTCGCTTGATCAGCAAGCCCTTGAGCGACACATCAATCAACTTCACCGGCCAGATGTACTCTCCCTGGCTCAGTTCGGTTCGGGCATCGAACACGATACGTTTGAAGCGACGGCGATCGGCAGCGTGCTCGCTCATGGCGCAATCCTCTTGATGTTCGCTGACTATAGACCCGCATTGTCGGTACCTGCCAGCCAGGGCAGGGCTCTAGACCAACGTTGGGTATGGCCTTTGTCGTCAGGAGCGCTAAACTCGTTGTGGCTGTCTTCTTGTCCACTCTGGCTGGAATAAAAAAATGAAAAATAATAATAGCCTGCTACGCCATTTACCCTGGTTGTTGCTGGCAATCATAGGTGCGTGCGCGCTGGGCGTTGTGGCATTACGCAGGGGCGAGGCGATCAACGCCTTGTGGATTGTGGTCGCTGCCGTGGCCATCTATCTGGTTGCGTATCGCTACTACAGTCTGTTCATCGCCAACAATGTGATGCAACTCGACCCGCGACGGGCCACCCCCGCCGTGCTCAACAACGACGGTCTGGACTACGTTCCAACCAACAAACATATCCTTTTCGGTCACCACTTCGCGGCCATCGCCGGCGCGGGGCCATTGGTGGGCCCGGTGTTGGCGGCGCAGATGGGTTATCTGCCCGGCACGCTGTGGCTGATCGCCGGCGTGGTGCTGGCGGGTGCCGTTCAGGACTTCATGGTCCTGTTCATGTCCACCCGTCGCAACGGCCGTTCCCTGGGGGACATGGTCCGCGAGGAAATGGGCCGCATTCCCGGCACCATTGCGCTGTTTGGCTGCTTCCTGATCATGATCATCATCCTCGCGGTGCTGGCATTGATCGTCGTGAAAGCCCTGGCCGAAAGCCCGTGGGGTATTTTCACGGTGATGGCGACCATCCCGATCGCGATGTTCATGGGCATCTACATGCGCTACATCCGACCGGGTCGCATCGGTGAGATCTCGGTGATTGGCGTGCTGTTGCTGCTCGGGTCGATCTGGCTCGGCGGGCAAATTGCTGCGGATCCGGTGTGGGCCAAGGTCTTTACCTTTACCGGCATCCAGATCACCTGGATGCTGATCGGCTACGGTTTTGTCGCGGCGGTATTGCCGGTGTGGCTGATCCTGGCACCGCGTGACTACCTCTCTACCTTCCTGAAAATCGGCACCATCGTCGCCCTGGCGATTGGCATTCTGGTGACCATGCCCGAGCTGAAAATGCCGGCGCTGACCCAGTTCGTCGACGGCACCGGTCCGGTTTGGAAGGGCGGCCTGTTCCCGTTCCTGTTCATCACCATCGCCTGTGGTGCGGTCTCGGGTTTCCACTCGCTGATCGCTTCCGGCACCACGCCGAAGCTGCTGGATAACGAAACCAACGCCCGTTACATCGGGTACGGAGGCATGCTGATGGAGTCGTTCGTCGCCATCATGGCCATGGTCGCCGCGTCGGTGATCGAGCCAGGCGTGTACTTCGCCATGAACAGCCCTCCGGCCGTGGTCGGTGGTGATGTGGTGGCGGTGGCGCAAGCTGTCAGCAGCTGGGGCTTTGCGATTACGCCAGAGGCGTTGCAAGCGGTGGCCCATGACATCGGTGAAACCACGATCCTGGCCCGTGCCGGCGGTGCGCCGACCCTGGCGGTCGGTATCGCGCAGATCCTGCACAGCGTCCTGCCGGGTGAAAACACCATGGCGTTCTGGTACCACTTCGCGATCCTGTTCGAAGCGCTGTTTATCCTGACCGCAGTCGACGCCGGTACCCGTGCCGGGCGTTTCATGCTGCAGGACTTGCTTGGCTCGTTCGTGCCAGCGCTGAAACGCACCGAATCCTGGACCGCCAACCTGATTGCCACCGCCGGTTGTGTGGCGATGTGGGGCTGGTTGCTGTACCAGGGCGTGATCGATCCGCTGGGCGGCATCAACACCTTGTGGCCGCTGTTCGGTATCTCCAACCAGATGCTGGCCGGTATCGCGCTGATGCTCGGCACCGTGGTGCTGATCAAGATGAAGCGCCAGCGGTATGTCTGGGTCACCATGTTGCCGGCCGTGTGGTTGCTGATCTGCACCACCACCGCAGGCTTCATCAAGCTGTTCGACGCCAACCCGGCGATCGGCTTCCTGGCCCTGGCGAAGAAATACAGCGATGCCCTGGCCAACGGCCAGATCCTCGCCCCGGCCAAGAGCGTTGAGCAAATGCAACACGTGATCTTCAACGCCTACACCAACGCAACGCTGACCGCGCTGTTCCTGTTCGTGGTGTTCAGCATCCTGTTCTATGCGCTCAAGGTTGGCATCGCCGCCTGGGGCAAAAAAGAGCGTACGGATAAAGAATCGCCATTCCAGGCACTGCCGGACGCGTAATCGAGGATTTGCACCATGTTCAATGACCTGAGTCGCCTCGGTAAATACCTCGGTCAGGCTGCGCGCCTGATGGTCGGCATGCCCGACTACGACAACTACGTCGAGCATATGCAGACCAAGCACCCGGACAAACCGATGATGGATTACGAAGCGTTCTTCCGCGAACGTCAGGAAGCGCGTTACGGTGGCAAGGGTGGGCCCAAGTGCTGTTGAAACAAGGCACTTAGGCAACAATCATCTCTGTAGGAGCCGGCTTGCTGGCGATGGCGTTCTGGAAATCGCCATCGCCAGCAAGCCGGCTCCTACAGTTTTTTCTGCACCTTGGAGACCTTATTGTGTCAGCGCCTATTCCAGTCACAATCCTCAGCGGCTTCCTCGGCGCTGGCAAAACCACCTTGCTGCGCCATCTGCTCAAAGCCGAGCACGGCCTGAAAATCGCCGTGATCGAGAACGAATTCAGTGACGCCGGTATCGACACCCAACTGTTGGGCGACGAGCCGGTACAAGTGATGACGCTGTCCAACGGCTGCGTCTGCTGCACCATTCACACCGACCTGACCAAAGCCTTGTACCTGCTGCTCGAGCGCCTCGACAGCGGCGACATCGCCTTCGACCGCCTGGTGATCGAATGCACCGGCCTGGCCGACCCGGCCCCGGTGGCACAGACCTTCTTCATCGACGAGGAACTGCGTGAGCGCTACATCCTCGACGGCATCATTACATTGGTCGACGCCGCGCACGCCGACGTTCACCTGACCCAGACCATCGCCCAGGCGCAGATCGGTTTCGCCGACCGCTTGCTGGTGAGCAAACGTGATCTGGTCGACGAGCCAACCTTCACCGCATTGAGCGAGCGCCTGACCCGGATCAACCGCCGTGCACCGATCCGCGTGGTCGACCACGGCAAGATCGATTTGGCTGAGTTGCTCGACGTGCGCGGTTTCAACCTCAATGCCGACCTCGGAGGCGGCGTGAGTTTGCGTCCGGTCAGCCAGGGCCCCTCCATCGATCGTATTTCCAGCCTGGTGCTGCGCACCGAAAAGCCGCTGGATATCGACAAGCTCAGCGAGTTCATGAACGAACTGCTCGAGGAGCATGGCAAGCAATTGCTGCGCTACAAAGGTGTGCTGAGCATCCTGGGCGAACCACGCCGCATGGTGTTCCAGGGTGTGCTCAAACTATACGGTTTCGACTGGGACACCGAGTGGGCAGAGGGCGAGGCACGTGAAAGCGTGATCGTGTTCATCGCCGATGATTTGCCGGAAGAAAAAATTCGTGAAGGGTTTGCGCGAGTTGCCGCGGATTAAGTAAGCACGAACCCAATGTAATTCAAATAATTGATATCAAGCGCCCGCCTTAAGCGGGCGTTTTTTATGGGGGTATTTCTGTTCTCTATCTTTTGTTTGATGCTTTTGCTTTTTTGTAAGGGTTGATGTGGGGGTTAGTGTAGGCAGGGTTGGTTTTATTGATATTCGGGTGGTGTGGTTGCATTAAGTGTTGCATTAGATTGAATGAGGGTTTTAATCTGTTTTTGATTGTGCTGGCTGGGCTATTTACATTCGGTTTTAAATGATGGGCTGTACGGATCTTTAGTGAGTGGTAAGTTTGCTGGTGCCAACTAAGGCAATTATTTTTGTCAGGAGAAATACCATGCAAGAGCAAATTATGGATCTGTCCGGTGAGCTGGATTCCGAGTTCGAAGCCTATGTAAGTGCTGGCCAGGCTGACGTCGGTGGTGAAACCATGTGCACCAATATGTCGTGCGGGACCCTGAGTTGCACCGTTCTCGGCTGCGGCTGCTGACCTAACCTGAATACAGGGCCGGTTTTTCCGGCCCTGTCTATTTCGAGTGCTAGCGATGTTGACGGATACTCTGAGTTTCAAACAGCGAAAAACCGGGAGTGTTGCAAACGCTCCAGATCATGAGGCGATGCGCAAGACAATTGATCTTCTACACAAAGATGATAAAGGCGTTCTGCGTTACTTTGGGGTTGATCGGCAAGCATTACTGAATGGGTCTGCATTTTTATCGTTGATGGAATGTGAAGGTGATGATTGTTTGCAAACGAGGCATGAGCAGAATATTGGAGTTCTTGCATCGTTACCTTTTGAAGCTAAAGTAAGTGATTGCGACGATTTCGGTGTCTTTTGTGCTCGTTGGTATAATTATCTGAAACATGTTTTTGAAAGCGATCTAAAATATACGCGAACTTGTGAATGGATTAATGCCGAGTCATTTCTGCCCAGCCTTCGCACGAGCATAATCTCCAGTATCAACTATCTATCCGAGAAGTCGCTGGTTCACCAATTGAACAGCCGGATCGCCGAAAGCCCTGATCTTGATCTGCAGGCGTTCAATCGAGAATTCGCAGGTGAGGCGCTGGCGCCGTTCCTGTCTGCCTACCCGGTGTTGACCGATCTGCTGTTTCAGCGGATCGACGACACGGTGGCTTACCTTTACAAGGTCATCGATCACTTCAGCACCAATATCGAGCGGCTCGGTGCGGCTTTCCCGCTGACCGGCAGACGCATCGATTCAATCGTCCTGGGGCTGGGCGACTCCCACGCCAACGGCGAAACGGTCTGCTTCGTTCAGGTCGGCGATCAATCACTGGTGTACAAGCCCCGCAGCAACCGAGAAGCGCTGTTTTACGGTGTACTGCTTGAAAAATTGCACACCAGTAGCGGTCACGTGTGTTTTGACATTTATTCCCCTGTGATGGTCTCGCTGGACGATCACTGCTGGATCGAAAAGCTCGAAAACCGCGCGTGCGAAAGCGTTGGGGACCTGGCGCTTTTCTTTCAGCGACTGGGTGCTCAGGTTGCGTTGATCCATGCCTTGAACGGCATCGACTTTCACTACGAAAACATCATTGCCTGTGGCAGCAGCCCGGTCATGATCGATCTGGAGTGCCTGTTCACCGCGGCCATGATTGATGTGAGGACGCCACTGGCCACTAGCCGCGCGCTGTTCAAAACCATCAAGCTCAATGCACAGTCGGTTTTTTCCAGTGGCTTCGTGCCTTACACCCCGGATGCCGACAATGACTACAGCGGCCTGAGCCGGCAGCGACACTTCACGGGCAAGAGGAAGCAGTTGGTTCGCGAACAACGCTTCTATCGTTTGAAACCTGTTGAGTTCGAGAGCCACCCAATCATCCGACACTTGCCGATTCTCGATGGCGAGACGCACTCGGTCGCCGGTCACCAAGACGCATTTTTCCTTGGTTTTGACCGTGCTTACGATGAATTGGTGAAGCGTCGGGAAGCCGTGCTTGAGTTGTACGCACAGCATGCCGCCACCCTGAAAACCCGCGTCCTGATCAAAAACACCCAGCGTTATGCCGACTTCATCGCGATGATGCTTCACCCGCGGTTTACTCAGTGCCGCCTCCAGCAGCAATTGCTGTTGGCGACGCTGTGGTCGGACCTGCCAGAGACACTCAACGATTATCAAATTCCCCGGCATGAAATCAGAGATCTGGAGAAGGCCGACATCCCTTGTTTCACCCTGCCTTTATTGTCCAGCCACTTGATCAATGCCCACGGCGAGGTGGTCGCTCCAATGGCGATCGAGCGTCCGTTCGACAGTTGTCGCCGCAAGCTGGAGAGCCTTTCGACCAGCGATAAAGCCTTCCAGCGGCATGTATTGCAAATGTGCCTGTTTCCCGTGGCCAATGAAGCGTTGCCGATGAACCGGGAGCATCATCTCAAAGCCGTGCCGGACCTGAGCTCCCGGCAGTACCTGGACGGTGCGATGAGCATTGCCGAGATCATCACAAAGATGCGCATTGACGGTGAGGAGGGCGATGCTGGCTGGCGGTTCATGGACACGCATCCACGCACGAACCGGCACTTCCTTTCGCCTATGGGATGCGGCCTGTACAACGGCATGGGTGGCCTGGCGATTTTTTACTTGAGCCTGTACCGCGCCACCGGCACAACCCGGTACCTGGAGGATGCCGAACGCATTCTTTGCGCAATGGCCAAGTCCCACGGGCATTTTTCCAGTGAGCTGACGGTCAGTGCCTATTTCGGCCTGACCTCCTATGTGTATGTGCTGGTCAATTACCAACTCATGACCGGCCGCCAGACCTATCAGGCAAAGGTCGACGAGTTATTGAGCAAACTGGTAGATGTTCCACACATCGCCGATGACTTCGATTTCATTCATGGCTGGTGCGGGGCGGTGACCGTACTGGTGAACCTCTATCAACTTGAACGGCGTGAAACTTTGCGCCCCCTGATCGAGCGGTTCTCGCAATCCATTCAATCGGCGGTAACGCTGGAAAACGGATTGTTGCTGTTCAAGACCACAGGCAAGCCGCTGTGGACCGGTTTTTCCCACGGTATTTCCGGCGCGCTGTATGCGTTGGGCAAGGTCTGGGGGGTGACCCGCGATCCGCTGCTGGCGCAATTGATAGCGCAATGGGTGCGCGCCGAAAATCGCCTCACCGTCGAGGGGTACTGGCTTGATTTGCGTGAAATCGCCAAGTCCTCGTCCACCATCAAGTGGTGTCATGGCGACGCCGGTATTCTGATTACCCGACGCTGGTTGATCCGGACGATGGGGGAAGCGCTAGACGCCGAAACCAGGGCCTTGCTAGAGCAGGACGCCGAACGTTGTGAACGCCATCTTTGGGAGCAGGGGCTAGGGTCGGGTTACAGCCTGTGTCACGGTGATTTCGGCAATCTGATGTGCTTGCTGAATCTGTATCGCGACACGGATAACGCGCAGGGCATTGCAAGGGTCAAGCGTGCACTCTCTCAAGTCGCGCATAACTTCTTCAATGAAAACTTCCTGGAGGAGCGCAACGTCCCCGACCTGGGCTTGATGCTGGGGATTACCGGCGTCGGTCAGGCCCTGTTGCAGGCGGTGGATAGTACGTTGCCCGATGTGTTGTCCATGGCGTTTGCAGCGCCAATAGCCGTGGCTTGAGGGTTCTGCTGTGCGCCACAGTAGCGACGTCGTTTCCTCTCGAGGCGTTTAAAGGGCGAAAAAAAACCGGCCATCTCTGGCCGGTTTTTCAAGACTGCGATTTAGCGGGCTGATTAAGCGCCGTACACCGGCAGCTTCTTGCAGATGGTCTTGACCTTCTCACGAACGGCATCGATTACCGCTTCGTTGTTCAGATCAGCCAGGATGTCGCAGATCCAGCCGGCCAGTTCCTTGCACTCTGCTTCCTTGAAGCCACGAGTGGTCACAGCCGGGGTGCCGAAGCGCAGGCCGGAGGTGACGAACGGGGAGCGTGGGTCGTTTGGCACGGAGTTCTTGTTCACGGTGATGAACGCTTTGCCCAGTGCGGCGTCGGCGTCTTTACCGGAGATTTCCTGCTTGATCAGCGACAGCAGGAACAGGTGGTTTTCAGTACCGCCGGACACCACGTCGAAACCGCGCTCGATGAACACGCCAGCCATGGCCTTGGCGTTTTTCACCACTTGTTGCTGGTAAGTCTTGAACTCAGGCTGCAGCGCTTCCTTGAAGCAGATCGCCTTGGCCGCGATCACGTGTTCCAGCGGGCCACCCTGGGCGCCCGGGAATACCGCGGAGTTCAGCTTCTTCTCGATGTCGGCGTTGGCGCGAGCCAGGATCAGGCCGCCACGTGGACCGCGCAGGGTCTTGTGGGTGGTGGTGGTCACGACGTCAGCGAACGGAACCGGGTTCGGGTAGACGCCAGCGGCGACCAGACCGGCCACGTGGGCCATGTCGACGAACAGGTAAGCGCCAACCTTGTCAGCGATTGCGCGGAAGCGTGGGAAGTCGAGGATCTGCGAGTAGGCAGAGAAACCGGCCACGATCATTTTTGGCTTGTTCTCTACCGCCAGGCGCTCGACTTCGTCGTAGTCGATCAGGCCGTTGGCGTCGATGCCGTACTGGATGGCGTTGTACAGCTTGCCCGAAGACGAAACGCTGGCGCCGTGGGTCAGGTGACCGCCGTGGGCCAGGCTCATGCCCAGGATGGTGTCACCGGCCGACAGCAGGGCCAGGTAAACGGCGCTGTTGGCTTGCGAACCGGCGTGCGGCTGAACGTTGGCGTAGTCGGCGCCGAACAGCTCTTTGGCGCGATCGATAGCCAGCTGCTCGACGATGTCTACGTACTCGCAACCACCGTAGTAGCGCTTGCCTGGGTAGCCTTCGGCGTACTTGTTGGTCAGTACCGAGCCTTGAGCTTCCATCACCGCAGGGCTGGTGTAGTTTTCCGAAGCGATCAGCTCAATGTGCTCTTCCTGGCGCTGAGCTTCTTGCTCCATGGCGGCAAAGAGATCGGCGTCGTACTTGGCAATAGTCAAATCACGGCTGAACATGGCGGTCCTCAAGGATCGGGGGCAGAAAAGGGGGGCATTCTACCCCAACGCGTTTTGGAAGGCATATGAAACGGCATCATGTCGCAGACAAGTGGCTTTCATGCGGGGATCAGCGGTGAATGTGGCGAGGGAGCTTGCTCCCGCTGGGCGGCGAAGCGGCCCTGAAATCTTGTGAACGCTGCGCACTCAAGCGGGAGCAAGCTCCCTCGCCACATTGATTGCGAATCAGTCGAGCATCAGGAGCGCATCACTGCTGAATTGCATTTCAAACTTGTTGGCCGGCATCGGGCGTCCGAACAAGTAGCCCTGCACCTCGTCACAGCCGTGCTCACGCAGGAAATCAAGCTGCTCCTGGGTTTCCACGCCTTCGGCGATCACCGCCAGGTTCAGGCTGTGGGCCATGGCGATAATGGCTCGGGCAATCTGCGCATCCTGCTCGCCGGACGGCAGGCCGTCGACGAAGGTGCGGTCGATCTTCAGCACGTCGATCGGGAACTGCTTGAGGTAGTTGAGTGATGAATAGCCGGTGCCGAAGTCATCAACCGCAATGCTCAGCCCGAGGTTTTTCAGACCGTCGAGGATCTGCATCGCCTCGCTGACTTCGCGCATCAGGATACTTTCGGTCAGTTCCAGCTCCAGGCACGCCGGCGGCAGGCCGGTTTCCTTGAGGATGGTGGCGATCCGCATGCCGAGCTGGCCATCGGAGAACTGCCGTGCCGAGATGTTCACCGACACCTTCGGTACGCGCACTTTGGCCTGGTGCCAGGACTTGAGCTGACGGCATGCTTCGCTGATCACCCAGTCACCGACATCCACCACCAGCCCGAGCTCTTCGAGCACCGGAATGAAATCCCCCGGCGGCACCAGCCCGCGTCGCGGATGGCGCCAGCGCAGCAGGGCTTCGGCGCCGGTCAGGTGTTTGCCGTCACCACTGAATTGCGGCTGGTAATACAGCACGAACTCGTTTTGCTCCAGGGCGTGGCGCAAGTCGCTTTCCAGCTCCAGCCGCTCCAGCGCGCTGGCATTCATGTCGGCCTGATAGAACTGGAAGTTGTTCTTGCCGCGCTCCTTGGCGTGGTACATCGCGGTGTCGGCGTTCTTCATCAGTTGACTGAGTTCGTTACCGTCCTGCGGGCTCAGGGCGATGCCGATACTGGCGGTAACGAAGAACTCGCGGCCTTCGAGCACGAAGGGTTTCACGAGGCTGGCGAGAATCTGTTCGGCCACATGAATCGCCCGGTTCAGGGCGATTTCACGGTTGGCCCGCGGTTGCAGGAGCAAGGTGAACTCGTCGCCCCCCATACGCGCCACGGTGTCGTCATCGTCGACGCAGCCAAGCAGGCGCGTGGCCATGTCCTTGAGCATGCGATCGCCCGCCGCGTGGCCGAGGGAGTCGTTGATCGGTTTGAAGCGGTCGAGGTCGAGGAACATCAACACGACCCACGACTTCTGGCGCTCGGCGGCTTGCAACGCGGTGTGCAAGCGATCCTGGAACAACGTACGGTTCGGCAGGTGGGTCAGGGCGTCGTAATAGGCGAGACGGTGAATGCGCTGCTCGCTGGCCTTGCGCTCGCTGATGTCGCTGAAGAAACACACGTAACTGGCCAGGTCGCCCTCGTCATCCAGGACGGCGGTGATGCCGACCCAGGCTGGATAGTGTTCGCCATTGCGACGGCGCAGCCACACTTCACCTTCCCAGGTGCTGTGCTGATTGAGTTGCTTGAGCACGTAACGCAGGTGGGCTTCCTGCTTTTCGTCGACGGTCAGCATGTTCGGCAACTGGTCGAGCACCTGCTCCACGGCGTAGCCGCTGACACGACTGAATGCTTCGTTAGCCTGCACGATGTAACCGGCGGGGTCGGTGATCAAAATCGCCGACGTCGAGTGCTCGAATACCGTGGCGGCCATGCGCAGGTCTTTTTCCGCCCGGCGTTGCTGGCTGATGTCGCGACCGACGCCGAGCACGCCTTCGAACGTGCCGTGTTCGTCCCAGACCAGCACCAACCGCAGTTCGATGGGAATCTTGCGCCCGTCGGCCCGCAGGCAGTCGAACAGGAACAGTTGGGTTTGCACCTGGCTGCGCAACAGGGCAAGTTGATCGGCCGAATCCAGCGCTTTGCTGACCCGGTCCATCAGGCTGTAGATGCCCGTCAACTGCTGCGGGTTGGCGATGGTCGATTGCCAGCCGTTCTGGAAAATCCACTCGGTGTCATAGCCCAGCACCGCTTGCACCGATGGGCTGACGTAGTTGAGTGCCAGCCGGCTGTCGGTGGAGAAAATCACGTCGCTGATGCTTTCGGCCAGCATCCGGTAGCGCTGCTCACTGTCGCGCAGGGATTCGCTGGCTTCGATCTGGTCGGTGATGTCCTTGGCCACGCCGATGATCCGCGTGACCTGATTGTCCTTGTCCCGTGCCAGCGCCTGCTCGCGAATCTCGAAACGTCGCCACCGACCATCCTGATGGCGGAAGCGCAACTGACATTGCATCAACTGACGGTAACCGGCCTGGCGCTGGGCTTGACGTGAGCGGTGGTAGTAATCGGCGTCTTCGGGGTGCAGCAGGATTTCCCAGAAGTACTCGCCCATCTGGTGCAATTCGGTGCGGTTGTAACCCAGCGTCTGGCCCAGGTGGTGGTTGCTGAAGATCATGCGCTGGCTGATCACGTCTTGCACATACAAGTGATCCGGGACAGTGCGCACGACGTCCGACCAGAATCCTTCACGTTCCAGCAGTGACAATTCGATGAGTTTGCGGCTGGTGATGTCGTTGATGCTCAGGATCACCGCGTTGTACTCGGCCTGATCCTCCGGCAGGCGCAACACCAGCCACAGGTGCTGATCCCGGCCATTGGCATTTTGCAGCTTGATTTCCAGCTCAAGCTGTTTCTGCTGGTTGAGCGCCGCTTCGAGCACTTGATTGCCGATGGCGGTGCCGTCGAGCGGGTTGCCATCGATCAGCAGCTTCCAGGCCTTGTCGGAGGAATCGACATTGAGCAATTGCAGCGCGACCTGGTTGACCTCGGTGATGCGCAGCTCCTGGAGTAATCGCTGGCGCTGCCCCGGCACGGCCAGCCATTCGTGCAACTGCTCGCTGCTCTGCAGCTGTGCCTTTTGGAAAGCGTTCTGCAGCCCGGACATATCCAGTACGCACAAGGCGACGCCAGTCCCTTCGAAAATATCCTGATAGCGGCGGCGGCCTTCATGCAACTGGCGTTGTCGGCGGCGCATGTTGAGCAGGGCGATGAACGGCAGCATGGAAAACGCCAGGCCCAGCAGGCATTTACCAATAAATGCCGGCAGCAGTTCTTCAAGTACGCGTTGTCGATCGAACAACCCGCGCAACTGCCAGTCGCTGCTGCTCAAGGGAACGGTCAGCACACTGTTGGCAACATCGTCTTCGGTCAGGGTGCCCGGGTTGACCGAAGGCATCGATTCATCGCGGCTGATGATCTGATGATTGATGCGGTTTTCCACCAGCCACAGCGGACGATCACTGGCTTGTGATTGCTTGGTCAATGATGAAAAGAACGTGGGTGTCAGGCGCAAGGCCCAGTAACCGCGGGAACTGCCGCTGGCCTGGTGCAACAGCAAATGCACCATCGAGCCATCGCTGGCGTTGCTGAAATAATGCGCCTGGGCATGACTGCGACGAACCAGTTCGGCCAGGTAGTCGGTGTCATCGTTGTTGATAGCGCTGTCGCTGATGACCTTGCCCGAGGGGCTGAGCAACGCCAGGCTGCGCAAGTCCGGCAAGGACTGTTGCAGCTTGCGCAACAGCGCCTGCAGTTCATCGGCGTCCTGCGGCTGTTCGATGATCGGTAGCAGGTTGAGCGCGATCTGGGCGTTTAGCGCCATGTTCAGGCTGACTTGAGCGGCCAGATCGGCGGTGTAATCGATGGTGTACTGGCGCTGGTTCTTCTGGGTTTCGCGCAGTTGATCAAACAACTGCCAGAACAGCAGTGCGAGCAGCAGCAAAACGAGAGTTGCCAGGGTACCTTTCAATGTCCCGCGCAGAGGGGAGCCGGGCGCGGTGGTCGGCGCACTGGAAGTCAGGGACGAAGGAACGTTGGACAAGCTGTCATCCTGCGGTTTGGCTGGACTGGCGCGACGTGCACTATAAGCCGGACGCCCGAAGGGCGGTTAGCATGCCTTGAGTTGTGGCGAAGTGCCAGCCCCTGTCCGTCGGCTGGACTGCCACTGGTCAATCAGGTAGCTTTGCCGGTTACGCGGGAGCGTTCCAGCTCCTAGACTCAGACTTTTTCAGCGCGCACGTATTGATAGCCTCAAGCGAGCGACGCGCACGGTCTGGCCGGGCATCCGCCTGCGCACCAATCATTCATCTGTCACTGACCCAAGGTTCTCCATGGCTCAATACGTATTCACCATGCATCGGCTGGGCAAAGTTGTTCCGCCGAAGCGGGAAATCCTGAAAAACATTTCTCTGTCTTTCTTCCCGGGCGCCAAGATCGGCGTTCTCGGCCTCAACGGTTCGGGTAAATCCACGCTGCTGAAAATCATGGCTGGCGTCGACACCGAGTTCGAGGGCGAAGCCCGTCCGATGCCGGAGCTGAACATCGGCTACCTGCCGCAAGAGCCACAACTGGATCCGACCAAGACCGTGCGTGAAGTGGTCGAGGAAGCGGTCAGCGTGATCAAGAACGCCCAGGCGCGCCTGGACGAGGTCTACGCGGCTTACGCTGAAGAAGACGCCGACTTCGACAAACTGGCTGCTGAACAGGCCAAGCTCGAAGCCATCCTGCAGGCCAGCGACGGTCACAACCTCGATCGTCAACTGGAAGTCGCCGCCGACGCGCTGCGTCTTCCGGCCTGGGATGCCAAGGTCGAATTCCTCTCCGGTGGTGAAAAGCGTCGTGTGGCCCTGTGCCGCTTGCTGCTGTCCGCACCGGACATGCTGCTGCTCGACGAACCAACCAACCACCTGGACGCCGACTCCGTTGCGTGGCTTGAGCATTTCCTGCACGACTTCCCGGGCACCGTGGTCGCGATCACGCACGACCGTTACTTCCTCGACAACGTCGCGGGCTGGATTCTGGAACTCGACCGCGGCGCGGGCATTCCTTACGAGGGCAACTATTCGGGTTGGCTCGAAGCCAAGTCCGATCGCCTGGCTGCCGAATCCAAGCAGCAGTCGGCTCACGAAAAGGCCATGAAGGAAGAACTGGAGTGGGTGCGCAAAGGCGCCAAGGCCCGCCAGTCGAAATCCAAGGCTCGTCTGCAACGCTTCGAAGAAATGCAATCGCAGGAATTCCAGAAGCGCAGCGAAACCAACGAGATCTACATCCCGGCCGGCCCACGCCTGGGCGACAAGGTCATCGAATTCAAGAACGTCTCCAAGGGCTACGGCGATCGCGTGCTGATCGACAACCTGTCGTTCTCCATGCCTAAAGGCGCCATCGTTGGCGTGATCGGCGGTAACGGTGCCGGTAAATCGACCCTGTTCCGCATGCTGATGGGCAAGGAACAACCGGATTCGGGCAGCATCGAAGTCGGCGAAACCGTGCAGCTGGCTTGCGTGGACCAGAGCCGCGAAGACCTGGACGGCAGCAAGACCGTGTTCCAGCAGATCTCCGACGGTTCGGACCAGATCCGCATCGGCAACTACGAGATCCCGTCGCGTACCTACGTCGGTCGCTTCAACTTCAAGGGCGGCGATCAGCAGAAGTTCGTCAAGGACCTGTCCGGTGGTGAGCGCGGTCGCTTGCACCTGGCCCTGACCCTGAAAGAGGGCGGCAACGTCCTGCTGCTCGACGAACCGTCCAACGACCTCGACGTTGAAACCCTGCGTTCCCTGGAAGAAGCCCTGCTGGACTTCCCGGGCGCCGCCATTGTGATCTCTCACGATCGGTGGTTCCTTGACCGTGTCGCGACGCACATCCTGGCGTACGAAGACGACTCGCAAGCAGTGTTCTTCGAAGGCAACTACACCGAGTACGAAGCCGACCGTAAAAAGCGCCTCGGCGAAGCCGCTGCACAGCCGCACCGTGTACGGCACAAGAAACTGGCCTGATTTCGGGTTGGTTGCATAGAAAGCGGAGCCTTCGGGCTTCGTTTTTTTTTGCGTTTTTTCAGTGAGACCGGGTTGGATTCATCGCTGGCAAGCCAGCTCCTACAGGTTTTGTGCAATGCCTCGATGGTGTGAGCAACCACAAAAATGTAGGAGCTGGCTTGCCAGCGATGACGGTGTAACTGTTGGTGCATGACTTGGATCTGATCTCCCTATTCAGGTGCAGTAATCTCCAAAAAACCGGTTAATTTATATCCAGCGCACCATTTAATTTCATAAATGCGACGTTCTGCGCTGTTCTTGTGCGTGAATCCTTTGTTACAGTCCGGCCAAATCTCCTCCAACGACAATAAATTTTCCGAGACATTTCCATGATCGAATCCGTCGAGTCCTTCCTTGCGCGCCTGAAAAAACGCGACCCGGACCAACCCGAGTTTCACCAGGCAGTCGAAGAAGTCCTGCGCAGCCTGTGGCCGTTTCTTGAAGCCAATCCGCATTACCTGACCTCGGGCATCCTGGAGCGCATCTGCGAGCCGGAGCGGGCGGTGGTGTTTCGGGTTTCCTGGGTCGACGATCAGGGCAAGGTCCAGGTCAATCGCGGCTTTCGCATCCAGATGAACAGCGCCATCGGCCCGTACAAGGGCGGCTTGCGTTTCCATCCGTCGGTGAACATGGGCGTGTTGAAATTCCTCGCCTTCGAGCAGACCTTCAAGAACTCCCTGACCTCGCTGCCGATGGGCGGCGGCAAGGGTGGTTCGGACTTCGATCCGAAGGGTAAGAGCGACGCGGAAGTCATGCGCTTCTGTCAGGCCTTCATGAGCGAGCTGTACCGTCACATCGGCGCGGACGTTGATGTACCGGCCGGTGACATCGGCGTCGGTGCCCGTGAAATCGGGTTCCTGTTCGGCCAGTACAAGCGCCTGAGCAACCAGTTCACCAGCGTGCTTACCGGCAAAGGCCCAAGCTACGGCGGCAGCCTGATTCGCCCGGAAGCCACCGGTTTTGGTTGCGTGTATTTCGCCGAAGAAATGCTCAAGCGTCGTGGCTTGGCGGTGGAAGGCAAGCGTGTGGCGATCTCCGGCTCCGGCAACGTTGCGCAATACGCGGCACGCAAGGTCATGGACCTGGGCGGCAAAGTGATTTCGCTGTCCGATTCCGAAGGCACGCTGTACTGCGAAAGCGGCTTGACCGAGGAACAATGGCTGGCCGTGCTGGAGTTGAAAAACGTACAGCGCGGGCGCATCCGTGAGCTGGCCAGCCGTTTTGGCCTGGAATTCCGCGCAGGTGAACTGCCGTGGAACCTGAGCTGCGACATCGCCTTGCCATGCGCCACGCAAAACGAACTGGATGCCGATGCTGCTCGCACCTTGCTGCGCAATGGCTGCATCTGTGTCGCAGAAGGCGCGAACATGCCGACCACGCTTGAGGCCGTCGACTTGTTCATCGAGGCGGACATTCTGTTCGCACCGGGCAAGGCGTCCAACGCCGGCGGCGTTGCGGTGAGCGGGCTGGAAATGTCGCAGAACGCCATGCGCCTGCTGTGGACCGGTGGTGAGGTGGACAGCAAGCTGCACGCGATCATGCAATCGATCCACCATGCTTGCGTGCACTACGGCGAAGAAAAAGGCCGGGTCAACTACGTCAAAGGCGCCAACATCGCCGGCTTCGTTAAAGTGGCCGATGCCATGTTGGCCCAAGGCGTGGTTTAAGCCGGTTCGATGCGGATCACTTCAATCAGTTGATCCCCGGCAGGGCGCTGCCACAGCACTTCATCATTGAGTTGTGCTCCCAGCAGTGCCCGACCCAGCGGCGAATCCCAATTGATCAGGTCATGGGCGGCATCGGCCTGATCCTCGCCCACCAGCTGCACCCGGCGCTCGGTGTCGTGTTCGTCGGCAAAGGTCACCCAGCTGCCGATCTGCACCTTCTCGGTCGAGGTCGCGGCTGGTACCACCTGCGCACTGCCCACGCGCTGTTTGAAGTAGCGCAAATCACGCTCCAGGTCGGCCAGACGCTGCTTGTCGGCTTGATCTCCCTTGGCCGATTGCTCGGCATGCAGGCTTTGCAGCTCGGCGACTTTACCCTGCAACAGGCTCAGGCCTTGCGGGGTGACGTAGTTGGGCTGCGCACTGACCTGCCGCTCGACGGGCTGATCGGCTTGTGCGGCGGCATTATCTTCATTGACGAAAGCACGGCTCATGGCTTCCTCCCGTAATAGAGGTTGGGCCATGTTCGCAGGCCTTTGGTTTCACTGAATGTCGCTTAAAAATCCAGAAGTGAAGATCAAAAGATCGCAGCCCAATGTCGATCAATAGTGATACCACTTCAGCTCAAGCATCACTTCGTTCTCGGGCGTGGCCCAATGGCTGAATTCGCGCTGTGCACTCAAGCGTAGCCCGAGGTTACGGGACAACTCCCACTGCTGATTCAGGCTCAAACTGCGGCGCACTTCGCCATTGGTGAAGAAGTCGCCCTTGGCCTCCAGACTGAGGTTGCCCAGCGGGTTTTTCCACAGCACGCCTGTGTTGAAACCCGCCGCCGGGGAAATGAATTCAGCGAAGTCATTGTTGTGCTCCACGCGCACGGTGCCCAGGGCGAAACCGAGCATGTCATCGGCCAATTGCCAGGTGCCGCCACCGCCGCCGTTGACGTGGCTGACCAGGTTTTCGTCATCATGTTTGCCCGGCACCCGCTCCAGGCCGCCGGTGACTTGCCAGGACCACGGTTGCAACAACTCATTGCGCGGGGTCAGCGAGCGGATGGTTGCCAGGTCCAGTTGCTGGACCTGCCAGTCATTGCCTTCGTATTGGCGCAGTTTCAGTTGCAGGATTTCGATCTGCGCGCCGAGGGGAAAGCTTTCGGCGTTGTCATTGAGGTCGTGGTAGGCCATGCGCAGGCCATATTCCCCGAAGGCTTTGTCGCCGCGCGTGCCGACGCCGAGTTGCCAGGTCCTGGACTCATGACCGTCTTCGGGCAGGCCGGGTTGCGGGATGTCCAGCTCCGGCGCCGGGTTCTGGTTGATCGCCCGCAGCAATTCGAAACTGCGCTGGGCGCGTTGCGGATCGCGTTCCTGACCGTTGGCGCGGTAACGCTCCAGGCGATAAGACGCATCGATGATCAGCGCCTGACGGTCGCGGGGCTGCGCTTTGAATTCCGGTGTTTGCAGTTGCTTCTGGTCAGCGCTGACTTTCAGCACCCACTGTTGCTCTTCATCAGACAACGGCTCGGCACGGCTGAGCAGTTCACGCTCCCGCGACGGACGATACTCGATGGATTCCACCAGCCCGGCGTCTTTCACCGCTTTGACGGTGTCGGTGGGAATCGCCGTGATCGGGAATTGTTCCGTCAGGCGCAGGCCCGGGCGTGCCACTTGCAGCAGTTCGAGCAGGCGATAGGAGCAGTTTTCGTCGAAGAAGAAGTAGTCGAATTTGATCTGCTTGAGTTCCCAGACGTGCTCGACCATGCGCGCGGTTTCTTGCTGGGTCAGGTTCAGTCGGTATTCCCACAGGTCGCGGTTTTCGAGGCTGCGGTATTCCGAGAGTTTTTCCTGATAGGGCACCAGCGCGAACAAACCGGGATAGCCGCCCATCAAGCCTTTCCACGCGTAAAGAATGCTGTTGTCCGAGCCTTCGATGTAAGCGCCGAAGTTGATCGCGTAACTGAGCAGTGAGGTCTTGTCGCTTTGCACATCGGCCTGGTCGATGCGCAGCAGGGTGTGACCGAACATCGAGGATGGACTGTTCAAATAGGCCGCCGGGAAGATCATCACCGCGCTGTGGGGCGAGACGTCCTTGAACCACTGCTTGAACTCGGCGCAGTCCGGCGCCGGCAAGTCGGTCAGATTGAGTTGCGTTTTCACCCAGCGGGTGCGGGCCGGGTAAACGCATTGCGCATGCTGTTCGCCCTTGCTGACGGGGGCGTAGAGCGCCTGCACCGTGGCGGCCAGTTCATGGTCGGGATGCTCATTGCCATCGGCAGCGAGGAAAAATTTCGGGTCGCTGACATAACTGCGCCAGCCACCGAGCTTGGCGGTTTCGTAATGGCCCAGGGATATCCAGAAGGGGTCGTTGGCCAGTTGCTGCAAACGTTGAGGGTCGATCTGAGGCGCGGCGGACAGCGGGGCGCAGACACACAGCGCCAGCCAGGCAAGGCGTTTGAGCATAAATGGCAACTTAAGTCGAAAAGAAACAAAGACCCGGCGCGGTGGGAGACGTTGGTCTTGTAGGCGCTGGCTTGCCAGCGATGGTCGTTAACGATAACGCGTGTCGTCTGAATAAACACAGCGCCTTTGAAAACATCGCTGGCAAGCCAGCTCCTACAGACTGCGGCGTTACCCAAAGGGGATCACGTCCAAAAAACAAAACCCGCTTCCCGAAAGAAGCGGGGCGGATCGAGCTTAAGCCTGGGTGGCGTACTTGGCCAGTCGAGGGTCGTTCTTCAGAACGGCCAGTGTGTTGGTATGCACATCTTCCGCCGTCACATCAGCCTTGCTGAAGATCTGCTGGAAGTGCTCGTGAGTCACCGCGGCGAAATGCGCACGGTCTTCCGGCGCCACGCCCAGTACCACGGCATAAGTGGTCAGCGCTTCGCCTTGGCCTTTGGCCATGTCTTCGGACAGCTCGTTCATCATGCCATTCATGGCAAACCAGGATTTGCCGCCATAAGTCAGCGACGAGTTGGTTGCACAACCGTTGGTACCGGACGTCATACCGAAGGTTGCGTTGCCGGAAGTGCCGTTGGTGGTGGATGCCAGGAAGTGAGCCGGAGTACCACGCTGACCTTCGAACAGCATGTTGCCCCAACCGCAATCCGGGCCGCCTGGTGCTTGTGCCATAGCGTTGATGGATACAGCGGTGAAAAGAGTACCGAGAAGAATCCGTTTCATAGCTTTGTTCTCTTTATGTGCATACCAATGGACAAAGTCTGGCCCGTACTGGTGCCAGTGGGCCGGTCATTAGTCCAGCCGCGCAGCTTGGAGTTTAGGCACGATCACGAGGTTCCGTGATTTTTTGCATAACATTCGTTGGAAACTGTGATTTTCGCCCGCTCTGCCTGGGGATATCGGCTTGTCTTTGCTCTGGCCTGCGGCGCTTCTTGCCAGTCGGGTGCGGGCAGCGCCAGAATGCTGCCATCTGCCCCGCCTGATTGTTAAGGAAGCCCGATGCCTGATCCTGTTGCTGCCAGCTTGCGTCTAGCGCCCGAAGCGCTGACCCGTCCGTTTTCCGCTGAACAGTTCAGCTTCTCTACCACCAATGATCTGGAGCCCTTTCGCGGTGTGCTTGGCCAGGAACGTGCGGTCGAAGCCTTGCAGTTCGGTGTGGCCATGCCACGCCCCGGTTACAACGTGTTCGTCATGGGCGAGCCCGGCACCGGCAGGTTCTCGTTCGTCAAACGCTACCTGAAAGCTGAAGGCAAACGTCTGCAGACCCCAGCAGACTGGGTCTACGTCAATAACTTCGATGAACCGCGTGAGCCGCGCGCCCTGGAGTTGCCGTCGGGCACCGCCGGTGCTTTCATCGGCGACATCAACGGGTTGATCGACAACCTGCTGGCGACGTTTCCGGCGGTGTTCGAGCACCCGTCCTATCAACAGAAGAAAAGCGCCATCGACCGCGCTTTCAACCAGCGCTACGACAAAGCACTGGACGTGATCGAACGCCTGGCCCTGGAAAAGGACGTCGCGCTCTACCGCGACGCCAGCAACATCGCATTCACGCCGATGAGCGACGGCAAGGCACTGGACGAGGCGGAATTCGCCCAGTTGCCGGAAGCCCTTCGCGAGCGCTTCCACGACGATATTTCGACGCTGGAAGAGCGCTTGAATGAAGAGCTCGCCAGCCTGCCGCAGTGGAAGCGCGAGTCGAGCAATCAATTGCGTCACCTCAACGAAGAAACCATCACCCTGGCCTTGCAGCCGTTGTTGTCGCCGTTGTCCGAGAAGTATGCCGAGAACGCAGCCGTGTGCGGCTACCTGCAAGCGATGCAGGTGTACTTGCTCAAGACCGTGGTCGAGCAACTGGTGGACGACAGCAAAACCGACGCTGTTGCACGCAAAATGCTGGAAGAGCAATACGCACCGAGCCTGGTGGTCGGTCACTCGTCCAGTGGTGGTGCGCCGGTGGTTTTCGAACCGCACCCAACCTACGAAAACCTGTTCGGCCGCATCGAATACAGCACTGACCAGGGCGCGATGTACACCACCTACCGCCAGCTGCGGCCGGGTGCGCTGCACCGGGCCAACGGCGGGTTCCTGATTCTTGAAGCGGAAAAAATGCTCAGCGAGCCATTCGTATGGGACGCGCTGAAACGTGCCCTGCAATCGCGCAAACTGAAAATGGAATCGCCACTGGGCGAACTGGGTCGTCTGGCCACCGTGACCCTCACGCCGCAGCACATTCCGTTGCAGGTCAAGGTCGTCATCATCGGTGCCCGCCAGCTCTATTACACGCTGCAAGACCTCGATCCGGACTTCCAGGAGATGTTCCGCGTCCTGGTGGATTTCGACGAAGACATCCCGATGGTCGACGAGAGCCTGGAGCAGTTCGCCCAGCTGCTCAAAACCCGAACGTCCGAAGAAGGCATGGCGCCGCTGACTGCCGATGCCGTGGCGCGTCTGGCGACGTACAGCGCGCGTCTGGCGGAACATCAAGGACGTTTGTCGGCGCGTATCGGCGACCTGTTTCAGCTGGTCAGCGAGGCGGATTTCATCCGTCACCTGGCCGGGGATGAAATGACCGACGCCGGGCACATCGAACGTGCGCTCAAGGCCAAGGCCACCCGCACCGGACGCGTGTCTGCGCGGATTCTCGATGACATGCTCGCCGGTATCATCCTGATCGACACCGATGGCGCGGCGGTCGGCAAGTGCAACGGTTTGACGGTACTGGAAGTCGGCGACTCGGCCTTCGGTGTACCGGCGCGGATTTCCGCCACGGTTTATCCGGGCGGCAGCGGCATCGTCGACATCGAGCGTGAAGTCAACCTCGGTCAGCCGATCCACTCCAAAGGCGTGATGATCCTCACCGGATATCTGGGCAGCCGTTACGCCCAGGAATTCCCGCTGGCGATATCCGCGAGCATCGCGCTGGAGCAGTCCTACGGTTATGTCGATGGCGACAGTGCGTCCCTCGGTGAGGCATGCACACTGATTTCAGCGCTGTCGAAAACCCCGCTCAAACAGTGCTTTGCCATCACCGGTTCGATCAACCAGTTCGGTGAAGTGCAGGCAGTGGGCGGCGTGAACGAGAAGATCGAAGGGTTCTTCCGCCTCTGTGAGGCCCGCGGGCTGACCGGTGAGCAAGGGGCGATCATCCCTCAGGCCAACGTCGCAACGCTGATGCTCGACGAGAAAGTGCTGGCGGCAGTGCGTGCGGGGCAGTTCCATGTCTACGCCGTGCGTCAGGCCGACGAAGCCCTCAGCCTGTTGGTCGGCGAGCCGGCCGGCACGCCGGACGAGAACGGCGAGTTTCCTGAAGGCAGCGTGAACGCGCGAGTGGTTGAGCGCCTGCGGGTTATCGCGGAAATGATCAGCGAAGAAGACCTGAAGGAAGCCGAGAAAGACGCCGCACTGGAAGCCTTGGTCGAAGCCAAACCGGCTTGAGGCAGTACTTGAACCGTTGAACTGTGGGAGCAAGCTTGCTCGCGAAGACGGACTGACATTCACCTCTGTGGTGACTGAAACTCCGCCATCGCGAGCAGGCGCGCTCCCACATTTTTTTTGTATGAAAGTGTGAAAAAGCGCCGTCGAAATGACGTCAATATTCACACTGTGACCGCTCGGCGCCTTCTGGTCTTGTTGGGCGTCCGCGGCAGACTTTTCTTCTATTCTCAGCTCAGGGATGTCGACAGTAATCACTGGATCGAAACAGCCTTCCCGTGGGGGCTGAATAACCGCTCTACCGAGGGTCGCCGCCATGTCGCGCAACCTCTGCCTCACCCGTCAATGCCTGGGCCTTGTGACCCGTATCGAGTGCGCCGTCCGCCCATTGGCGGGGGACACGGGCATGTGGACCTTGCTGTTCGCTGCCGGAATGGCCGGTGAACAACCTTCGGCCATCAAAGCCCAAGGCCCGTTTCATGGCCCGTTTGTGGCCGAATCCATTCTCGACACCATCGTAGAAAGCCTGACCCTGCACGGTTACGAACTGGCTGACGATCCACAAATCTGGTGCCTGCACCTGCAAGCCCAGCTGCGTGAAATCAACGGCGGCCGCTGCCGCAATCTGGGTGGCTTCGAGTTTCGCCCCGAGCATTGAGTCGCACTATTGATCAAGGCGAGACATGTCGGCCTGGTCGAGTTTGACCTCATAACCATATTGCACGGTGGTGAGGTCAGTGCGTTGATAGGTTTCCAGGCGCGTTGGCTGGCCGTAGAAATAATGCACGGCAAACAGCGCCGGACCTTGTGCGCTGGCTTCATGGTTGACCGATAGAATTTCCTTCAAGTAATGACCGCTGTCGTCCTTGGCGAAAAAACGCCAGTCCTGGGCGGGAAACGCCTTCAGATCGACCACCAGTGCATTGCCTTTGAGCTCCAACCCTTTGGGTAATTGATGAGCATCGACGGTTTTTTTGTCGACCGTGGCCAGGAACAGGGGCATGGAGCCCACTGCATAGGCCGGTGCTTGTGGGAACAGGTTCAGGTCGTAGGTGATGGTCCCGCGCAAGGGATCGATCTGATAAGCCTGCGACGGCAACTCAATCGGCTCGTCCCGTTTACCGTGACTGTCTTCGGTAAAAAAACTCACCGGACTTTCACCGGGGCTGAACGAGGTGCCGAGCAGTTCATCATTGAAACTGCGCAGGTGACTGAACTCGATGCGTGCAGCGCTGGGGTCGTCGACCGACTGGGTGATACTGACGCCTTTCTTCAGTTGCTCCTCACTCAACGTGGCCCCTTTGAGCCAGGTCGGCGCCTGGTCGTCATACACCACGACGGACAGGTCCAGCGGCTGGAGGGTTTTTGCCGTGGTGCTGGCTTCGAAATGCCGGACCGGCAGATTCAGGTCTTTGCGGGTCACGGTGGCGGTGGAAAAGTCGAGCAGGCTGACTTCGAGGGTTTCGATTGTTCCGTTGAAGTACACCTTGGAATAGTGCCGCGCTTGCTGCTTCTCAAAGGTGCGCTGTTCTTCGTTGAGCTGCTTTTCCAGGGCCGGGCTCCAGCTCTTCTGCTGCTGCATTTTCGCGAGTTGTTGTTGATAGAAGGCAATTTGCGTGGCGGTTTCGTTGATCGAGCCGGCGCGTGTGATGAATTGGCCAGTGCTGTCCCTCGCCTGGACAATCAACGGGTTCAGCGGTGTTTCGCTGACTTCCGACGCCAGCGGCAGGCTGTTGTTGTATTCGATTTCTGCGTAGTTGTTGGTGAGCTTCAGCAAGGTGACGCTCAGGTTGTCATTGGTGTGCGTCTGCCCGACATCCTTTTTCGTCAGGTCGAAACTGTAGAGCCGGCGCGGTGCAATGACCTCGACTTTACCCTGCAGGCTCACCGGTTGCGGCTGCTGCTGTTTGTCGACGTCGAGACCGTCGATGAAGGGGTAGGCCACGGTCAGGTCATCGGGGTTGGTCAGGTTGGAACTCGACGGGCTCAGCTGAATGCCGGGATCGGTTTCCGACCATTCCGGCTGGAACGGGATCACCCGTTTGTTGCTCAGGGTGACCGATTGCCATTCCAGCCCGTGGGGAAACAGAAACGCGGCGGGAATACCGAATGTAAAAGGGAACACCGGTTGCAGGTCGATCAGGTAGTCGGAGCTGGAGTCTTTTTGCAGCACGAACAAGCCGTTGATATAGGTGTCGACCAAGGCTTGTGGCGTGGGGTAATGCTTGAGAATGGCAAGCACGTCTTCGCCGTAATCGGTTTCCGCCGGTTTGGTGTCGAGTTTGAGTTGTGCGCGTTCAAGCAGCAGCAGCGATCCGCCCAGCTCCGCCACGGCGTCCTTGAGTTTCGGGTCCGTAATGGTATCCAGCGACTGCTCGAACTGCGCCGTTTTTTCTTCGAGGCTGACCTGGCGCTTTTCATCGCTGGGTGAGCAGCCACTTAGCAGCAGCGCCAGGCAAATACCGGCACTCGTTAAAGGCAATCGCACATCCATTTCCAGTCTTCCTGTCGGATACCGCTGGGCGGTCAATGATTTGGACACTAGCAGAAAAACGTTGATACACCGGCGCAGGTGACGGATTTTTCGATAGTTTCTGGCAGCTTCTGGCTATTGACAGGGGGCTGGTATACTCGCGGCGATTTCCAGACCAACATGTGAGATTCAATGGAACGCTTTATCGAAAATGCGATGTACGCCTCGCGCTGGCTGCTGGCGCCGATCTATTTCGGCCTGTCCCTCGGGTTGCTGGCGCTGGCGCTGAAATTCTTCCAGGAAGTTTTCCACGTCATTCCCAATGTCTTCTCGATGGCCGAATCGGATCTGATCCTGGTGCTGCTGTCGCTGATCGACATGGCGCTGGTGGGCGGCTTGCTGGTGATGGTGATGATTTCCGGTTACGAGAACTTCGTCTCCCAGCTGGATATCGACGACAGCAAGGAGAAGCTCAACTGGCTGGGCACCATGGACTCGTCATCGTTGAAGATGAAAGTGGCCGCGTCGATCGTGGCGATTTCGTCCATTCACCTGCTGCGCATCTTCATGGATGCCAAGAACGTCGATCCCGAGCATTTGCAGTGGTACGTGATTATCCACATGACCTTCGTGGTATCGGCATTTGCCATGGGTTATCTGGATAAAGTCACCAAGCACTGATCCGGACCAGCTCCCTTGTGGCGAGGGAGCTTGCTCCCGCTGGATTGCGTAGCGATCCCGCTTTTATTGGGGCCGCTGCGCAGCCCTGCGCGAGCAAGCTCGCTCGCCACAAAATACCCCGATAACAGATAAATGGTCTGTCCAGAGACTTGTACTTTGCCGCCCCGAGGCATATCCCTGTAGGGGTAATGGCTCGTCACTGCGGGAGGTGCGTCCATGAACCTGCAAGAGTTGAATGCTTATGCCATCGCCGGGAAGGTCGATGAGCTGAACCTGATCTCGATGGAGGGAGGCATCTACCTGCTGGAGGCGCGGATGCACGGTGCGGCGTATCCATTGAGCGATACACACGGCCACATGATGAGCCTGCGTTCAGTGGAGCATGCACGTGATGTTCTGCGATCCTTTCCCAAGTTGCATTTCAACCTGGTGCATACCGTGGTTCATGACGAGATGTGCGGGTTGGTTGTCGATGTCGAGGAAAACCTGAAGGTGCCGATCGCCTGACGTCCCTCATCAACGCCATGACAACTGTGCTAGTCTGCTGGCCCTTTTGGTTCCGGGCGCTCCGGGACGCGCTGTGCACGCACGGCATGTCTCCGGGCCGTCCGCACAGCGGAGCAGTGTCATGTCCGAAGTAAATCTGTCCACCGACGAAACGCGCGTCAGCTACGGTATCGGCCGTCAGCTGGGCGACCAACTGCGCGACAACCCGCCACCGGGCGTTAGCCTGGACGCAATCCTGGCAGGCCTGACCGACGCGTTCGCCGATCTGCCAAGCCGTGTTGGTCAGGAAGAAATGTCCGCCAGCTTCAAAGTGATCCGCGAAATCATGCAAGCCGAAGCTGCAGCCAAGGCTGAAGCGGCCGCTGGCGAAGGCTTGGCCTTCCTGGCTGAAAACGCCAAGCGTGATGGCATCACCACCCTGGCTTCCGGCCTGCAGTTCGAAGTTCTGGCTGCCGGTGAAGGCGCCAAGCCATCCCGAGAAGACACCGTGCGTACTCACTACCACGGCACGCTGATCGACGGCACTGTGTTCGACAGCTCCTACGAGCGCGGCCAGCCTGCAGAATTCCCGGTTGGCGGCGTGATCGCCGGCTGGACCGAAGCCCTGCAACTGATGAACGCCGGCAGCAAATGGCGTCTGTACGTGCCGAGCGAACTGGCTTATGGCGCTCAAGGCGTTGGCGGCATTCCACCGCACAGCGTACTGGTGTTTGACGTCGAGCTGCTCGACGTTCTGTAAGACCCGGCCTGTCTGCATGACTGGCTGATGTGGGAGCCAGCCTGCTGGCGATAGGGGCGACCGGTTTTTTCTTCAGGACCGCGTTGATACCATCGCCAGCAGGCTGGCTCCCACAGTTTTTTGCGAGCTGCTCATACTTCGATCTTGTTGTGCAATTCACTCGTCGGGCGCAACGCCCGGGCATAGCAGAACAGAAACAGATTGCGCACCAGCTCCTTGAGCACCACCGGTTCGCTGGAACTCAAACCGTTGAGGTCCAGATCACCTTGATCCTGCAATTCGTTCAAGGCTTCCTCTTCCAGTACCGCACAGACTTCCCCGGTTTCCCGATGCAAAATCCTGAGGTAGGGGTGCGGACGGTCCAGCCAGGCGTCGATCAAATAAGTCATGAGTTCTCATCTCCATTGATTGGTTTCAATGAGAATAATTCCTATTCAATAAATAGCAAGGCCCTATTGGCGGTTTGGACTTTTTTGTGGGTAAAGATTGCGTCAGGTCAAAACGGCTGGCGTTTGGCTAGTGCGCGGATTTGCGAGGCGAAACGGAGGAGGGTGAAGCACCATCCCGCGTCGGGCGCGGGATGGAGTACAGCGGATTCAGACTTTTCTGACGAACTCGGATTTGAGCTTCATCGGGCCAATGCCGTCGATCTTGCAGTCGATATCGTGATCGCCATCGCACAGGCGGATGTTCTTGACCTTGGTGCCGACCTTGACCACCAGCGATGTGCCCTTGACCTTGAGGTCCTTGATCACGGTGATGGTATCGCCGTCCTGCAGGACATTGCCGACCGAATCTTTCTTCACCGCGTCATCAGACGCAGCTTCGGCTTCGCCACCGGCGGACCACTCGTGGGCGCACTCGGGGCAGATCAGCTGAGCGCCGTCTTCATAGGTGTATTCGGAATTGCATTTCGGGCAGGGTGGCAACGTGCTCACTAAGGCTCCTTGGATTCAGGATCGCTAAAAGCGCACATTATATAGGGTTTTAGAGCCGGAAGGTGGGACTGTAGGAGCCGGCTTGCTGGCGATGCATGCAACTCGGTGTGTCAGGAACGCCGGGATGATGCAATCGCCAGCAAGCCGGCTCCTACAGAGCGCGTATCAGTGCGTGCGCGCGACCGCGAACTCGCTCAGTTCAACCAGTGCATCGCGGTATTCGCTGGCAGGCAGCGCGTCGAGGCACTTGATCGCACGAGCGACGTAATCACGGGCCAGTTGTGCGGTGTACTCCAGCGAACCCGAGGCTTCCACGGCTTCGCGGATGCTTTCCAGGTCTTCGATACCACCTTTCTGGATCGCCTTGCGCACCAGGGCGGCCTGTTCCGGCGTCCCTTCGCGCATGGTGTAGATCAGCGGCAGGGTCGGCTTGCCTTCGGCCAGATCGTCACCGACGTTCTTGCCCAGGGTTTGCGCGTCGCCCTTGTAGTCCAGCAGGTCGTCGACCAACTGGAAGGCCACACCCAGATGGTCGCCAAACGTGCGCAGGGCTTCAGCCTGTTCCGGCGTCGCTTCGCACAGGGCCGCAGCACTGTGGGTCGAGGCTTCGAAGAGCATCGCGGTCTTGCCGCGGATGACTTCCATGTAGGTTTCTTCGGTGGTGCTGGCGTCACGGACCTTCGACAGCTGCAGCACTTCACCTTCGGCGATGATGCGTGTGGCTTGCGACAGGATCTTCATCACCGGCATCGAGCCCAGTTCGACCATCATTTCGAACGAGCGCGAATACAGGAAATCTCCCACCAGCACGCTCGGCGCGTTGCCCCACATGGCGTTGGCAGTCGAACGGCCACGGCGCATGCCGGACATGTCGACGACGTCGTCATGCAGCAGTGTCGCGGTGTGCAGGAATTCGATGGTCGCGGCCAGCAAACGCAGTTCGTCGCCTTCGCGACCCAGTGCCTTGCCACACAGCAACACTAATAGAGGGCGAAGGCGTTTGCCGCCAGCCGAGGTAATGTAGTCGCCGATTTTCGATACCAGCGGCACTCGGGAAGTCAGCTGCTTCTTGATGATGCCGTCGACGGCGCTAAAATCGTCCGCCACCGCGCGGTAGAAAGCTTGGGGTTGCATCAGAGACAGTCGCTCCAGAGGGGTTGCGCGGCATGCTAGGACCCACGCTTGCAGGTGTCAAGGCGCGATAGACGGCCCCTTGCAAGCCGGGCGTGGCTTGCGTACAATCGCGCACCCTGAACTTCCTGGGCAGCACCTGCCTTACGCAATTGCAAGCGGGCCTTCCAGCCCCATGCAGCCATGCCAGCCAATACCTCTTCTTATAAAGAGCTGGGTGAGCAGGATTATCGGAGAAATACCATGTCTTATGCAGTAATCGTTACTGGCGGCAAGCAGTACAAAGTCGCCCCAGGTGAATACCTGAAGATCGAAAAACTGGAAATCGCTACCGGCGAATCCGTTACCTTTGATCGCGTTCTGTTGGTTGCCAATGGCGACGACGTGAATATCGGCGCTCCAGTTGTTGCTGGCGCTACCGTTGTGGCTGAAGTGATCTCCCAAGGTCGTCACGATAAAGTCCGCATCATCAAGTTCCGTCGCCGTAAGCACCACATGAAGCGTATGGGCCACCGCCAGTGGTACACCGAGATCAAAATCACCGGTATTCAGGCTTAATTTCAGCCTAATTCCTCACTAGGAGAATTGAACTCATGGCACACAAAAAAGCTGGTGGTAGTACCCGTAACGGTCGCGACTCAGAAGCCAAACGCCTTGGCGTGAAGATGTATGGCGGCCAGGTTATCATTCCGGGCAACATCATCGTGCGTCAGCGCGGCACCCAATTCCACGCTGGCTACGGCGTTGGCATGGGCAAAGATCACACTCTGTTCGCTAAAATCGACGGCGTGATCAAGTTCGAAGTAAAGGGCGCCTTCGGTCGTCGTTACGTAAGCATTGTCCCGAAGACTGAAGTCGTCGCGGCATAATTACGTGGTTGCTGGAAAAGCCCTGTCTTGCGACGGGGCTTTTTCGTTTGTGGGGTGAGTCTCTTGCAAAGCTGTTTGAAGGTGGGCTCCAGCGCTGTATTCGCGGTCGTTGATTGAGGTCGCTGCGCTCATTTTTGCAAGAGTCTTATGTCTAGATTTTTTCGGCTCGTCCGTATGGCGAGAGGCGTTTTGTTATGAAGTTTGTTGATGAAGTATCGATTCGAGTAAAGGCCGGTGACGGCGGCAACGGTTGCATGAGCTTCCGTCGCGAGAAATTCATTGAGAACGGCGGCCCGAACGGCGGTGATGGTGGTGATGGCGGCTCGGTCTACATGATCGCCGACGAAAACCTCAACACCCTGGTCGACTACCGTTACACCCGGCACTTCGATGCCGAGCGTGGCTCCAATGGCGGCAGCACTGACTGCACCGGTAAAAAAGGTGAAGAGCTGGTGCTGCGCGTGCCGGTCGGCACCACGGTGATCGACTCCGCCACTCAGGAGGTGATTGGCGACCTGACCAAGGCTGGTCAGAAGTTGCTCGTGGCTCATGGTGGCTGGCACGGTCTGGGTAACACCCGATTCAAATCCAGTACCAACCGTGCGCCACGCCAGACGACCCCGGGCAAGCCAGGCGAACAGCGTGACTTGAAGCTGGAAATGAAAGTGCTGGCGGACGTGGGTCTGCTGGGCTTGCCGAATGCCGGCAAGAGCACATTCATTCGTTCGGTGTCGGCCGCCAAGCCGAAAGTCGCTGACTACCCGTTCACTACCTTGGTCCCGAACCTGGGTGTGGTCAGTGTCGATCGCTGGAAAAGCTTCGTGGTTGCGGACATTCCGGGCCTGATCGAAGGTGCTTCCGACGGCGCAGGCCTGGGGATTCGCTTCCTCAAGCACTTGTCGCGTACGCGTCTGCTGTTGCACCTCGTCGACATGGCGCCGCTGGATGACACCAGTGCGCCGGACGCGGCGGAAGTCATCGTCAACGAGCTGACCAAGTTCAGTCCGTCCCTGGCTGAGCGTGATCGCTGGTTGATCCTGAACAAGTGCGACCAGATCCTCGATGAAGAGCACGATGCTCGCGTCAAGGAAATCGTTGATCGCCTGGAGTGGACCGGTCCGGTCTACGTGATCTCGGCCATCGCCAAGCAGAACACCGAGCGCCTGTGCCACGACATCATGCGTTACCTGGAGGATCGTGCCGATCGTCTGGCTAACGACCCGGCCTACAAGGAAGAGCTGGCTGACCTCGATCAGCGCATCGAAGACGAAGCCCGTGCTCAGTTGCAGGCGCTGGATGATCAGCGTGCCCTGCGTCGCAGCGGCGTGAAGTCGGTCCACGACATCGGCGATGATGATTGGGACGAAGAAGATGTGGATGACGAAGACGGTCCGGAAATCATTTACGTGCGTGACTGATTCGTTGCGATAAACTTAAGCGCCGCTCAATCGAGCGGCGTTTTAGTATCTGGAAATCGATTGTTGGTCACGAATAACCACGAATAACGTCACGGGCAGTGCTAGGTCGCGCTGCCCTCAAGCTAAGGTTGAAGATGATGCGGAGCAAGGTGACAGGTGCGCAGCGTTGGGTCGTGAAGATCGGCAGCGCTTTGCTGACGGCGGACGGCAAAGGCCTGGATCGCGCGGCAATGGGTGTCTGGGTTGAACAGATGGTGGCCTTGCACGAGGCGGGTGTCGAGTTGGTGCTGGTGTCCTCCGGGGCAGTGGCTGCTGGCATGAGCCGTTTGGGCTGGACTGCGCGACCCAGTGCAATGCACGAGCTTCAGGCCGCTGCTGCCATCGGTCAGATGGGGTTGGTGCAGGCGTGGGAATCGAGCTTTGCCGAGCATGGTCGGCACACCGCGCAGATTCTTCTGACTCACGATGACCTGTCCGACCGCAAGCGCTACCTGAATGCCCGCAGCACCTTGCGTGCGCTGGTCGAGCTGAAGGTTATCCCGGTAATCAACGAAAACGACACCGTGGTCACCGACGAAATCCGTTTCGGCGACAACGACACCCTGGCGGCATTGGTCGCCAACCTGGTCGAAGCTGATCTGCTGGTGATCCTCACCGATCGTGATGGCATGTTCGACGCCGATCCGCGCAACAACCCGGATGCCCAGCTGATTTATGAAGCGCGGGCCGACGATCCTGCGCTCGATGCGGTCGCGGGCAGTACGGGTGGTGCGTTGGGTCGTGGCGGCATGCAGACCAAATTGCGTGCGGCGCGTCTGGCTGCGCGTTCCGGTGCTCATACCATCATCGTTGGTGGGCGTATTGAGCGCGTGCTGGATCGCCTCAAGGCGGGCGAGCGCATCGGTACGCTGCTTTCGCCTGAGCGCGGCATGCTCGCGGCGCGCAAGCAGTGGCTGGCCGGGCATCTGCAAACCCGCGGTACCCTGGTGCTCGATGCGGGGGCGGTGACGGCGTTGTCCCAAGGCAACAAAAGTTTGCTGCCGGTTGGCGTCAAATTGGTCCAGGGCAGTTTCCGTCGCGGCGAAATGGTTGTGTGCGTGGCGCCGGACGGTCGTGAAATTGCGCGTGGCCTGGCCAACTACAGCGCGCTCGAGGCGCAAAAAATCATCGGTCAGTCGTCTGATGCGATTGTCGGTCTGTTGGGTTACATGGCGGAACCGGAACTGGTTCACCGCGACAACCTGATCCTGGTCTAAAAGGAATAACTGAATGCGCGTGGCAAAAGGATTGTTGGGGTTGCTGTTGGCGATGCCGCTGCTGGCTTCGGCCGAAGAGATTGGTCAGGTGTCGACGGTGTTCAAATTCGTCGGGCCGAATGACCGGATTGTGGTCGAGGCTTTTGACGATCCCAAGGTCGAAGGTGTGACCTGCTATCTGTCCCGCGCCAAGACTGGCGGCATGAAGGGTGGTCTTGGTTTGGCCGAAGATCGTGCCGAGGCGTCTATCGCTTGTCGTCAGGTTGGGCCGATCAGCTTCAAGGGCGAGCTCAAGGATGGTGACGAGGTGTTCAAGGAGCGTACCTCGCTGGTCTTCAAGACCATGCAGGTGGTGCGCTTCCTCGACAAGAAGCGCAATACGCTGGTGTATCTGGTGTACAGCGATCGCTTGATCGAAGGCAGCCCGCAGAATGCGGTGACGGCGATTCCGATTTTGCCGTGGGCTCACGCTCAGTAATCGGACGTCAATCGAACTGTAGGGGCGAGCTTGCTCGCGATAGCGGATATCCAGCCAGCACAAATGCTGAATGTTAATCCGTCATCGCGAGCAAGCTCGCTCCTACAGTTTTTTGTGTGTCCGCCAAATCGCAGGCAATAAAAAACCGACCCTGAGGTCGGTTTTTTAATGAACGAGTCGCTTAGGCAGCAGCGGCAACGTTCAGGGCCTTAACGTGGCCATTCAAACGGCTCTTATGGCGAGCAGCCTTGTTCTTGTGGATGATGCCTTTATCGGCCATGCGGTCGATAACTGGCACAGCCAGAACGTATGCAGCTTGAGCTTTTTCAGCGTCTTTTGCGTCGATGGCCTTAACTACATTCTTGATGTAGGTACGAACCATGGAACGCAGGCTGGCGTTGTGGCTGCGACGCTTCTCAGCCTGTTTTGCACGTTTTTTGGCGGAAGGTGAGTTGGCCACCGTCGAGCTCCTCGAAAGACTTTTTAGGAAATAGCAAACAAAATAGGCCGCGAATCATGCCGATGAGTTGAGGTCTTGTCAAGGGCGGTTGAGACGTTCCGCTAAGTGGTAGGTGATGCAAGCTTGGAGATTTCTTTCCAGCGTGCGACCTGTAAACTCGCGAGCTTTGGCTCTGTGCTGTTGCGGCGCAGAGTATCGCATAAGTGGGCGCTTTATTCGCCTGCTGTTTATCGACAGGCACAAACTCTTTCAATGAATCTGCTCAAATCGTTGGCCGCCGTCAGCTCTATCACAATGCTTTCCCGGGTTCTTGGGTTTGTTCGTGACACCCTCATTGCGCGCACATTTGGCGCGGGAATGGCGACTGACGCCTTCTTTATCGCCTTCAAACTGCCCAATCTGCTGCGCCGGATTTTCGCCGAGGGGGCGTTTTCTCAAGCATTCGTGCCGATTCTTGCCGAATACAAGAGCCAGCAGGGTGAGGAGGCGACACGAACCTTTATCGCTTATGTCTCGGGCCTGCTGACGCTCGTGCTGGCGCTGGTGACGGTGCTGGGGATGATTGCTGCGCCGTGGATTATCTGGGTGACGGCACCGGGTTTCACCGATACACCGGAAAAATTCGAGCTGACTACCAGCCTGCTGCGGGTCACCTTTCCCTACATTCTGCTGATTTCCTTATCCTCACTGGCTGGCGCGGTCCTCAATACCTGGAACCGTTTTTCGGTGCCGGCCTTTGTGCCGACCCTGCTGAACGTCAGCATGATCATCTTTGCGCTGTTTCTGACGCCGT
This sequence comes from Pseudomonas sp. C32, assembly GCF_030417915.1. Lineage (NCBI taxonomy): Bacteria > Pseudomonadati > Pseudomonadota > Gammaproteobacteria > Pseudomonadales > Pseudomonadaceae > Pseudomonas > Pseudomonas sp. C32. The sequence continues at coordinate 70,194 of NZ_JAUHUK010000021.1, read as the reverse complement.
ACTTCGATCCTCCCGTGATGGCGCTCGGCTGGGCCGTATTGGCGGGCGGATTGGCGCAGTTGCTCTATCAGCTGCCGCACCTGAAAAAAATCGGCATGCTGGTGCTGCCGCGCCTGAGTCTGCGCGACAGCGGCGTCTGGCGGGTGATGAAGCAGATGTTGCCGGCGATTCTCGGCGTGTCGGTGAGCCAGATCTCGCTGATCATCAACACCATTTTTGCTTCGTTCCTGGTCGCCGGCTCCGTGTCGTGGATGTACTACGCCGACCGTTTGATGGAATTGCCGTCCGGCGTACTGGGCGTGGCGCTGGGTACGATTCTGTTGCCAACGCTGGCCAAAACCTATGCCAGCAAGGATCGCCACGAGTATTCGCGCATCCTCGATTGGGGGCTGCGCCTGTGCTTTGTGCTGGTGCTGCCGTGTTCCCTGGCGTTGGGGATTCTGGCCGAGCCATTGACGGTTTCGTTGTTCCAGTACGGCCAGTTCAGTGCGTTTGACGCGGCGATGACCCAGCGTGCCCTGATTGCCTATTCGGTCGGATTGCTGGGGATTATTGTGATCAAAGTGCTGGCTCCCGGCTTTTATGCGCAACAAAACATCCGGACGCCGGTAAAAATCGCGATTTTCACGCTCGTCGTGACTCAGTTGTTCAACCTGATGCTGATCGGGCCGTTGGCTCACGCGGGTCTGGCGCTGGCTATCAGTGCCGGTGCGTGCCTGAATGCGGGTCTGCTGTTCTATCAACTGCGCAAGCAGCAGATGTACCAGCCGCAACCGGGCTGGGCGAAATTCGGCTTGAAGCTGGTGATCGCGGTCTCGGTGATGTCTGGCGTACTGCTGGCCGGGATGCATTTCATGCCGGCCTGGGGCGAGGGGCAGATGCTCGAGCGTTTCCTGCGCCTGGGTGCCTTGGTGGCCGCTGGTGTGGTGACGTATTTCGGCATGTTAGTGTTGATGGGCTTTCGTTTGCGCGACTTCAATCGCAAGACGCTGGGCTGAGGTTCGGGCCTCAATAAACAGGGGCGAGCCGACGGTTTGGTCGGCTCGATCACTTTGGGTTACGGTGTTGCCTGTCGTCGGCCGCCGGGTGTGGTTATAATCGACCACTTTATGAGCAAGAAGCGCGTTATGCAGCTGGTTCGAGGCCTCCACAATCTGCGCCCCCAGCATCGGGGCTGCGTCGCCACTATTGGCAACTTTGACGGTGTACACCGTGGCCACCAGGCTATCCTGGCGCGGCTGCGTGAGCGTGCGCTCGAGTTGGGCGTGCCCAGCTGCGTGGTGATTTTCGAGCCGCAACCGCGCGAGTTCTTTGCTCCGGACACCGCACCGGCCCGTCTGGCCCGCCTGCGGGACAAACTGCAGTTGTTGGCCGCCGAAGGCGTTGATCGCGTTTTGTGCCTGGCTTTCAACCAGCGTCTGAGCAAGCTCAGCGCCAGTGAGTTCGTCGATACCATTCTGGTGGACGGCCTCGGCGTGCAGCATCTGGAGGTCGGTGACGACTTCCGTTTCGGCTGTGACCGGGCAGGGGATTTCGATTTTCTGCTGCAGGCCGGCATGGTTCAGGGTTTTACCGTTGAAGCGGCGCAGACAGTCGAACTGGATGGCATCCGTGTCAGCAGTACGCAGGTGCGTAACGCCCTGGCGGCCGCTGACTTCGCCCTGGCCGAACGTCTGCTGGGTCGACCTTACCGGATCGCCGGTCGGGTGTTGCATGGTCAGAAGCTCGCCCGGCAGTTGGGTACGCCCACCGCCAATATTCAACTCAAACGCCGTCGTGTGCCGTTCACCGGGGTGTACCTGGTCGACGTCGAGATCGACGGCAAGACCTGCCCCGGCGTCGCCAATATCGGCGTGCGGCCTACGGTCCAAGGTGATGGCAAAGCCCACCTGGAAGTACATCTTTTAGATTTTGCCGGCGATCTGTATGACCGGCGGTTAACGGTGGTTTTCCACCACAAGCTGCGTGAAGAGCAGCGTTTCGCCTCTCTGGAGGCGCTGAAAACGGCGATCAGCGCGGATGTCGCCGCCGCCCGTGCACTAGCCGCACCTAGCGCCCATCGCTAATGAAGAGCCTTAAATGACCGACTATAAAGCCACGCTAAACCTTCCGGACACCGCCTTCCCAATGAAGGCCGGCCTGCCACAGCGCGAACCGCAGATTCTGCAGCGCTGGGACAGTATTGGCCTGTACGGAAAGTTGCGCGAGATTGGCAAGGATCGTCCGAAGTTCGTATTGCACGACGGCCCTCCGTACGCCAACGGCTCGATTCACATCGGTCATGCGCTGAACAAGATTCTCAAGGACATGATCATCCGCTCGAAGACCCTGTCTGGTTTCGATGCGCCTTATGTTCCGGGCTGGGACTGCCACGGTCTGCCGATCGAGCACAAAGTCGAAGTGACCCACGGCAAGAACCTGGGCGCGGACAAGACCCGCGAACTGTGCCGGGCCTACGCCACCGAGCAGATCGAAGGCCAGAAGTCCGAGTTCATCCGCCTCGGCGTGCTGGGCGACTTCGCCAACCCTTACAAAACCATGGACTTCAAGAACGAGGCCGGTGAAATCCGCGCCTTGGCCGAAATCGTCAAGGGCGGTTTCGTGTTCAAGGGCTTGAAGCCTGTGAACTGGTGCTTCGACTGCGGTTCGGCCCTGGCTGAAGCGGAAGTCGAGTACGAGAACAAGAAGTCCTCGACCATCGACGTGGCGTTCCCGATTGCCGATGAAGCCCAACTGGCTGCCGCTTTCGGCCTGCCGTCGCTGGCCAAGCCTGCCTCGATCGTGATCTGGACCACCACCCCGTGGACCATCCCGGCCAACCAGGCGCTGAACGTTCACCCTGAATTCAACTACGCCCTGGTCGATGTCGGCGACAAACTGCTGGTGCTGGCTGAAGAGCTGGTCGAGTCGTGCCTGGCGCGCTACTCGCTGCAAGGTTCGGTCATTGCGACCACGACCGGTAAAGCACTGGAACTGATCAATTTCCGTCACCCGTTCTACGACCGTCTGTCGCCGGTTTACCTGGCCGACTACGTTGAGCTGGGCGCTGGCACTGGTGTGGTTCACTCCGCTCCGGCCTATGGCGTGGACGACTTCGTGACCTGCAAGAAGTACGGCATGGTCAACGACGACATCCTCAATCCGGTCCAGAGCAACGGTGTGTACGCGACCTCGCTGGAGTTCTTCGGCGGCCAGTTCATCTGGAAGGCCAACCCGGCCATCGTCGACAAGCTGACCGAAGTCGGTGCGCTGCTGCACACCACCATCATCGAACACAGCTACATGCACTGCTGGCGCCACAAGACCCCGCTGATCTACCGCGCCACCGCGCAGTGGTTCATCGGCATGGACAAGCAGCCAGTGACTGGCGACACCCTGCGCCAGCGCTCGCTCAAAGCCATCGAAGAGACTCAGTTCGTTCCGGCCTGGGGCCAGGCGCGTCTGCACTCGATGATCGCCAACCGTCCTGACTGGTGCATTTCCCGTCAGCGCAACTGGGGCGTGCCGATCCCGTTTTTCCTGAACAAGGAAAGCGGCGAGCTGCACCCTCGTACCGTTGAACTGATGGAAGAAGTCGCCAAGCGCGTTGAAGTCGAAGGCATCGAGGCCTGGTTCAAGCTGGACGCCGCCGAGCTGCTGGGCGATGAAGCGCCGCAGTACGACAAGATCAGCGACACCCTGGACGTCTGGTTCGATTCGGGCACCACGCACTGGCATGTCCTGCGCGGTTCGCACCCGATGGGCCACGAAACCGGTCCGCGCGCCGACCTGTACCTGGAAGGTTCGGACCAGCACCGTGGCTGGTTCCACTCGTCCCTGCTGACCGGTTGCGCCATCGACAACCACGCGCCGTATCGCGAGCTGCTGACTCACGGCTTCACCGTCGACGAGTCCGGCCGCAAAATGTCCAAGTCCCTGGGCAACGTCATTGCACCGCAGAAAGTCAACGACACCCTGGGCGCCGACATCATGCGTCTGTGGGTTGCATCGACCGACTATTCGGGCGAAATGGCCGTTTCCGAGCAAATCCTGCAACGCAGTGCGGACGCCTACCGGCGTATTCGTAACACCGCGCGCTTCCTGCTGTCGAACCTGACCGGCTTCAACCCGGCGACCGACATCCTGCCAGCCGAAGAAATGCTCGCGCTGGACCGTTGGGCCGTGGACCGCACCTTGCTGCTGCAACGCGAGCTGCAAGAGCACTACGGCGAATACCGTTTCTGGAACGTGTACTCGAAGATCCACAACTTCTGCGTGCAGGAGCTGGGTGGTTTTTACCTCGACATCATCAAGGACCGCCAGTACACCACCGGCGCCAACAGCAAGGCCCGTCGTTCGGCGCAAACCGCGCTGTTCCACATTTCCGAAGCGCTGGTTCGCTGGATCGCACCGATCCTGGCCTTCACCGCTGACGAGCTGTGGCAATACCTGCCGGGTGAGCGTAACGAGTCGGTAATGCTCAACACCTGGTACGAAGGCCTGACCGAATTGCCGGAAGGCTTCGAGCTGGGTCGCGCGTATTGGGACCGGATCATGGCCGTGAAGGTTGCGGTCAACAAGGAAATGGAAATCCAGCGCGCCGCCAAGGCTGTCGGTGGCAACCTGCAGGCCGAAGTGACGCTGTTCGCCGAAGACGCGCTGAGCGCCGATCTGGCCAAGCTGAGCAACGAGCTGCGCTTTGTACTGATCACCTCGACCGCCGCTGTTGCACCGCTGGTGCAAGCACCGGCCAATGCCGTGGTGACCGAAGTCGGCGGCTTGAAGCTGCAAATCGTCAAGTCGAGCCACGCCAAGTGCGCCCGTTGCTGGCACTGCCGTGAAGACGTCGGCGTGAACCCGGAGCATCCTGAAATCTGCGGCCGTTGTGTCGATAACATCAGCGGCGCAGGCGAGGTTCGTCACTATGCCTAATGCCATTGGCCGTTTCGGACGGCTGAGCTGGCTTTGGTTGAGCCTGCTGGTTCTGGTCATCGACCAGGCCAGCAAGTTTTACTTCGAAGGCAAGCTCGAGATGTATCAGCAGATCGTCGTGATTCCCGATTTGTTCAGCTGGACCCTGGCCTACAACACTGGCGCTGCGTTCAGCTTCCTGGCTGACAGCTCTGGCTGGCAGCGCTGGTTGTTTGCCCTGATCGCCATCGTGGTCAGTGCAGTGCTGGTGGTCTGGCTCAAGCGTCTGGGACGCAACGAAACCTGGCTGGCAGTTGCCCTGGCACTGGTGTTGGGTGGCGCGCTAGGCAATTTGTATGACCGCATTGCCCTGGGCCATGTGATCGATTTCATTCTGGTGCATTGGCAGGATCGCTGGCGTTTCCCGGCCTTCAACGTTGCCGACAGCGCCATCACGGTTGGTGCGGTAATGCTGGCACTGGACATGTTCAAAAGTAAAAAGACCGGAGAAGCCGTAAATGACTGAACAGGTATTGGCTGAGCAACGCATCGGCCAGAACACGGAAGTCACCTTGCACTTCGCATTGCGCCTGGAGAACGGCGACACGGTGGACAGCACCTTCGACAAAGCCCCGGCGACCTTCAAGGTCGGTGATGGCAACCTGTTGCCAGGTTTCGAAGCGGCATTGTTCGGTTTCAAGGCCGGTGACAAGCGCACGCTGAACATCGAGCCGGAAAACGCTTTCGGCCAGCCAAACCCGCAAAACGTACAGATCATCCCGCGTTCGCAGTTCCAGGACATGGAGCTGTCGCCCGGTTTGCTGGTGATCTTCAACGATGCGGCCAATACTGAATTGCCTGGCGTGGTGAAAGAGTTCGACGATGCTCAAGTGACCATCGACTTCAACCACCCGTTGGCTGGCAAGACCTTGACCTTTGACGTGGAAATCATTTCCGTCAAAGCGCTGTAATGTAACTGATCGGACACGATCAAAAATGTGGGCGCGAGCCTTTGTGGCGAGGGGGCTTGCCCCCGTTGGGGTGCGAAGCGCCCCTGAAACCGGCCGCGTCGCTTCTGAATGAGCCTGCGGTGTCTGTTTACGATTGCTACGCAATCGAACGGGGGCAAGCCCCCTCGCCACAGCAGGCTCGTTCCCACAATGGTTTTTCATTGTTTTCGCGCGCAAGACACGAGGCACAGCATGCAAATCAAACTCGCCAACCCCCGTGGCTTCTGCGCCGGTGTGGACCGGGCGATCGAAATCGTCAACCGCGCCCTGGAAGTTTTCGGGCCACCGATCTATGTGCGCCATGAAGTGGTCCATAACAAGTTTGTCGTTGAAGACCTGCGCTCCCGTGGCGCGATCTTTGTCGAAGAGCTGGATCAGGTGCCGGACGATGTCATCGTGATCTTCAGCGCCCACGGTGTTTCCCAGGCCGTGCGTACTGAAGCGACGGGGCGTGGGCTGAAAGTATTCGACGCCACGTGCCCGCTGGTGACCAAAGTCCATATCGAAGTCGCGCGGTACAGCCGTGACGGCCGTGAATGCATCCTCATCGGCCACGCCGGTCACCCGGAAGTCGAAGGCACCATGGGCCAGTACGACGAGGGCAATGGCGGCGCGATCTATCTGGTCGAAGACGAGAAAGATGTGGCTGCGTTGCAGGTGAATAACCCGGAAAAACTCGCGTTCGTGACCCAGACCACGCTGTCGATGGACGACACCAGCCGCGTTATCGACGCACTGCGTGCGCGTTTCCCGGCCATTGGTGGTCCGCGCAAGGATGACATCTGCTACGCCACGCAAAACCGTCAGGACGCAGTCAAGCAACTGGCCGACGAGTGCGATGTGGTATTGGTGGTCGGCAGCCCGAACAGCTCCAACTCCAATCGCCTGCGCGAACTCGCCGAGCGCATGTCTACGCCGGCCTATCTGATCGACGGCGCCGAAGACCTGCAAAAGAGCTGGTTCGACGGTGTCGAGCGCATTGGCATTACCGCCGGAGCCTCCGCACCTGAAGTCCTGGTGCGTGGCGTGATCCAGCAGTTGCAGGCTTGGGGCGCCACCGGTGCCGATGAGCTGGCTGGGCGCGAAGAGAACATCACGTTCTCGATGCCTAAAGAGTTGCGCGTCCGCTCGCTGCTCTGAGTTTCTTCCCTTCTGTGCATAACGCCTGTTCAGCCTTGTCGCTGCGCAGACTGACGCGACCGGAGGGCGCCAGCACGACTTGCTGGTGGCTCACCGGTTCGCGGGCTGCGCAAATGTGTAACGTCCCCGCTTGAAAGCCCCCTTTGGCGAACTGCGGTTCGCCCAAACTGCTGAACCTGACGAAATGCCGGACAGTTTGATTCCCGGCAACGGGCACTTGCGCAGCGCTCAGACGCTCGGCCAGCAGCGGATTTTGGCTGTCCTTATACCCCTTGCCACTGATATCCAGAATGATCCGCCAGCCCTGGCTCCAGTCGCCGTTGATGCCGTAGATCACCACGGCCTGATTGCGGGTGATGGCTTCGGTCCTGGCGGTGCGTATTCCACCGTAAAGCGACTGTGCGGCTTGCTCGCGATGGTTCGATTCATTGAGTGCAGCGAACGCCGGGCTGACCAATTGCAGAACAATTCCGGCAATTGCCAGTCCCATGAGCAGTTCAATCAGGCTGAAACCTCGTTGATGCATGACGTCCTCCTCCCTGGAGTGCTGTGGCTTACGCGTTCCTTGTGTGAGCGCCGGCCGAATGTGCAGGCGTGTTAATGCAGGTATAGCCGACGGCAACGGAGGACATCGATGGATCATCGTACAAAAGGTTTCACGCTGATCGAGTTGCTGCTCGCAATTGCGATCTTGCTGGTACTGATGACGCTGGCCGTGCCGGCATTTACCCGGTCGGCGCAATCGACCAAGGCTGATACCGAAATCAATGATCTGCAACGCGGCTTGAACTTCGCCCGACTCGAGGCCATCGATCGAGGCGCCACTACGCGGCTTCGACCGATGGCAGGGGACAGTGTCTGGACCGGGGCGCTGGCGGTTTATGACGGTACTGGCAAATTGGCCAATGTGTTGCGGGTTATTCCGGCGATGAGCAGCGGTGCAAACCTGACGCTAACCTCAGAGGTCACTGCCATCGATTTCGATCCACTGGGCGGGTTGTCATCACCGTCCACAGGGGTGGTGATCAGTCATGTGCTGGGCGAGCAAAGCAGGACGCTGAATGTGTGTTTGAACGGACGGATTCTTTTGGGTGGAAGTTGCGGATGAGGGCAGGGAGCAGGTCTGTACAAAAGGGCATGACGCTGATCGAGGTCCTGGTGGCGTTGTTGATACTCGGCGTGGGGTTGCTGGGGGCGGCGGCATTACAGCTCAATGCGCTGAAGTACACGGACAGTTCACGCATGAGCAGCCAGGCGAGCTTTATCGCCTACGACATGATGGACCGCATTCGCGCCAACGCGACTGCCGATTACACCGTTGCGCCACCCGCGTCGGGCAACCTGAACGTTACCCGGGATCAGGATCTTTACGACTTCAACACCAATATCATCGGTTTTGGCGGCCCCACTGCCACCGGCAGCATCACCGTCAATCAACGGGTGTACACGATCACCATCGAATGGGACGACTCGCGAGCGGCCAACATGGCTGATTCGCGACGCAGCTTCGTCCTGACCAGCCGCGCAACCGTCGACCCGGTGATGACCCCGTGAGCCGCGGCAGCAAAGGCTTTGGCCTCATCGAATTGCTGATCGCCCTGGCGCTGAGCCTGATCGTCGTGCTGGGTGTAGTGCAAGTGTTCATCGCGTCCAAAAACACGTATCTCAGCCAGAACGCCGCAGCCACCATGCAGGAAGATGCGCGTTTCGTGCTGAGCAAACTGATCCAGGAAATCCGTATGGTCGGCATGTTCGGCTGCCAGGGGACGATCACCGATTCGAGCTTGAAAAAGGACTTCGCGGCAAGCCAGATGTCGCCGATTCGTTGGGACAACTCCGCCCGCAAATTGACGTTGATAACGGCGGATGTCGGCAGCAATGGCGGCAAGCCCAGCTGGACGGTGATTTCCGATTGTCGCAACAGTGCAACGGCACATAGCGAGGCCTCGACGCCCCCACCGGGGCAACTGGCGTTTCCGATCCGGCGGGTGATTTACCGCTTCAGCAACAATCAACTGTCGATGGGGAGCGGAGAGGGTGCACAACAGGTGCTGGTGAATAATGTCAGCGCGTTCGATGTGAGCTTCGGTCTCGCCAGTTCCGCCACTGACATCGGCGCGTCCAGTTACAGCAGCAACCCGACGGACCCTGCGCGCATCCGCAGCGTTCGTCTGACGCTGACGCTGTATGACCCCAACCACAGGGTCCGTGATCAAACCTTCAATGTGGTTGCCGCCTTGCGCAACCGCTTGCTGTGAGAGGGCGATCAATGAGTTGCCAATCCGAGCGCGGCATGGCGCTGCTGGTCAGTCTGGTGTTTTTGTTGTTGCTGACGCTGATCGGCATTTCATCGATGCAGAGTGCCACGCTGCAGGAAAAAATGGCCGGCAGTGTGGCTCTGCGCAATCAAACGTTCCAGAGCGCCGAAGCCGTGCTGCGAGTGGGCGAAAGCGCAGTGCAGCGAGACAGCTATTCGCTGCCGGTGTGCAGCGGTGTTCGCCAATGCGCGCCACCGGCTGAGTCGTCGGTGATAACGGCAGCAGGGTTCAATACCACGTCGGGGGTGACGTGGATCGCATCCGGCAAGGGCTTTTATGGCGTGCAAAATTTAGGTGTCGTACGAAATGTGGTGAACGTGCCGATCAATACGCCAGCGACGCTGTACCGGGTAACAGCGGTAGGCATTGTGGGCAGTTCTCGCAGTGTGGTGGAGAGCACTTATGCGAAATATTGAGCAGCGCGTAGGTTTTCGGATTCGTGTGTGCGGCGCTGTTTTGGCGATGTGTCTTGCAGTTCCCGCCTGGTCCTTTTCACCGCCGGACAAGCCCGCCCTGAACCGGAAGCGTTGCCTGGCCTCTGGTCACTGGTATGGTTTCTATCATGACAAAGTCGGGCTCAGGCCAATCTGCCTGAAGCTGCCCGAGGCGTTCAGCGTTAAGATGCTCGACAGTAATGGCGATGGCGTGGTCGATAACCCCGATGCGATTTCAAGCGGGGTTGTGTTTGTCGGAGAGGACACAAGCGCCATTGACGATGACAACACCGAAATCGACAGTGACTCCAGTGGCGACAATGCCCAAGGGGTGGAAAAAACCGGCGGCGGCAGCCGTCGCATCATGTGGCGACAAATACAGTAAGTGAGAGTTGAGGTATGCACAGATTCAACCGCGGCTTTACCCTGATCGAAATCATGATCGTGATTGCAATCATCGGTATTGTCATGACCATTGCTGCACCGAGTTTTACCGAATATCTGCAGAAAGGGCGACGCGCCGAAATGGCCGGGCTGCTGTCTGAACAAGCGCAGATGCTTGAGCGCTTCTATTCGCAAAAAAATGCCTACACCGGTGCTGCCGGCCTGAGCCCCGGCAACGACTACTACACGATTACTTCGACGCTGACCGACCAGTCCTTCCTGCTGACGGCTGTGCGCAAGGCGGACGGCAGCATGGCCACAGACAAGTGTGGTGATTTCACCATCACCAACACCGGTGTGCTCGGCATGGTCAACGCCGCATCCGGCCTGACCACCAAGGATTGCTGGGGGCGTTGAGATTTCTTTCGGGTGCCTTTTGCGCCCTATGTCTAATGAATGGTTGGATCAGAACATGACCAGGCAACAGCAAGTGGTGATTGTCGGCGGCGGTGTGATTGGTTTGCTGACGGCATTCAATCTGGCGTCCGAAGTGCAGAGTGTTGTGCTGCTGGATCGTTCGAGCGTCGGCCAGGAATCTTCCTGGGCCGGCGGCGGGATCGTTTCGCCACTTTACCCGTGGCGCTACAGCCCGGCAGTGACTGCGTTGGCTCATTGGTCCCAGGATTTTTATCCACAGCTGGGCGAGCGCTTGTTTGCAGCGACTGGCGTCGATCCTGAAGTGCATATCACTGGCCTGTACTGGCTCGACCTGAATGACGAGGCCGAAGCGCTGGCTTGGGCCGTTCGGGAAAACCGTCCTTTGAGGGCTGTGGATATCTCGGCGGCTCACGACGCGGTTCCGGTGCTGGGCGGCGGTTTTTCCCGGGCGATCCACATGGCCGATGTGGCCAATGTGCGTAATCCACGCCTGGTGAAGTCGCTGAAGGCCGCGTTGCTGGCGCTGCCGAACGTGACGATTCATGAGCAATGCGAAGTCAGCGGGTTTGTTCGTGACGGCGATAAAGTGGTCGGCGTGCACACGGCCACTGGTGTCATCCATGGCGATCAAGTGGTCTTGACCGCAGGCGCATGGAGCGGTGATCTGCTCAAGGGCCTGGGCCTTGAACTGCCCGTCGAGCCCGTGAAAGGGCAGATGATCCTCTACAAGTGCGCGGCGGATTTCCTGCCGAGTATCGTTCTGGCCAAGGGGCGTTATGCGATACCCCGGCGCGATGGTCACATCCTGATCGGCAGCACACTGGAACATGAAGGTTTCGACAAGACACCCACCCGGTCGGCGCTGGAAAGCCTCAAGGCCTCGGCGGAGGAATTGATTCCTGCCCTGGCCGACGCCGAAGTGGTCGGACATTGGGCCGGATTACGCCCGGGATCGCCGGAGGGCATTCCTTACATCGGTCGAGTACCGGGGTTTGAAGGGCTCTGGCTCAACTGCGGGCACTACCGTAACGGGTTGGTGCTGGCGCCAGCATCGTGCCAGTTGTTTGCCGATGTGATGCTGGGGCGGGCGCCGATTATTGATCCGGCGCCGTATGCGCCGAGCGGGCGGATCTGACGTACAGTCAAAAGATCGCAGCCCTGTAGGGGCTGCCGAAGGCTGCGATCTTTAATGCTTAATCCAACCCTAATTTCTTCAATCGATACCGCATCGACCTGAACGAAAGGTTCAACCGCTGAGCCGCCGCCGTACGGTTCCAGCGGGTTTCTTCCAGCGCCTGAAGCAGCAACTGGCGTTCGACGTTTTCCAGATAGGTTTCCAGATTGTCGATCTGCGTCAGATCCGGCAGGCCGCCTTCGACGGCGCAGTTGCCTTCGGCCAGGCGCAAGTCGCTCGCTTCGATCTGCTTGTTCTCGCACAACGTATGCGCACGTTCGAGCATGTTTTCCAGCTCCCGGACGTTGCCAGGGAAGCGGTAGCTTTTCAGCGCATCGAGGGCTTGCGGGTGGAGTTTTGCCGCAGGTTGACCGGTGTCGGCGGCGAGGCGTTTGAGCATGTGACTGGACAGTGTTTCGATGTCATCGCGGCGCTCGCGCAAAGGTGGCACTCGAATCTCGATGACGTTCAAGCGGTAGTACAGATCCTGTCGAAAGCGCTCGGCGGCGACTTCGGCATCCAGGTCCTTGTGCGTTGCACAAAGGATGCGTACATCAACCACCGTCTCCTGCTGCCCGCCGACACGGCGCACGGCTTTTTCCTGAATGGCGCGCAACAGTTTGACTTGCATCGCCAGTGGCAGATCAGCCACTTCGTCGAGGAAAAGGGTACCGCCTTGGGCCGCCTGGAACAGGCCGGGCTTGTCTTCGATGGCACCGCTGAAGCTGCCTTTGCGGTGGCCAAAAAACTCGCTTTCCATCAGTTCCGACGGAATCGCTCCGCAGTTGATCGGAATGAACGGTTGGTTGGCGCGGGGGCCCTGGTCATGGATCAGGCGCGCGACCAATTCTTTACCGCTACCGGATTCGCCACTGATGTACACCGGTGCCTGACTGCGCGCCAGTTTGGTGATGTGCTTGCGCAGCGTGCGCATCGGCAATGAATCACCGAGCAAACGTCGGTCAATGGCGACCTCTGCAACGGGGAGCAGCAGGGCGTTGGTGACCAGTTCGCGCAGGCGGGTGAGGTCCACCGGTTTGGTCAAAAAGTCGAAGGCCCCGGCCTTGAGCGCATTGATCGCGGTGTCGAGGCTGCCATAAGCCGTGATCATCGCCACGGGCACCTGTGGATAACGTTGCTGGATGTATTGCACCAGCTCAAGGCCGGAGCCGTCCGGCATACGCATGTCGGTCAGGCACAGGTCGAAGGTCTCGCGTTTCAATAGCGCCAGCGCCTCGGCAACATTGCGGGCACTGAAGGTCTCGAGTTTCATCCGTCCCAGGGTGATTTCCAGGAGTTCGCGGATGTCCGGCTCGTCATCGACGACCAGGACTTTTTGCCGTAGTCCCATGTTCAACTTTGTTTCCGTCCGTGAGCAAAGGTGATGCGAAAGCAGCCGCCCTCTTGGTGTGGCTTGAAGTCCAGGCGGGCCTGATTGCTTTCGCACAGCTCACGGGACAGATACAACCCCAGGCCTGTGCCTTGCGGGCTGGTGGTGAAAAACGGTTCAAACAGATGCGTTTGCAACTCCGGGGCAACTCCGGGGCCGTTGTCGAGGATGTCGAGGGTCGGTAGTTGGCTGTCGCGGTCGATGAACAGATCAAGCCGAACCTGCGCTTGCTCCTGGCTGCTGTGGCGCCAGGCATTACGCAACAGGTTATCGAGGATCTGGCTCAACTGGTTCGGGTCCATCAGGGTTTTGAAATCCCCGGCGCCGATGTTCAGATGAATGTGCTGGTTCTGGCTTGTTACTTCGCGGGCCTGCACCACGAAGTGCTCCAGCCACGGTTTCAGGTCGAGCCGTTGCGGCACGGTTTGTTCGCGGCGGGACAATTGCAGGACGTTTTCGATGACACGATTCATGCGCTGGGAGTGATCTTGAATAATCTGCGTCAGACGGCGATCGGCAGCGTTCAGTTCCTCTGATTCGCGCAACAGTTGTGCGGCATGACTGATGGCGCCCAGCGGATTGCGGATTTCATGGGAGATGCTGGCGGTCAAACGGCCCAGGCCTGCGAGCTTCAATTGCTGGGCCTGCTGTGCGATGTGGGCAAGGTCTTCGAGGAAGACCAGCGTCTGGTGTTGTGGGCTTTGGTCTAGCGCTATGAAGTTCGGTTGCAACTCCAGGCCGGTGCGTTCGATTTTAAGGCTCTGGGGGCGACGAACCGGATTGTCGAGCCACCGTTGCAGGCGCTCGACCAGGGCTGGAGCGCAGTCGTCGATCGATCGGCCGTCGAGGGTGCCGCAACCAAGCAGGTTCAGGGCGCCGTGGTTGGCCAGTTGCACGTATCGACGTTCGTCGAGCACCAGGATGCCGGTGCGCATGCGTTGCAGGATCAGGGTATTGAGGGTTTCGAGGCCGACCACTTCGCTGGCCCGCTGTTGCGCCAGGGTTTCGCTGACTTCAACGCGCCGTGTCAGGCCTTGCACCAGCAATGCCGCTGCAAAGCACAGGGTGCCGAGCGTACCCACTTGCAGGTAATCATTGGCGCTGGCGGAATGATCGAGGCTCAGGAGTACGCTGAAACCGCCAATGCCCAAAGCACCGACAGCGGCAATCAACAGGCCGAGACGCCTTCGCAACAGGGTATTGCTGATGGCCACCGAGACGATCAGGAGATTGCCAATGGCGCTGGCGACACCGCCGGCGGCGTAGAACAGGCCGCTGAGCAGTAGAACGTCGATCAGCGCCAGACTGAACATTTGCCCGGGGCGTCGTGTGTTTCCGGGAAACACCACCAGCAAAATATTCAGGGCCAGATACAACCAACTGCCACTGCGCAATAAAGCGTCGTTGGCAGACGTCAGCAGTGGGTTGTCCATGTCGCTGGAAATCAGCACCAGGATGATGCCAATGGTCAAACGGTACAGATGATAGAGGCGCAGCAGTCGCTTGGCCTGTTTGTCGCCGGGACTGATTGTCTCAGCGGTCACTGGAGCCTGGGCCTTGCTCAAGATGAGCCTGGCTGCAATACCATTGTTGTTCCAGATTCAGGGCACGGTCGCGGGGCAGATGTACACCGCAATGGGCGCAACGGACCATCGGCGCGGCTTCTCGCTCGCCAGGAGATTTTGGGGCAGAGGACTGACCCTTGAACTTGCGCCAGAACCATACTGCTGCGGCAATCAGGGCAATCCAGAACAATAGACGAAGCATGGTGAGCTGCTTTTTGAATGATGAGTTGGCAGTTTAGCCAAGGACCTCGCAGGCGCACAGCGTAATAAAACGCTGAAATAAAAAAGGGAGACTCGAAAGTCTCCCTTTTTATGCAACCCAGGTGTCAGTCGAACACACCGAAGGTCATGTAGCTGAACCAGGAACGGTCGTCGTTGTTGCCTTCCGCCTCGTGATTTTCTTCTTCGATCACGTCGCCTTCGGCGTCTTTAGGCTTGAGCTCGCTAGGGATTGCGTCCTTGGCGGCCTGGAACTGCCGCTGCACGTCCTGGTTGGCGCGGGTTTCGCCTGGTGGCAGCGGCGGACGGGACTCGATCACACCCAGGGTCGCCTTGCTCAGCCACGAACGGTTGTCGGCTTCGGCCACCGACGGTACGAACTGACCATCTACCAGACTTGGGTGGTTCGGGTAGTTGAGCTTCAGGGTTTCCAGGCTGGTGGCGGCCAGTTCATCCAGGTGAAGGCGCATGTAGGACTCGGTCATCACTGCCAGGCCGTCGCCGACCGCAGGGGTTTCCTGGAAGTTTTCCACCACGTAACGACCGCGGTTCGCAGCGGCGACATAAGCCTGACGGGTCAGGTAGTAGTCGGCCACGTGAATTTCGTAGGCGGCCAGCAGGTTGCGCAGATAGATCATGCGCTGCTTGGCATCCGGTGCGTAGCGGCTGTTCGGGAAGCGGCTGGTCAGCTGGGCGAACTCGTTATAAGAGTCGCGGGCGGCGCCCGGGTCACGCTTGGTCATGTCCAGCGGCAGGAAACGCGCCAGCAGGCCGACGTCCTGATCGAAAGAAGTCAGACCCTTGAGGTAGTAAGCGTAATCGACGTTCGGATGCTGTGGGTGCAAACGAATGAAACGCTCCGCAGCAGACTTTGCAGCCTCTGGCTCGGTGTTCTTGTAGTTGGCGTAGATGAGCTCGAGTTGCGCCTGATCGGCATAGCGACCGAACGGATAACGCGATTCCAGAGCCTTCAGCTTGGCGATGGCGCTGGTGTAGCTGCTATTGTCCAGGTCGGCTTGAGCCTGCTGGTACAGCTCCACTTCACTGAGGTTTTCGTCTACGACTTCCTTCGATGAGCAAGCAGCGGTCAATGCGAGGATGGCGATCAGCAGCAGGTGTTTCACTTGCATGGCGGCTTGCGTCCCTATGACGGCCGCTGTCTTGGGCGTGGCCGTCCTGTTATGATGAGCGCCCCGTTGAATAGCCTCGGGGCAAAAGACGCCGTATTTAACCACAAGCGCGCAGCCGAAACCAAAGGCTGTGCCGACGCCTAGTCTGAGCATGTCCGATAAAATTGAACTTCGCGCAGAGGTGCCGTCCGAATTGGGCGGCCAACGCCTCGATCAAGTCGCCGCACAATTATTCGCTGAGCACTCGCGCTCGCGCCTTTCCGCCTGGATCAAAGACGGCCGCCTGACTGTGGATGGGGCGGTTATCCGCCCGCGAGACATCGTCCATGGCGGCGCCATCCTTGAGTTGACTGCCGAGCAGGAAGCTCAAGGTGAATGGGTCGCTCAAGACATTGCCCTGGATATCGTCTATGAAGACGACGACATCCTGGTGATCAACAAGCCTGCGGGCCTGGTGGTGCATCCGGCTGCCGGTCATGCCGACGGCACGCTGCTCAACGCCTTGCTGCACCACGTGCCGGACATCATCAATGTGCCCCGCGCCGGTATCGTGCATCGTCTGGACAAGGACACCACCGGTCTGATGGTAGTGGCCAAGACCATTCAAGCGCAGACGCAGCTGGTTACACAGTTGCAGAGCCGCAGCGTCAGCCGCATCTATGAGTGCATCGTGATTGGTGTGGTGACGGCCGGTGGCAAGATCAATGCACCGATCGGTCGCCACGGCCAGCAGCGCCAGCGCATGGCGGTGATGGAAGGTGGCAAGCAAGCCGTCAGCCATTACCGTGTGCTCGAGCGTTTCCGCTCCCACACTCACGTGCGGGTGAAGCTGGAAACCGGTCGTACGCACCAGATTCGCGTGCACATGGCGCACATCAACTTCCCGTTGGTCGGAGATCCTGCCTACGGCGGCCGTTTCCGCATTCCGCCAGCCGCCAACCCGACCATGGTCGAGTCGCTGAAAAGCTTCCCGCGTCAGGCGCTGCATGCGCGGTTCCTGGAACTGGATCATCCGACGACCGGTGTGCGCATGAGCTGGGAATCGCCGTTGCCGGAAGATTTCGTCTGGTTGCTGACCCTGCTCAAGCAAGACCGTGAGGCGTTCATCGGATGAATGACTGGCTGATTCCTGACTGGCCCGCGCCGGCCGGGGTCAAAGCCTGCGTCACCACCCGTGCGGGCGGCGTCAGTCTGGCGCCGTTCGACAGCCTCAATCTCGGCGATCATGTCGACGACAGCCCCGAAGCTGTCGCCGAAAACCGCCGTCGTCTTACCGAGCATTTCTCCATTCAACCGGCCTGGCTGCAGCAGGTCCACGGCACTGTCGTGGCCCATGCGGACCCAAGCCGGGTGGTCACGGCCGATGCCAGCTGGACGTCGACACCCGGTATCGCCTGCACGGCGATGACGGCTGATTGTCTGCCAGCGTTGTTTTGTGACCGTGCCGGCACTCGCGTCGCAGCAGCCCATGCCGGTTGGCGTGGGCTGGCGGCGGGTGTACTGGAAGCTACCCTCGACAGCCTGGCGGTACCACCTGCCGAAGTATTGGTCTGGCTTGGCCCTGCAATCGGCCCGCAAGCTTTTGAAGTGGGGCCTGAGGTGCGCGAAACCTTCGTGCAGCAGTTGCCGCAAGCGGCTGATGCCTTCGTGCCGAGTCAAAACCCCGGCAAATTCATGGCTGACATCTATCTGCTTGCACGCCTGCGTCTGGCCGCTCGCGGCGTCACCGCTGTCTTCGGTGGCGGTTTTTGCACCGTGACCGACCCGCGTTTCTTTTCTTACCGCCGTGCCCCTCGCACCGGTCGGTTCGCCTCCCTGATCTGGCTCGCCCACTAAGCTTCCCTGACCTGCATCAACGTCGCGACGCTTGAAACTCCCAGAATCGACCTCATCTATTGTGGTATCTGGCAGGTTTCTTCATTCAGGACGTTTTATAGGTCCGGCCTGCTCAAAAGGAAGGTGACCCATGCGTATAGACCGTTTAACCAGCAAATTGCAGTTAGCGTTGTCCGATGCCCAATCCCTGGCAGTCGGCCTCGATCATCCGGCCATCGAGCCCGCGCACTTGATGCAAGCTTTGCTCGAGCAGCAGGGCGGTTCGATCAAGCCCCTGCTGATGCAGGTGGGCTTCGACATCAACAGCCTGCGTAAAGAGCTGACCAAAGAGCTCGACCAGCTACCGAAAATCCAGAACCCGACCGGTGACGTGAACATGTCGCAGGATCTGGCGCGCCTGCTGAATCAGGCCGACCGTCTGGCGCAGCAGAAAGGCGACCAGTTCATCTCCAGCGAGCTGGTGCTGCTTGCCGCTATGGACGAAAACAGCAAGCTCGGCAAGCTGTTGCTCGGCCAGGGCGTGAGCAAGAAAGCCCTGGAAAACGCGATCAACAACCTGCGTGGTGGCGAGGCCGTCAACGACCCGAACCATGAGGAGTCGCGTCAGGCGCTGGATAAGTACACCGTCGACCTGACCAAGCGCGCCGAAGACGGCAAGCTTGATCCGGTGATCGGCCGTGACGACGAAATTCGCCGCACAATCCAGGTGCTGCAACGCCGCACCAAGAACAACCCGGTGCTGATCGGTGAGCCTGGCGTGGGTAAAACCGCCATCGCCGAAGGCCTGGCCCAGCGCATCATCAATGGCGAAGTGCCGGATGGTTTGAAGGGCAAGCGCCTGCTGTCCCTGGATATGGGGGCGTTGATTGCCGGTGCCAAATATCGCGGTGAGTTCGAAGAGCGTCTGAAATCCCTGCTCAATGAGCTGTCGAAGCAGGAAGGGCAGATCATCCTGTTCATCGACGAACTGCACACCATGGTCGGCGCCGGTAAAGGCGAAGGCTCGATGGACGCAGGCAACATGCTCAAACCGGCCCTGGCGCGCGGTGAGTTGCATTGCGTCGGTGCGACCACGCTCAACGAGTACCGTCAATATATAGAGAAGGATGCGGCCCTTGAGCGGCGCTTCCAGAAAGTACTGGTGGACGAACCGAGCGAAGAAGACACCATTGCGATCCTGCGTGGCCTGAAAGAGCGCTACGAAGTTCACCACAAGGTGGCGATCACCGACGGTGCGATCATCGCGGCGGCCAAGCTCAGCCATCGTTACATCACTGACCGGCAGTTGCCGGACAAGGCCATCGACCTGATCGACGAGGCCGCCAGCCGCATCCGCATGGAGATCGACTCCAAGCCGGAAGTGCTGGACCGTCTGGAACGTCGCCTGATTCAGCTGAAGGTGGAATCCCAGGCACTGAAGAAAGAAAGCGACGACGCGGCGAAGAAACGTCTGGAAAAACTACAGGAAGAAATCGCTCGGCTTGAGCGTGAGTACTCGGATCTGGAAGAAATCTGGAACTCGGAAAAAGCCGAGGTTCAGGGCTCTGCGCAGATCCAGCAGAAGATCGAACAGTCCCGTCAGGAACTGGAATCCGCCCGCCGCAAAGGCGACCTGAACCGCATGGCTGAGTTGCAGTACGGGGTGATCCCGGACTTGGAACGCAGCCTGCAAATGGTCGACCAGCATGGCAAAAGCGAGAACCAGTTGCTGCGCAGCAAGGTGACTGAAGAAGAGATCGCTGAAGTCGTGTCGAAGTGGACCGGTATTCCGGTGTCGAAGATGCTCGAAGGCGAGCGCGACAAGCTGATGAAGATGGAAAGCCTGTTGCACCAACGTGTGATCGGCCAGGAAGAAGCGGTGGTGGCCGTTTCCAACGCAGTGCGGCGTTCCCGTGCCGGGTTGTCCGACCCGAATCGGCCGAGCGGATCGTTCATGTTCCTCGGCCCGACCGGTGTCGGTAAAACCGAGCTGTGCAAGGCGCTGGCTGAATTCCTCTTTGATACAGAAGAGGCGATGGTGCGGATCGACATGTCCGAGTTCATGGAGAAACATTCCGTGGCTCGCTTGATCGGTGCGCCACCAGGATATGTTGGTTATGAAGAGGGCGGTTACCTGACCGAGGCGGTGCGTCGCAAGCCTTACTCGGTGATTCTGATGGACGAAGTCGAGAAGGCGCACCCGGATGTGTTCAACATCCTGCTGCAAGTACTTGAAGACGGTCGCCTGACCGACAGCCATGGCCGCACGGTGGATTTCAAGAACACCGTGATTGTCATGACCTCCAACCTGGGGTCGGTACAGATCCAGGAACTGGTCGGTGATCGTGATGCGCAGCGTGCGGCGGTGATGGATGCGCTTTCCAGCCACTTCCGGCCGGAGTTCATCAACCGGGTCGACGAAGTGGTGATCTTCGAGCCTTTGGCGCGGGATCAGATCGCAGGCATCACCGAGATCCAGTTGGGTCGTCTGCGCAGCCGTCTGACCGAACGGGAGCTGAAGCTTGATCTCAGCCCCGAGGCGATGGATAAGCTGATCGCGGTCGGTTACGACCCGGTGTACGGCGCACGGCCGCTCAAACGAGCGATCCAGCGCTGGATCGAGAACCCGCTGGCGCAGTTGATTCTGTCCGGTCGGTTCATGCCGGGCGATACCGCTCACGGTGTGGTGGAGAACGACGAAATCGTATTCGTTTGATCCATAACCGCGGCAAAATCGAAAAGGCCTCGCATTGCGAGGCCTTTTTTTCGTTAGGCTGTTGAACTCAAAGGAAAAGGCTTGTAAAGTGCGCCCCGCAGTAAGTCACCCGCCAGGGTTTCCGCTCCCCAAGCAGGAATCCAAAATAAGTTGCAAATCATTAACTTGAAAGCAATTTAGGGGGTTGACAGAGGTGCTGAAGATTGTAGAATAGCGCGCCTCAGACACACGAACGCAGCGATGCGAACGGGTCGAAGAGAACGCAGTAAAGCTTCAAAGTTGTAAATTGAAATGTGTAGTTCCGTGATAGCTCAGTCGGTAGAGCAAATGACTGTTAATCATTGGGTCCCAGGTTCGAGTCCTGGTCACGGAGCCAATTTCAAACCGGGGTATAGCGCAGTCCGGTAGCGCGCCTGCTTTGGGAGCAGGATGTCAGGAGTTCGAATCCCCTTACCCCGACCATTTTTGGGTCGTTAGCTCAGTTGGTAGAGCAGTTGGCTTTTAACCAATTGGTCGTAGGTTCGAATCCCACACGACCCACCATTTTTGAAACCAGTCAACGCTGGAATCGAATCTTAAGATCAGAGGCCAAAAGCGCTGATCGAAGAAGGCGACTTTTGAAAGGTCGCCTTTTTTTTACCGGGGTATAGCGCAGTCCGGTAGCGCGCCTGCTTTGGGAGCAGGATGTCAGGAGTTCGAATCCCCTTACCCCGACCATATTAAAAATCCTCGTATCGAAAGATACGGGGATTTTTTTTTGTTCCGGTTTTTTGTGGCGCCCATGAGAAGCTTCGCTGGCAAGCCAACTCCTACAAGATCGATGCAGTCCTGTAGGAGCCGGCTTGCCAGCGAAGAGGCCCTCGGATCTTAGTGCAGTTTCAAGCGTGGCTCGGTGCCACGCCCGATCTTGCTGCCCAGCATCAGCATCGCCGTGCGGAACGGTCCGTACAGCGCCATCTGGTGCATGCGGTACAGCGACACGTAAAACATCCGGGCCAGCCAGCCTTCGAGCATCACGCTGCCGGTGAGGTTGCCCATCAAGTTACCCACAGCCGAAAAACGCGACAGCGAGATCAGCGAGCCGTAATCGGTGTACTTGTACTCTGGTAGCGCTTTGCCTTCGATGCGCAATTTCAGCGATTTGGCCAGCAACGAAGCCTGTTGATGCGCCGCTTGAGCACGTGGCGGGACGTTGCGATCACTGCCCGGTTGCGGGCAGGCCGCGCAGTCACCGAAGGCGAAGATGTTCTCGTCGCGGGTGGTTTGCAGGGTCGGTAGCACTTGCAGCTGATTGATGCGGTTGGTTTCCAGACCATCGATGTCCTTGAGGAAGCCCGGTGCACGAATCCCCGCTGCCCAGACTTTCAGGCTGGCCTTGATCTCGTTGCCATCGGCGGTGATCAGGCTGTCGGCCGTGACTTCACTGACCGCCGCATTGGTCATGACGTTGACCCCGAGCTTCTCCAGGGTTTTATGCACAGGTCCACCAATCCGTTCCGGCAGTGCGGGTAATACCCGTGGGCCGGCTTCGATCAAGGTGATGTGCATGTTTTCCGGTTTGATTCGGTCCAGACCGTAAGCCGCCAATTCGTGAGCGGCGTTGTGCAGTTCGGCGGCCAGTTCGACCCCGGTGGCACCGGCGCCGACGATGGCTACGCTGATCTGCTCGACGGTATCGGTCTGCCCCGCATGGGCGCGCAGGTAGTGGTTGAGCAGTTGTTGGTGAAAGCGCTCGGCCTGTTTGCGGGTGTCGAGGAACAGGCAATGCTGCGCCGCACCTTGAGTGCCGAAATCATTGGTGGTGCTGCCGACGGAAATCACCAGCGAGTCGTAAGGCACTTCACGTGCGGGTACCAATTCCAGACCGGCTTCGTCATAAGTGGCGGCGAGCTGGATTTTCTTGTTCGCACGATCAAGCCCGCTCATGCGCCCCAGCTGGAACTCGAAGTGGTTCCATTTCGCCTGGGCTACATAGTTGAGTTCGTCTTCGGAGGAGTTCAGGGAACCGGCCGCCACTTCGTGCAACAACGGTTTCCAGATGTGGGTCAGGTTCGCGTCGACCAGCATCACGCTGGCCGTGCCGCGCTTGCCCAGAGTCTTACCCAGACGGGTAGCCAACTCCAGACCGCCGGCGCCGCCGCCGACAATAACAATACGATGGGACATGGGGATAACTCGCAAGGCTAAAGGAAATCTTTGTCGTTACCCAAGCGAGCGCAAGGCAGCTCATAGCGTCAGGTAACTGATAAGTCGGCTCAACAGGCCCAGACCAATGGTCACTGCCAGGACCAGTACAAGGAGCATCCACGGCCGGAAAGGCCGGCGCTCGACTTGGTGCTGGGACAAGTGCAGGTACTCTTCGACATGCTTCTGGTCGTCGGGGTTCAGGCGGCTGGTCATATTTGGGCCTCGTCAGTAGACGTTGCTAAATGTGTAGAAGCTACAGGGGTTTTACCCGGGGTTGAACGCAGCATAGCCGCTGTCCGGAACAGGCTCGACGTTCACTGTATCGTCCAGGCGAATGATGCCACTTTGTAACACCCGGGCGGTGATTCCGCCATGCCCCCGCACGGCCTGGAAGGTGCCGGGGCCGAGGTTGTTTTCAAGGCGTGCACAGGGTTGGCACCAACCGGTGGTTTCGAAAATCGCCTGGCCGATGCGAAATCGCCGACCCTTGAGGCTGAACAGGTTGATCCCACTGATAACGAGATTGCGCCGCAGATCTTGAGGCCCGACCGGATGATCCTGGGCACGGCCCAGCAGCGAACTGATCACCGCCAGATGTTCCCACTGAATGAGTGTCACCTGCCGCGCATTACGCACGCCGGGGCGGGCGTGATCGCCCGTCAGGCCGGCTTCAAGTCGTGCTTCCACGGCGTCCAGTTCAATCATCTGCGTATGTGATTGGGGGCGTACGCCAATCCAGCGCACGCGCCCTTGTTGCGGCACGTCGGCAATCAGTTGCTGCAATGGGCTCACAGGCTGATTCCGACGTCGAACACAATGCTGCGCCCCAAGTTGCTGCGCAGGAAATCCGGTGCCTCCGGGTGGGCGAACAGCACGCGGGCGAACGTTGGGCCGACTAGCGACAACGATCTCCAGCCCTGGCGCAGATATTCAGTGGGTGGAGGGAAGTGGCTGTTGAGGTCCAGCACCTCTCGCTTGAGGCTGGCGAAGGCGATGATGTCCAGCTCGCCCAGGTCCATGCCGCGTTCTTTGTAGTTGTGGGCTTTTTTGCGCAAGGTCGGCGCCAGTCGCAGCAGGAACTCATTGGCGGGAATGCGTCGTGGCTTGGCCTCGCGGCGCACCAATTGGCTCAGGGAAAACGCGCTGCGCCGACGTTGCAGTTCGTCGCGCCATTCATCGTTGAGGCGCCGGCCTTCATCGAGCACAAAGAACACTTCGAAGTTGGCGTCGCGAAACAGCACGTCCGGCGGCTCCCCGGCAGGGGCGAACTCGTCGGCGCGGTAGGGGATGTTCAAGCCTTGCAACAGGCGCTGGCAGACCCAACGCTCACGCTCCCATTTGCGGGCATTGGACAGGAACGCGTTGGCTTGCTCGGCCGCGATGGTCAGCAGGCGTAAATAATCTGAGTCATCCATAGGCCCAAGCTTAGCGTTCAAATGTGATCGCAAAGAAGACAATTTTCTCGCAGAGGCTCATAGCCTTCCGCTCCCATGCCCGTTTCAGGGCTCTGCACAAAACGGATAGTGATCTGCGCTCACTGGCTATTGCCACGTTTCGGGTAGCTCTACCCTCGGCTGTACGGACGTAAGCCGTGTTACCGACGCTCTAAAAAAACAACAACAAGAGATATATGCCATGCGCAAGATCGACGTACATGAGGTTATCGACAACGCTCGCTTCAACCGTTTTCACTGGATGGTGCTGTTCTGGTGTGCCCTGATCATCATCTTCGACGGTTACGATCTGGTGATCTATGGCGTGGTTTTGCCGATGCTGATGAAAGAGTGGGGGCTCAGTCCTCTGCAAGCGGGTGCACTGGGCAGCTATGCACTGTTCGGCATGATGTTCGGCGCGCTGTTCTTCGGACCGCTGTCGGACAGGATCGGCCGCAAGAAAGCCATCACGATCTGCGTGATGCTCTTCAGTGGTTTCACGGTGCTCAACGGATTTGCCCGCAACCCCACGGAGTTCGGTCTCTGTCGCTTCATTGCCGGGCTCGGCATTGGCGGCGTGATGCCTAACGTGGTGGCGCTGATGAACGAGTACGCGCCGAAAAAAATCCGCAGCACGCTGGTCGCGATCATGTTCAGCGGTTACTCGGTGGGCGGCATGCTGTCCGCCGGGCTGGGCATTGTGCTGATCCCGAGTTTCGGCTGGCAGTCGGTGTTTTACGTGGCGGTCCTGCCGTTGCTGTTGTTGCCGCTGATCATGTATTTCCTGCCCGAATCGGTGGGCTTCATGTTGCGTCAGGGGCGTAATGAAGAAGCGCGAAACATTCTTCAGCGCATCGATCCGGCCTACGTCGCGCAAACGTCTGATCAATTGCACATGGCCGAAGTGAAAGGTACGGGCACCCCGGTGTTGCAGTTGTTCCGTGAAGGCCGCGCGCTGCGCACGCTGATGCTGTGGCTGGCGTTTTTCTGCTGCCTGTTGATGGTGTACGCGCTGAGTTCCTGGTTGCCGAAACTGATGGCCAACGCCGGTTACAGCCTGGGTTCGAGCCTGTCGTTCCTGCTGGTGTTGAACTTCGGTGCGATCTTCGGCGCGGTCGGCGGCGGGGTGTTGGGCGACAAACTCAATCTGCCGAAAGTGCTGGCGGTGTTTTTCGCCATGGCGGCGGTGTCGATCACGCTGTTGGGCTTCAACAGCCCGATGCCGGTGTTGTACCTGCTGATCGCCATTGCGGGTGCCACCACCATTGGCTCGCAGATTCTTTTGTACGCCTGCGCCGCGCAGTTTTATTCGATGACGATTCGTTCTACCGGTCTGGGCTGGGCGTCGGGCATCGGGCGCAACGGGGCCATCGTCGGTCCGCTGCTGGGTGGTGCCCTGCTCGGGATCAGCTTGCCCCTGCAACTGAACTTCATGGCGTTTGCCTTGCCCGGTGCTGTAGCGGCCCTGGCCATGACCGTGTTCGCCATCAGCAGTCGACGCAGCGCCGCTGGCGTCAACCCGGCTCTCTCAGCGACCGGTGCCTGAAATCATGAAAGCGTTTTTCCAGGACTTCTCGTTGTCAGCCGCCGTGGCTGGATTCATTGCCACGGTGATTTCCTATGCCGGTCCGTTGGTGATCATCTTTCAGGCGGCAGAAGCGGCACATCTTTCGCGAGAAGTGTTGTCGTCCTGGATCTGGGCGATCTCCATTGGCAGCGCTGTGCTCGGTATCGGTTTGAGCCTGCGCTACCGCGTTCCGGTGATCATCGCCTGGTCGGCGCCGGGCTCGGCGTTGTTGGTGACGCTATTGCCGGACATCTCCATGGCAGAAGCGGTGGGGACTTATCTGGTCAGCAGCCTGATCATTTTCGTGGTGGGCATCTCGGGCGCTTTCGACCGGATCATCAGCAAGCTGCCCTCCGCCATCGCCGCGGCGATGCTGGCGGGGATCCTGTTCAGTTTCGGCACCGGGTTGTTCGTGTCGATGCAGCACAAGCCGATGCTGGTCCTGGCGATGTTTGCCACGTACCTGATCTGCAAGCGTGTGATGCCGCGTTATGCGGTGATGATGGTGTTGTTGGTGGGGTGCTCGATTGCCGCGATCTCCGGTGATTTGCATCGTGAGGCGCTGGTGATCGGCCTGGCCACACCGGTGTGGATCACGCCGGCGTTCAGCCTGGGCGCGATCCTGAACATCGCCTTGCCGTTGGTGATGGTGGCGCTGACCGGTCAGTTCGTGCCCGGTATGGCGGTGCTGCGTGCCAGCGGATACCCAACGCCGGCGAGCCCGATCATCGCCAGCAGCGCGCTGGGCACGGCACTGTTGGCACCGTTTGGTTGCCATGGACTGAATCTGGCGGCGATCACTGCGGCGATCTGCACCGGTCGCGAAGCCCACGAAGATCCTCGTAAACGCTACGTGGCCGGGGTCGTCGGCGGCCTGTGTTACCTGCTGTTGGGGATCTTCGGCGCCACATTGGTCTCGCTGTTTTCAGCGTTCCCCAAAGAGCTGATCGCGGCACTGGCCGGGCTGGCCTTGTTTGCCGCCATTGCTGGCGCGTTGACGGGCGCGATGGCGGTGCCGAGCGATCGCGAAGCCGCGCTGGTGACCTTTCTGGTCACGGCGTCGGGCATGTCGTTGTTCGGTTTGTCTGCGGCATTCTGGGGGCTGATTTTCGGCATGGTCACCCATGTGCTTTTGAGCGCCCGTCGTCCCGTCCTCCCTCGTAAATCCACTGCACCTGAAGTCCTTCAACCAGTCGAAAAATAACAACAAGAGAAAAACGATGAAACAGATTCTCCCAACAACCGGTTCAGCGTTGTCCCTGGCTGTCGTCTCGAGTTTCTCCACCGGCACGATGGCGGCCGAAAAAGGCTTTATCGAAGACACCACGGCGACGTTGCAGGCACGCAATTATTACTTCAGTCGCGACTACTCCGACATCGTCGGCGCTAACCAGCAATCGAAGGCAGAAGAGTGGGCGCAAGGCTTCATTCTCAACGTGAAGTCCGGGTACACGCAGGGCGCCGTCGGGTTGGGTGTGGACGTCATCGGCCTGCTCGGCCTCAAGCTCGATAGCAGCCCGGACCGGGTCAATACCGGTTTGCTGCCGGTGCAGGACGACGGCCGGGCGGCGGACAACTACAGCCGTCTGGAAGGCGCGTTGAAGATGCGCTACTCCAAAACCGAGCTGAAAGTCGGTGAGCTGCAACCCAATCTGCCGGTGTTGGCATTCAGCGATATTCGCCTGCTGCCACCGAGTTATCAGGGCGCAAGCATCACCTCCAACGAGATCAATGGCCTGACGCTGCAAGGTGGTCATTTGAGTTCAACCAGCCTGCGCAACGAGGCGGGCGACGAAAAGATGCAAGCGATGCTGGGTCATGTGCCGCAGCGTCAGGTCAGCAGTGACGGTTTCAATTTTGCCGGCGCTGATTATGCCTTCAACGACAAGCGCAGCACGGTCAGCGCCTGGTACGGGCAATTGGAAGATATCTACAACCAGCGTTTTCTCGGTTTAAAGCACAGTGAGCCGGTGGGCGACTGGGTCCTCGGCGCCAACCTCGGTTACTACGACTCGCGAGAGGACGGCAAAAAACTGCTGGGCAACATCGACAACCAGGCGTTCTTCTCGTTGCTGTCGGCCAAGCGTGGCGGCCACACATTTTACGTCGGCTATCAGGGCATGTTCGGCGACAGCGCGTTTCCACGGGTATTCGCCAACATCTCACCGCTGGGCAACGAAGTGCCGACGTACGAGTTCGCCTATACCGATGAGCGCTCCTGGCAAGCGCGCTACGACTACGACTTCGCGGCGCTCGGCGTACCGGGGCTGACCAGCACAGTGCGCTACATCAGCGGCAACAATGTCGATACTGGCAAGGGGTTTGAAGGCAAGGATCGCGAGCGTGACCTGGACGTCGGCTATGTGTTGCAGAGCGGCAGCCTCAAAGGCCTTGGCATCCGTGTGCGCAACGCGATGGCGCGCTCAAACTACCGCAGTGATATCGACGAGAACCGCTTGATCCTCAGCTATACGTGGACCTTGCTGTGAGCCATTGATCACAGGCTGCTGGTGCAATCACCGATGACGTTGTAGGTCACGCGGTGGGTCTGGCCCTGATGATCGACGTACTCCATGGTCGCCGGTACAACCCCGCACGCGGTTGCGGTGTCCGACACCGAAACCACCTTGGCGATGTCCAGTGGCTGCGCGGGGTTGTACTGGCCCGCGAGAGGGGCGTTGTCGGCGGCCATGGCCGAGGTGGCGATGACGGTCAGCAACAGGCTGATCAACGTTTTCATGTTGGCGTGCTCCGTGTCGGTTTCGATGTTTGAATTTTAGTCTTTGCCACCCACGGATAAAGGGGCGAACGGCGGATGCAGCCTTACATGAAACGTAACAATCACCGTTCGAAGGAGGCTTATGGATCCCGATCCGCTGGAGGAGGGGCACGATGTGGTGATTTCGATCGCGCCCGAGCTCGCCGACTCACAAATGGTGGCGCAGGCCGTCGGGCAGATCTACAGCGTGCCCTGCGCATCCCCGGCCTATCTGCGGTGATGAACGATCCGCGCACTGGGCTTGAAGTCGAAGGGCAGGCGAGGGGCGGTGTAGACTGAGGGTCTGTTGTTTTTCGCTCAGGAGGCGCGCATAGCCATGATCGGTGCAGAGTTGCTGTCATCGCAGACCCTTGCGGTCGGCTGGCTGATCTATGTGCCGGTGTTGATCTGGGCGATCTGTCGCGCACCGTGGGTTGAATTGTTCACCGACAGCCGGCGTCAGCATCTGCTGTTTGGAACGGTGTTCGCGCTGTTTCTGTTGTGGCTGGTGCGGCGCGACTTCGATACCGGCGTGTCTTACCACTTCATCGGCATGACAGCGGTGACGCTACTGCTGGACTGGCCCTTGGCGCTGGTCGGCGGGTTGGTTGCACAAATGGGGCTGGTGCTGCTCGGGCGTCAGGACCTGGCGGCCGTCGGGGTCAATGGCGCGCTGCTGATTGCGTTGCCGGTGCTGGTCACCGAGTGTTGCGCGATCCTGGTGGAGCGGGCACAGCCGCGAAATCCCTTTGTGTATATCTTCGTTTCCGGTTTCTTTGCCGCCGCGCTATCGGCGTTGCTGTGCCTGCTGCTGGCGCTTTGGCTGCTGTGGTTCGACGAGCGTTTTGCCATGCCGTACTGGCTGGAAGATTTTGTCGGTTACCTGTGGCTGATCATTTTTCCCGAAGCGTTTATCAACGGCATGATCGTCAGTGCGCTGGTGGTGTTTTGCCCTGAGTGGCTTGAAACGTTCAACCGCACACGCTACCTCTCGGCGCCGTGGAACGACGACGATCCCAAGCCCTGATCGACATCAAGGCCTGGGATCGCCCACTCGATGGATCAGTGACGCGGGTCGAAATCACCGCTGAACATTTCGTCCTCGGCATCGGGTGCCACCGGGATTTTGTGTTCTTCCGACGCCCAGGCGCCCAGGTCGATCAGTTTGCAACGGTCGGAGCAGAAGGGCCGGAATTTGCTTTCGGCAGTCCATTCCACAGGGGCGCCGCAGGTCGGGCATTCGACGGTTGTTGGTTGGCTCATGACTGGCCTCCACGCAAAGTAAGATAAAAGTGATGCAGGCGTTCGACCTCGCTGTGCAGCCAGACGAGGTCACGGTCATTGACCACGACGTCGTCGGCATGGCTCACGCGATCCTGACGGCTGGACTGCACCTTGAGGATCGCCTGGACTTGCTGTTCACTGGTCTGGTCACGCTGACGGGTGCGTTCGATCTGGAGCTGTTCGGGAGCATCGATGACCAGCACTCGCTGCGTCATGGCGTACTGTCCGGACTCGATCAGCAGTGGCGAAACCAGGATCGCATACGGTGATTTTGCCTGCGCCAGGTGGTGAGCAATCTCCTCGCCGATCAGCGGATGCAGCAAGGCTTCCAGCCAAAGGCGTTCATCCGGCACTTCAAAGATCAGCTTGCGCAGTGCGGCGCGGTCCAGTTGCCCATCGGCTTGCAGCACGCCGGGGCCAAAGTGTTCGGCGATTTGCACCAGTGCCGGACGCCCCGGCTCCACCACCCAGCGGGCAGCATGATCGGCGTCGACCACGTGCACGCCCAAGTCGATGAAGTGTTGGGCGGCCGCGCTTTTGCCGCTGCCGATGCCGCCGGTCAGACCGAGAATCCAGGGTTTTTCCACAGGGGTATTCATTTCAAACCGACAGACTGCCAATAGAAGCCGGTTATTTGACCACCCCAGAGCAAGGCAATCCAGCCGGCAATTGCCAGATAGGGGCCAAAAGGGATCGGCGTCGAGGTTTTTTCGTTGCGAAGGCGCAGGCTGATCAACCCCAGAATGGCCCCCACCAGCGAGGACAACAGGATGGTCATCGGCAGGATCTGCCAGCCTCCCCAGGCCCCCAGCATCGCCAACAGCTTGAAATCGCCGTGACCCATGCCGTCCTTGCCGGTGATCAGCCTGAACAGCCAGAACATCGACCACAGCGTCGTATAGCCAGCGATTGCGCCCCATAGCGCGGTTTGCAATGGCACGAACAGGCCAAAGCTGTTGACGATCAGCCCCAGCCACATCAATGGCAGTACCAGAACATCCGGCAGTATCTGATGTTCGGCATCAATCAGGCTCATCGCCAGCAAGCCCCAGGTCAAGACCAGCACCATGCAAGCCGCCCATCCGAACCCGAA
The DNA here is from genome assembly GCF_030417915.1 of Pseudomonas sp. C32. Classification (NCBI taxonomy): domain Bacteria; kingdom Pseudomonadati; phylum Pseudomonadota; class Gammaproteobacteria; order Pseudomonadales; family Pseudomonadaceae; genus Pseudomonas; species Pseudomonas sp. C32. Next base: position 39,249 of record NZ_JAUHUK010000021.1, on the reverse strand, counting down.
ATGCCAGGCGATGAAGGCCGATAACAGGGCGCAGGCCAGTTCAGTCAGCGGATAGCGTTTGCTGATCGGTGCCGAGCAGGCCGAGCAGCGTCCCCGCAGAAACAGAAAACTGAGCAGCGGAATGTTTTCCCAAGCGCGGATCCGGTGTCCGCAGTGCGGGCATTCAGAATGCGGCAGCATCAGGTTGTAGGTCGGCAGCGATGGTTCATCGGCCAGCCCGAGAATGTCATGGGCTTGCATGCGCCAGTCGCGTTCGAGCATTTTCGGCAGGCGCCAGATCACCACATTGAGGAAACTGCCGACCAGCAGGCCGATCAGCCCGGCAACGATGACGAAGGCCTGCGGGTGAAACGTCAGAATGTCGTTCAAGGGCATGTCAGATCGCTGAGCCGAGTTGGAAGATGGGCAGGTACATGGCAACTACCAGTCCGCCGACGATAACACCCAGGACCACCATGATGAATGGCTCCATCAGACTGGTGAGGTTATCGACCATGTTGTCGACCTCGTCCTCGTAGAACCCGGCGACCTTGTCGAGCATAGCGTCCAGCGCGCCGGACTCTTCACCGATGGCGGTAATTTGAATCGCCATGCTCGGAAACACACCGCTTGTGCGCATGGCGAAATTCAATTGCATACCGGTCGAAATGTCTTGTTTGATGCGCAGCACGGCACGCTTGAACACGATGTTGCCGGTCGCGCCGGCCACGGACCCCAAGGCCTCCACCAGCGGCACGCCAGCGGCGAAGGTGGTCGACAACGTGCGGGCGAACCGGGCCACGGCGGACTTGTACATCAAGGTGCCCACCAGCGGCAGCTTCAGCAGCCAGGCGTCCATTCGCTCGCGAAAGCCCCGGGACGTCTTGACCGCGTGGCGCACACCGAAGACCGCACTGAGCAAGCCGCCAAGCACCGCCCACCACCAGGCCTGCATGAATTGCGACAGGCCGATGACCATCACCGTGAACGCCGGCAGTTCAGCGCCAAAGCCCTTGAATACGGATTCGAACTGCGGCACCACGTTGACCAGGAGAATCCCGGTGACAATGGCCGCAACTAACACCACCACCAGCGGGTAGGTCATGGCTTTCTTGATCTTGGCCTTGAGGCTCTCGCTTTTTTCCTTGTAGGTCGCAACGCGCTCCAGCAGGGTGTCCAGGGCGCCGGCCTGCTCACCGGCGTCCACCAGGTTGCAGTACAGATCATCGAAATATTGAGGTTTCTTGCGCAGGGCAGCGGCGAAGCTATTTCCGGCCGCGACGTCTTGTTTCAAATCGTCCACGAGGCTGCGCATGGCCGGGTTATCGAAGCCTTCAGCGATGATGTCGAACGACTGCAGCAACGGCACGCCGGCCTTCATCATCGTCGCCATTTGCCGGGTGAACAGCGCAATGTCCCGGGCGTTGATGCGCTTGCCCATGCTGAAAAGCGACGGCGTTTTCTTGCGCACCTTGCCCGGGGTGATGCCTTGCTTGCGCAATTGCGCCTTGATCAGCGCGGGGGCCTGCCCGTTGAGCTCGCCGGTGACTTTCGTGCCTTTGCGGTCCGTACCTTCCCAGGCGTACACACTGATTTTTGCTGCCTTGACCGCCATGTTCCGCCCTTGGTGACCCGGTTGATTTAACACTGCCCCGCGAGACTTATAGCCTAGTCAAACGATGAAGCCCAACCCACGTCGGTCAGGTGACAAAAAGCGTCAGATAGTGCGGATCCTGGGGGTAGGAAAGAGCGTTGTGCGGGCCGCATTCCTCGCCAACACGGGACCGGCGGCTTGGCACAACCTGTGCTCCGTAACGTCAGATCATGAGATTTCGACTCATGCACGGAGCTTTCTATGAACGACCAAAGAGGTTTTACCTTGATCGAGCTGCTGATCGTCGTGGCGATCATCGGGATCCTGGCGACCTTTGCTTTGCCGATGTATTCCAAGTATCAGGCGCGGGCCAAAGTCACGGCCGGGCTGGCCGAAATTTCCGCGATGAAGGTTCCGTTCGAGGATGTGATCAATCAGGGCGGTACGCCGGCGACGGCTAATGTGGTGCCGGGTGGCGGGACCTCGACCAGCAACTGCGCGCTGACGGTGACAGGTGTTGCCGCGTCGGGTGCCGGTTCGATTGTTTGCACGCTGCAGAACGCACCCGGCCAGGTTCAGGGCAAAACCATTACCCTGACCCGGGACGGCACCACCGGTTGGTCATGCGCGAGCACGGTTGCGCAGGATTATGTGCCTAAGGGTTGCATCGGTTCTGCGACCTGATGCACTTCCTTTGTGGGCGTGAGCTTGCTTGTGGTGGTCGTTAACGATAACGCGTGAACGGGTTAAACGCGGCGATCTTGAGTCCATCGCGAGCGAGCTCGCGCCTGCAGGAGTGCGAGTGATCGCAGGTTATGTTGTCTGCCGAGAACTCATCTCATTTATGAAGAAAAGCTCAAAAAATTCATGAGCTTAGGAACTTTCCCCAAAGCCGCAACTTGCATGCAGTGTTTGAGCGAGTCATGCATTTTGCATGATTTCGAAAAAAGCCTGTTTTGTTAAGTATTTGATTTTTATGATTTTTTATCGATGTGAAAAGTTGGCACACCGTTCGCAATATCTCCGGTAACCCTGCTGACATGACACCCGGCAGACTTTTCCGAAAAACAGGAGTTACTCGTATGAAGAAGTTCGCTATCACTGCCGCTGCTGCTACCGCGCTGACCCTGACCCTGGCCAACACTGCCTTTGCTCAAACCACCCAGGCTACCCAGTCGCCAATGGTGCTGGCTGCCGGTGAAGTGACCGAAGCGAAGGAAGCTACTTCCGATACCTGGATCACCACCAAAGTCAAAGCCGACCTGATGACTGAAAAAGGCATTCCAGGCAGCGACATCAAAGTTGAAACCAACAAAGGCGTGGTGTCCCTGTCGTCCACCGTTGCGGTCACTGATGCGCAAAAAAACACCGCCGTGGCGATCACCAAGAAAATCCAAGGCGTCCAAGCGGTTTCTGCTGACGGCCTGAAAGCCCAGTAAGGCAAGTCTGGAAGACTCAACATACAACCCTGTGGGAGCGGGCTTGCTCGCGAAAGCGGTCTTTCATTCAACGTATGTGTTGAATGTCAGTCAGCCATCGCGAACAAGCTCGCTCCCACATTTATGTTGGGGGTCTCACTCCGCGTCGAGATGCATCGGTGTAATCACCCGGCCGTCACTTTCGGCCTCGCCCAGATTGGCATCGATGAAGTACACCCGGTCATCTTCCAGTTTGCCCTTGTCGACCAGATAATCCTTGATGCTGCTGGCACGTTCCTGGCCCAGTTGACGCAACAGCACATCGCTCGAACTCCAGAACTTGATCACTTCGGCTCGCATTTTTGCTGTGCGTTCTTCCTTGCCCAGATCCTTCCATTCCGGCAGCGGCTGGGTCTTCAGACGGATGCGGAAGATGCCTTCCAGAAGCGGGCCTTTTTCACTGTCCGGTACTTCCAGCAACGAAGCCTGCGCGGGAACCTTGTCGCCACGGCGCTGGAGCATTTTGTAGTAGTTGTACTGGTATTCCCGTTCCAGACGTTGCTCGGCGATCAATGGGCCATCGCTGCTCTTGGCCGCAGTGCCCTCGATTTCCAGGCGCAGGGCCGGACGCTCTTTGAGCGCGCTGGCCAGCTTGTCCAGGGCGCCTTCAGCATCCTTGCTCAGGTCGCTTGTGCCCGGTGCGAACGAGACAGTACCCAGATCCTCTGAACCACCACCATTGACCAATCCGCCGATCATTTTGAAGGGCGCTGCCGCTGCTTTGACGATCAGGTTGCGCAGGGTTTGCCAGACAATCGGCATAACGCTGAACTGTGGATTGTTCAGGTCGCCGGTGACGGGCAACTCGATGGAAATCTTGCCGTCGACGTCCTTGAGCAAGGCGATGGCCAACTTCAATGGCAGGCTGACGGCATCCGGGCTGTCGACTTTTTCACCCAGTTGCAGTTGCTCGACCACCACTTTGTTCTCAGCCTTGAGCTGGCCGTTGGTGATCAGGTAATGCAGGTCAAGATTGAGTCGACCCTTGCGGATACGGTAACCGGCGAACTTGCCCGAGTAAGGCGTCAGCGTGGTCAATTCCACCCGTTTGAAACTGGTCGCGATGTCGAGGCTGGCCATCGGGTCGAACGGGTTGACCGCGCCCTTGATGGTCACCGGCGCATAGCGATCGACCTTGCCTTTGATGTCCACACTGGCCGGTTTTGCCTGGCGACTGTCGATGGTGCCAATTTGCCCGTTGAGCTGCTGGATGGCGGTGGCGAAGTTCGGTGTCAGGCTGAAGTCGGCAAAGTTGGCCGAGCCGTCGTTGATGGCAATGCCGCCGATGTGGATGCCCAGCGGTTTTTCTTTGCTGGCGGGTTTGGCGGCGGTCGCCTTGGTGCCCGAGTCGGCCGGTTGGGGGATCAACAAATCATCGATGTTGGTGGTGCGGTCATCGTTGATCATGAAACGCGCGTAAGGCTGCAGCAGGTTGATCTTGTCGATCGACAGACTGTCGCCGTGCTGATAATTCAGGCCCTCGACCACCACTTGCTGCCACTTGAGGAAGTCGCGGGTTTTCAGGGTGTCCAGGGTATGCAACTGATCGATCTGGGCACGGCCGGTGACGCTCAAGGCCAGCGGTTCGGTGCTCTTGAGGTTGACCGCCAGATTGCTGCCGAGCATGCCGCTGCGCAATTCGAGGCGAATGAATGGATTGATGTAGGACTGGGCGACACGCAGGTCGATGTCCTTGGTTTGCACATTGAGTTTGGCACTGACCGGAGCGAGGTTGACCTCGCCGTCGGCCATGATTTTGCCTTGCTTGCCCACGCCGGTATCGAGCCTGAGCTTGAAAGGCGAGCCATTGAGGCTGTCAAAACCTTCGAGGTCGATGTTCAGCGGCGCCAGTTCCAGCTCCACGGCGGGTTGCGCCTTGCGGTCCGCCAGATGCACTTTGTAATCGCGCAGTTGCACGTCCTTGAGCAGCACTTGCCAAGGCTTGTCCGGGGCAGCCGATTCAGGGGCTGGTGAGTCGGCGGCGGCTGGCGCGGTAGCCGGTTCGGCGTCGGCCTTGGCGGCCGCTTTGGAGGGCTGGCTGGCGAAGAGTTTCTGCCAGTCGAGCTGACCGTCGGACTCCAGTGCAGCCCAGGTCTCCAGCTTGTTGCTGCGGATCTTGCCGACCACCACTTGCTGCTTTGCCAGGTCCACGGTGGTTTCACTGATATCCAGACGCTCTAGCTTCACCAGCGGACGACCGTCCGGGGCCTTGATGGCGAAAGGGGCAATGGTGGCCGAGACATTGCTCAGCAACAGCTCGGTTTCCTTGGACAGGTTGAGTTTGTAGTCGGTGCTGATGCTGAGAATGCCGCTTTCGAGGTCCAGGGGCACGGCATCGCGCACGTAGGGCCAGAAGGCTTTCATCTTGCCATCGGTGATTTTCAGCTTACCTTCGGAGGCGAGCGGGATCAGGCTGAAGTTGCCGGTCCAGTCGATCTGTCCGCCGTTGGGGCCGATGGCCATCAAGGTCATGTCGGCGCTGTCTTCGGGCAGGGTGCTGAGGTTTTTCAACTCGAAATCGAGTGTGTCGTAGAGGAATTCGATGGGTTCGCTGGGACGGGCATCTTCGAAATGCACGGCACCACCGGCGAATTTGATTCGTTCGATGCGCAGCGGAAACGGCTTGGCATCCGGGTCGGCGGGCGTCGGCTCACTCGCAGGCACCTTGAACAAACCGAGCAGATTGAGCTTGCCGTCCTTGGCGAACAGGATTTCTGTCTTGGCTTTGTCCAGTTCGACATCGGACAGGTGCAGCGCTTTGGTCCAGAGGCTGTCGATCTGCAGGTTGGCGTACAGGCGTTCGAAACCGACCTGCTCCTTGCCCGGTTCACCGATGTTCAAGCCCCAGAGAGTCAGCTCAAGGCTGAACGGATTGAGCTCGATCCGCTGGAGGGTGGCGGGCGTGTTGGCATAGTTGGCCAGTTGCTGATTGGCAATGCGTAACGCAACACCCGGCAAAATCAGAAAGCCCAGCAAGCTGTAGAGGGCCAGAGCAGTCAACAAGGCGCCGATGGCGCGAATCAATCCTTTGGGCATGTGTGGCTTCATCTGTCTGAATCGGAGTGCCTTGGAGTATGGCATGCGAATCCGGTTCCAAAGCAATTGCCAAGTTCAGGAAACTTCAGATTTATCCCACAGCCATCACAGCTGAAGAATCAGGGTTTTCAGCGGTGGCTGCTGATCCAACGACGGGAAATCACCGCCCGGTTTCATCACCGTCCACTCCCGGACGGGCCGCCCGGCTTTCTCTGCGCAGCGCAGGACCTGCTCGCGCCAATCGTCCATGCTGACTTTTGCCAGGTTGTTGCAGCAGATCAGCACGCCGTTTTCGGCAGTGCTCAACAGTGCCGGTTTCAGCAGGCTCTGATAGTCGCGCAGCAAGTCGACAGTACCGAACGCGCTCTTGGCCCAAGCGGGCGGGTCGAGCAAAACCAGATCGTACTGGCGTTGTTCCAGGCGTTGATAGGTCGGCAGTTTTTGCCCGCGACGCTGGCTGATCGGCAGTCCCGCCAATTGGCGAATCGCCGGAAAGTAGTCGGACTGGATGAATTCCATGGTGGGCAATTGCGGGTTCAGCAGACCGTTTTCCCGGCCGACCGCCAGATTGCCTTCGGCGAAGTCCAGGTTGCACACCTCGCGGGCGCCACCGGCCGCCGCGCTGAGACCGACACCGCAGGTGTAGGCAAACAGGTTCAACACACTTTTGTTTTTACTGTGATCCTTGACCCAGCCGCGAGTGTTGCGCAGGTCGAGGAACAGCAGCGGATCCTGACCGGCATGGCGCCCGCGAACCCGATAGTTGAGGCCCCACTCGTGACCGATCAGGTCTTGCAGGGCGGCATCGTCGGCACGATAGACGATGTCTTCGCGGTCGATGCGTGAGTTGCCACGGGAACGGTCGTTGTAGACCAGCAGCAAGTCGAGGCCCAGGTGTTGGTTGATCGTCTCGTGCAGTTGCAGCAGCGCCTCGCGCTCCAGCGGCTGGTGGAAGCTCTGTATCAGCAGTTGCGGGCCGTAGCGGTCGATGGTCAGACCGCCGGCGCCTTCCTGGCTGCCGTGAAACAAGCGATAGCAGTCGGTGCCCTGCTGATGCAGTTCGGTAAGCAGGTCCTGGCGATGATCGAGGGCGGCGCGCAGCGCCTGATTCAAGGAAGACATGCTGGGCGCCTTGCAGGAGGATTTGGGCGCGGGAGTTTAACACTGTGGGGCTGGGATGAGGGGCTTGCCACAGAGTGATCACAGCCAAAGTGCTGTGTTCAGGTCAGCAACCCCATCCGCCGTTTAGCACGATGGACTGACCCATTACGCACCGCCCAACGCAACATCGGCACACTGCGATTGACGCTGGCGCGGATCAATTTGCGTTGCAAAGGGTTCTGGCTGACGCCGAGCATGTCGCTGGCCCAGTCCGGCAGCAGGTCGATCCCGGCCTGCATCATCAACCCGCCGAAAGGCTTGGCCAAGCGACTGGGGGAGGGGGCGTTCAACAGCAGGCGCAGCACTTCGCGACTGCGTTCGTCGCACAGCAGTTGCGGGCGAATGCGCTCAAGGTATTCGGATATTTCCTGCCGCGACCGCGGCACATTCCGGGCACCCAAGCGTTCTGCAACCAGCGCGATTTCTGCGTAATAACGATCCTGATCCGCGAGGGACAAATGCGGATTGCGATAGCGCAGGTGTGCGGCTAGAAAGTTACTGACCTCGGCCACGTGCACCCAGGTCAACAGGTCAGGATCGCTGGCCGCATAAGGGCGCCCATCCGGCGCCGTGCCGGTCACTTGCAGGTGAATGGTGCGGACTTTCTCGATCAACCAGTCGGCGTCCTGGCGCGAGCCAAAGGTCGTGCCGGAGATGAATTGCCCGGTGCGGCGCAGGCGACCGAGCATGTCTTCGCGAAAATTCGAATGGTCCCAGACCCCGGCCAGCGCCAACGGATGCAAGGCTTGCAGCATCAAGGCGCTGATGCCGCCGATCAGCATGCTGCTGAAGTCGCCGTGAACTTGCCAGCTCACCGAATCTGGTCCGAACAGGCCGGGATCGCCCTTGGGGTTTTCCAGATCGAGCTGGCCGAGGGACAAACCGGTCAGGCTCATGATCTGGGTTTCGATGCGGGTGCGGATGAATTCCATAAATGAACCTGCAGGAGCGAGCATGCTCGCGATGGACGTTAACGATAACGCGTGCTTCCTGAATATACGCGGTGCGCTTTAGTCCCTCGCGAGTGAACTCGCTCCTGCAGAAGGCAGCACGTCATTGATTCAGGCGTTTATCGATCAGGCCTTGCACCACGCTTGGATCGGCCAGGGTCGAGGTGTCGCCCAGGCTGTCGAGTTCATTGCAGGCAATCTTGCGCAGGATACGCCGCATGATCTTGCCTGAACGGGTTTTCGGCAAGGCTGGCGCCCATTGGATCAAATCCGGTTTGGCGAAGCTGCCGATTTCATTGCTGACCAGAGCCAGCAGTTCTTTCTTCAGTTCATCATTGGTTTCGACGCCGTTCATGGGCGTGACGAAGGCATAGATGCCCTGACCCTTGATGTCGTGGGGATAGCCGACCGCAGCGGCCTCGGCGATGCTCTCGTGCAACACCAGGGCGCTTTCCACTTCGGCGGTGCCGATGCGGTGGCCGGACACGTTGATCACATCGTCGATGCGCCCGGTGATCCAGTAGTCGCCATCTTCATCGCGCCGCGCGCCATCGCCAGTGAAGTAGTAACCGGGGTAGGGCTTGAAGTAGGTATCGACCATGCGCTGCGGGTCACCGTAGACGCTGCGGATTTGCGCGGGCCAGCTGGATTTGATCGCCAGCACGCCGCTGCCGGCGCCTTTGATTTCCTTGCCCTGTTCGTCGAGCAACACCGGTTGTACGCCGAACATCGGTTGTGTGGCGCAACCCGGTTTGATCCGTTGCGCGCTGACCAACGGGCTGAGCATGATGCCGCCGGTTTCGGTCTGCCACCAGGTATCGACAATTGGGCAACGCTCTTCGCCGACCGCATGGAAATACCATTCCCACGCTTCTGGATTGATCGGCTCGCCGACGGTACCGAGCAGCCTGACGCTGGCGCGTGACGTTTGCTTCAATGGCTCCGGGCCCTCTCTCATCAGGGAGCGCAAAGCGGTCGGGGCGGTGTAGAAAATGTTCACCTTGTGCTTGTCGATCACCTGCCAGAAGCGTGACGTGCTCGGGTAACTCGGCACGCCTTCAAAGATCAGCGTAGTGGCGCCGTTGGCCAGCGGGCCGTAGACGATGTAGCTGTGCCCCGTGACCCAGCCGACATCGGCGGTGCACCAGAAGACCTCGCCGTCGCGGTAGTCCAGCACGTATTTGAAAGTCATCGCCGCTTGCAACAGGTAGCCACCGGTGGTGTGCAACACGCCTTTGGGTTTACCGGTGCTGCCCGAGGTGTAGAGGATGAACAGCGGGTCCTCGGCGTCCATCGGCTCAGGCGGGCAATCGGCGCTGACGTCGCGCAGGGCCTGGTGATAGCGGATGTCACGGCCTTCGATCCAGTTCACTTCACTCTGGCTGTGCTCGACGACGATGACAGTGCTGACGTTAGGGCAACTTTGCAGCGCCTTGTCGACTTTCTCTTTGAGTGGTACGGGTTTTCCGCCCCGTACGCCAGCGTCGGCGGTGATGACGGTCTGGCAGTCGGCGTCGAGAATGCGGTCGCGCACGGAGTCGGGCGAGAAGCCCCCAAACACGACCGAGTGCACCGCGCCGATGCGGGTGCAGGCGAGCATGGCGTAAGCCGCTTCCGGGATCATCGGCAGGTAGATGCACACGCGATCGCCTTTCTTCACACCACGGCTTTTCAGCACATTGGCCAGGCGGCAGACGTTTTCATGCAATGTTTTGTAGGTGATCGAGCGGGAGTCGGCAGGGTCGTCGCCTTCCCAGATGATCGCGATCTGATCGCCGCGTTTTGGCAGATGGCGGTCGATGCAGTTGTAGCTGACGTTCAGCTTCGCCCCGGCAAACCAGCTGGCTTCGCCGGTTTTCAGGTTGTAGCGCTGGACGGTATCCCATGGCGCGCTCCAGTCGAGAAAGCGCGTGGCCTGTTCGGCCCAAAAGGTGCTGGGGTGTTCGATAGATTCGCGGTAGAGGCGGTGGTAGTCGTCTTGACTCAATTGTGCAGCCCGGCGGACGGCATCGGCTTTGGGGAACGTGCTGATATCGAACATGACGGTTCCTTATTTTTGTTTTGCGACAAAGATAAAGATGCGCCGAGAGGTCAATGGGTTCAAGAGGGGAGCTGTGCGACCCTCGTAGGAGCTGGCTTGCTAGCGAAAGCGGTGGTTCAGTCAATATTTATTGGACTGACACACCGTCTTCGCTGGCAAGCCAGCTCCTACAGAGGAGTGCATTACTGCCGAGCCATCAAATCACCCGCGGTGACGACCGCGGAAGTAGTTGATCAGGCCTTGTGTCGAGGCATCATCGGCCGGAGTTTCTTCGCTGCCGACCAGACGGTTGTAGACGCCTTTGCCCAGCTCTTTGCCCAGCTCCACGCCCCACTGGTCGAAGGCGTTGATGCCCCAGATCACGCTCTGCACGAAGACTTTATGCTCGTACATCGCCACCAGCGCGCCGAGGCGACGAGGGCTGATGCGTTCGACCACCAGGGTGTTGCTCGGACGGTTGCCCGGGATCACCTTGTGCGCCGCGAGTTTTTGTACTTCGTCTTCGCTCAAGCCTTTGTCGCGCAGCTCGGTTTCGGCTTCGGCAAGGGTCTTGCCGAGCATCAGCGCCTGGCTCTGCGACAGGCAGTTGGCGTACAGCCATTGGTGGTGGTCGGACACCGGGTTGAAGCTGACAATCGGCACGATGAAGTCGGCCGGGATCAGCTGGGTGCCCTGGTGCAGCAACTGGTGATAGGCGTGTTGACCATTGCAGCCGACGCCGCCCCAGATGACCGGGCCGGTGTCAGTGGACACCGGGGTGCCATCCTGACGCACGCTCTTGCCGTTGGATTCCATGTCCAGCTGTTGCAAGTGCTTGGTGATGTTGCGCAAGTAGTGGTCGTACGGCAGGATCGCATGGCTTTGCGCACCCCAGAAGTTGCCGTACCACACGCCGAGCAAGGCCAGCAGCACCGGCATGTTCTGTTCGAATGGCGCGGTCTGGAAGTGCTGGTCCATGGTGTAGGCACCGGACAGCAGTTCCTTGAAGTTCGACATGCCGATGGCCAGGGCAATCGGCAAACCGATGGCCGACCACAGCGAATAACGCCCGCCGACCCAGTCCCACATCGGGAAGATGTTTTCTTCGCGGATGCCGAACGCCACGGCGGCGGCGTTGTTGCTCGATACCGCGATGAAGTGGCGGTACAGCTCGGCTTCCGAACCACCCTGGGCCAGATACCAGGCGCGAGCGGCCTGGGCATTCTTCAGGGTTTCGAGGGTGTTGAAGGATTTCGACGAAACGATGAACAGCGTGGTCTCGGCACGCAGCTTCATGGCCAGTTCGTGGAATTCGCTGCCGTCGATGTTCGCCAGATAGTGGCAACGCACGCCTTTCTGGGCGTAGGACAACAGCGCTTCGGAGACCAGCTCCGGGCCGAGGAAGGAACCACCGATGCCGATGTTCACCACGTCGGTGATCGGCTTCTCGGTGTAACCGCGCCACAGGCCGTCATGGATCCGGCCGACGAGGTCGGTGATCTGGTTCAGCACCTTGTGCACTTCAGGCATCACGTTGACGCCGTTGACCGACAGCTTGTCGCCAACAGGACGGCGCAGGGCGGTGTGCAGGGCCGGGCGGCCTTCCGAGGAGTTGACGATTTCGCCGTCGAACAGCGCTTTGATCGCGCCCTTGAGGTCGACTTCGTTGGCCAGGCCCACCAGCAGGTTGCGGGTCTCGGCGTTGATCAGGTTCTTCGAATAGTCGAGAAACAGTCCGCAGCTGCTGAGCGTGAATTGAGTGAAACGCTGCGGGTCGGCATTGAAGGCCTCCCGCATGCTGAAATCCTGCATGGCTTGGCGGTGGTCTTTCAACGCTTGCCAGGCAGGCAGAGCGGTCACGTCGTGAGGGGTGCGGTAATACGCCATCGCTGCGGGTTTCCTTTTTACTTGAACGGCCTTTTGAACACTAAAAGTCCCGAGACGCTGTGGGTGGGCGTCCCGGTCAACTGCGTCGACACGATTTCATGGCGCAGGGCGGATACAGTAACCCCCGCGCCATGATCTGTCTTGACTTTGTCTGACCCGTTTTCGGTACTTTTTTAACATCGAAGTTAGGAATGGTCCGACAAACGGAGCAGGCACGGCTCGGTTCAGGCAACTTGGACCGGAATGGCATTGCTGGTGTGACTCAATTCGTTACCCGGCGCCATGTAGAGCATGCGCGGCTTGAAGTTGAGCAGTTCGGCTTCGCTGTAATGAGCGTAAGCGCAGATGATTACGCGATCGCCGACCTTGGCTTTGTGCGCAGCGGCGCCGTTGACCGAGATCATGCGCGAACCTTCTTCACCGCGAATGGCGTAGGTGGTGAAACGTTCGCCGTTGTCGACGTTGTAGATCTGGATTTGCTCGTACTCACGGATACCGGACAGGTCCAGCCATTCGCCGTCGATGGCGCAGGAACCTTCGTAATCAAGGACAGCGTGAGTGACTTCAGCGCGATGCAGCTTGGCTTTGAGCATGATGGCGTGCATGAGTGTTTCCCAGGTCGGCGGGCAAATGGCCCGAAGGGTTGGTGGGGGCAATAAAATGTGAAACAGGCGCAGATCCAATGGTGGGAGCGAGCCGGCTCGCTCCCCCAGGGGATTGCGGTGTTTAAGCTGGCGCGTCGAGATTCAGGTGCAGGTTGTCGATCAACCGCGTCGTACCGAGGAACGCCGCCACCAGAATCACCAGATCGCGGTCTTGCGCTGTTGCCGGACGCAAGGTCAGGGCATGGCGAACTTCCAGGTAATCCGGACGCAGGCCGGCCGCTTCGAGCTGTTTGATCTGGGTGTTGATCAGCGCCGGGAAATCCCGCTCACCCTGTTTGATCGACTCGGCAATCGCGTTCAATGTGCGATAAACCACCGGCGCCACGGCCCGCTGTTCTTCGCTCAGGAACCCGTTGCGCGACGACAGCGCCAGGCCATCAGCCGCACGCACGGTCGGCTCGCCGATAATCTGAATTGGCATGTTCAAGTCATGCGCCAGCGCGCGAATCACCGCCAGTTGCTGGAAGTCCTTCTGACCGAAGATCGCCAGGTCCGGCTGGACCATGTTGAACAGCTTGCTGACCACCGTCGCCACACCTTCGAAATGCCCGGGACGGCTAGCACCGCACAACCCTTCGGACAATTGCGGGACGCTGACGCGGGTCTGGCCGGCCATGCCGTCGGGGTACATCTCTTCCACGGTGGGTGCGAACAACAGGTCGCAACCGGCTTCAAGCAGTTTTTCCTGATCGGCGGCGAGGGTGCGCGGGTACTTGTCGAGGTCTTCGCCTGCACCGAACTGCAGCGGGTTGACGAAAATGCTCGCGACCACGAAATCCACCCGTTGGGTTGCTTTGGTAATCAATGCGACGTGACCGCTGTGCAGGTTGCCCATGGTCGGCACGAAGCCGATACGCTTGCCTTCGTTGCGGGCGCGGGCCACAGCGGCCCGCAGTTCGCGTACGGTTTTTACGGTGTTCATGCAGAGAATCCGTGTTCGATACCTGGGAAGGTCGCTGATTTGACTTCAGTCACATAGGCGCGCAAAGCCGCATCGATGGTGCTTTGGCCGGTCATGAAGTTCTTCACGAATTTTGGCACGCGCCCGGTAATGGACAGGCCAAGCATGTCGTGCAAGACCAGAACCTGACCGTCAGTGCGATTGCCGGCACCGATCCCGATCACGGGAATACTCACCGCTTGGGTAATTTCTTCCGCCAGTTCGCTGGGCACGCATTCGAGCAGCAGCATTGCCGCGCCGGCCTGTTCCAGGGAAATGGCGTCTGCACGCATCTGCCGCGCCTGGTTTTCATTGCGGCCCTGAACCTTGTACCCGCCGAGGATGTTCACCGATTGCGGTGTCAGGCCCATGTGCGCGCACACCGGGATGCCACGTTCGGCCAGCAGGCGGATCGAGTCGGCCAGCCACAAAGCACCTTCGACCTTGACCATGTGCGCGCCGGCCTGCATCAACAGGGCGCTGTTGGTCATGGCTTGTTCGGTGGTGGCGTAGGCCATGAACGGCAGGTCGGCGAGGATCAAGGCATCGCTGTTACCGCGTTTGACGCAGGCCACGTGGTAAGCCATTTCCGCGGTGGTGACGGGCAGGGTGCTGTCGTGACCCTGCAGAACCATGCCGAGGGAGTCGCCCACCAGCAGCACTTCGACACCCGCCTGATTGCAGGCGTTGGCGAAGGTTGCGTCGTAGCAGGTCAGCATGGTGATTTTCTCACCTTTTTGCTTCAGACCTTGCAGGGTGGTCAGGGTGATGGCTGGCATGAAAAGTTCCTCATTCAGGCGCTGTGAAAACTACTGCGAGTAACGCGCGTGATTCTTCGGTAAACACAGGCGCACGTTCTTTTGTCGTGCTTTTAAGGCCTGGATTGCGCCCTTTAAAGCCGTGTTGACGGCAGCGGGACGCCTATAGTCGTGAGGAGAACGAGGGAAGTCAATTGCGTGTGTTACCGCATTGTTACGGGTGAGGTGTTACCGGGGTAACTGATGCGATTCAGCAGTCGAAGCTGCGACCAGCGTGGAAGCGGGCTTGCTCGCGAAGGGGGCATCGCATTCAACATTTTTGTTGATGGATACACCGCTTCGCGCGCAAGCCCGCTCCCACAGGGGATTTTGGTCAATTCTGGGGGAGGCGTTCCAGACCGACGAACGGGCATGCCTTGAGCAGTTCGGCCAAGGTGCGGCCATCGGCCAGGCGCAGATCCGCAGGTGCCAGCTCGGCCAGCGGATACAGAACGAAAGCCCGTTCCTGCATATGGTAGTGCGGGACTTTGAGGCGCGGCTCATCAATCAAACGATCACCAAACAGCACAATGTCGAGGTCCAGCGTGCGTGGGCCCCAGCGTTCAAGGCGTTCGCGGCCCTGTTCGTTTTCGATGGACTGCAAGGCATCCAGCAGGGCCAGCGGCGCCAAGGTGCTGTCGAGCGCGGCGACCGCGTTGGTGTAACGCGGTTGGCCGGGCAGCAGCGAATCGCTTTGGTAAAACGCAGAAACCCCGACCAGTTCAGTCTGGGGCAACTGCGCCAGTGCATCGATGGCACTGCGCAACTGTTCGGCGGGGTCAGCGAGGTTGCTGCCCATGCCGATGTAAATGCGTTCCATCGATTACTCGCCCGTGGTGCTCGAAGCGCCAGCGGCGCGTTTGCGTTTGGAGCCACCGCTGCGGCGGCGCTTGCGCGGTGCCCCGGTGCCGTCTTCCTTGCCGCTGAGGTCGCGGATCATGTCGCGACGTTCGCTTTCATTGGCGTCCTGATAGTCGGTCCACCATTCGCCCAGGCCATCGGTCTGCTCGCCTGCGCTTTCGCGTAGCAGCAGGAAGTCGTAGCCGGCGCGGAAACGCGGGTTGTCCAGCAACAGATCGGCACGCTTGCCACTGCGGCGCGGCAGGCGTTCCTGCATGTCCCAGATCTCGCGGATCGGCATGGTGAAGCGTTTTGGAATCGCGATCCGCTGGCACTGCTCGGCAATCAACTCGTGCGCCGCTTCCTGCATCGCCGGAATCGGTGGCATGCCCCGTTCTTGCAGACGCAGAACGCGTGCCGGCAGGGCAGGCCAGAGCAGGGCCGCAAACAGGAACGCAGGCGTCACCGGTTTGTTCTGCTTGATCCGCAGGTCGGTGTTTGTCAGGGCTTCGCTGATCAAGGTGTGCGTGTACGTCGGGTTGTACTCCAACGCCTCGGCACTGGCCGGGAACAGCGGGTCGAACAGTTGCAGGTCGACCAGCATTTCAAACGTATCGGCGGCATGGCCGGAGAGGAACAGTTTGAGCACTTCCTCGAACAGACGGGCCGACGGGATTTCGCGCAGCATCGGCGCCAGATCACGGATGGGCTGGGCGCTGTGTTTCTCGATGCCGAAATTCAGTTTGGCGGCGAAGCGCACGGCCCGCAGCATCCGCACCGGGTCTTCCTGGTAGCGCTGCTTCGGATCGCCGATCAGGCGGATCAAGTGATTGCGGATGTCGTGTACGCCGTTGGCGTAGTCGAGGATGCGCTCACTGACCGGATCGTAATACAGGGCGTTGATGGTGAAGTCGCGACGTTGCGCGTCTTCTTCCAGCGTGCCGTAGACGTTATCGCGCAAAATGCGCCCGCTCTCGTTGCGGGAAGACTGGTTGCTGTCTTCCTCTTCGTCGTTTTGCGGGTGATTGGCGCGGAAGGTCGCGACTTCGATGATTTCGCGTCCGAAGTGAATATGCACCAGCTTGAATCGGCGACCGATGATCCGCGCATTGCGGAATTCGGCCCGTACCTGTTCAGGGGTGGCGCTGGTGGCAACGTCGAAATCTTTCGGCGTGATGCCCAGCAGCATGTCGCGCACGCAACCGCCGACCAGGTAAGCCTGGTATCCGGCGCTCTGCAGGCGTTCGACGATATTCACCGCATAACGGCTGAATTGTGCCTTTTGCAGCGAGTGTTGGCCGCTGTTGAGGACTTCAGGCGTACTGCGAATGTGTTGCGTATGACGCTTTGGAGAACGGAATGACTGGAACAGCTTCTTCAGCATGGGATGCACTGTTTGAAGGAATGTTCGGCCATACCAGAAGAATGACCGCATGATGGGCGGGGATTCTAGCATTTAGTCGGGGGATGGTGTAGGACGACGCGTTATGACCCTGTAGGAGCGGGCATGCGCGCGATGGTTGTCAACGATTACGCGGGGAATCAGATGCCCAGCGGCGCCTATGAGTTTTCGCGAGCATGCTCGCTCCTGCAGGGGGCTGGGTGATTTCTTTGAATCGCAGAAACCACAAGGGGAGCCGAAGCTCCCCAAGAAGTAGTTGCATGCTCTATTTTTATTTTTGGTTTCGGGCTTTTTGTTTTTGTTAAGTGCCCACGCCATGAAGCTTTTCCTTCATGGCCCTCCCAATCGGGAGCCAAGAGCAAACGGATTGCTTTGGTCGCTGAATTGCAGTGATCTTTCGATCCAACCAGTACAGGCTCTGTCTTAGGACAGTTTTTTGTTGTTCTCAGCCTGGTCGTGGGGCTAGCCCCAAATACAACGCCTCTCCAAAAGAATCAGTTAGCTGCGCCTCTCGCCGTCTTGTTTTTATTGTGCGTGAGTCGATACGTCTTATTTTTATTGTCTTGTGCATTGCTTGTTATTGTTCTTGTACCAAACATATAGCAGGGTGCGTGCCAACTTTTGTGAAGCCCAGTAAAACAAGGGGTTAGGTCGGTAGGCGGGGTTTTGGGAGGCGAAAAAAAGCCGGGGCTTCGTTACCGTAAGCCCCGGCTTCTGTTACGTGAAAAAGCTGAGGTAACAGTTTTTTCACACAATCCTGTGTTACCCGCACATGAGACAGGTGCGGTTCAGCTTTCGCTAGTCACCCCGGTCTTGCGGCGCGGTATGCCCAGGCGCTGACGGCGCTCCCACAGGCATTTGCGACTGACGCCGAGTTTGCGTGCCAGCTCGGTTTCGGTCATGTGGTCTTGATGTTCGAGCACGAAATGCTGGAAGTAGTCCTCCAGGGACAAGTCTTCGGTTGGCTCATGGTTGGTGTTACTGGAGCTGCCGTTACCCTGTTGCGGGGGCAGGCCGATGAAATCGTCGTCTTCCAGATCGCCCAGTTCGATGTCGATACCCAGCAGCTCGGCGGAAATCTCCGGGCTCTCGCACAGGATGACGGCGCGTTCGACGGCATTTTCCAGTTCGCGGACGTTACCCGGCCAGGAGTAGTGACGAATCGCTTGCTCGGCATCGGCGGCGAACTTCAGGTCCGTGCGGTTGATCCGTGCACTCTGTCGCGCCAGGAACGCAGTGGCGATTTCGTTGACGTCTGCACCACGCTCGCGCAGGGCCGGCAGTTTCAGGGCGATTACGTGGAGGCGGTAATACAAGTCTTCACGGAACTGGCCGATCTTCGCCAGGCTCTTGAGGTCGCGGTGAGTCGCGGCAATCAGGCGTACATCGACCTTTTGCGACTGGACCGAGCCGACCCGGCGGATTTCGCCTTCCTGCAATACGCGCAACAGACGCGCCTGGGCTTCCAGTGGCAATTCGCCGATTTCATCGAGGAACAAGGTGCCGCCGTCCGCTGCTTCCACCAGACCCGCACGCCCGGCGCTGGCGCCGGTGAATGCGCCTTTTTCGTGGCCGAACAGTTCGGACTCGATCAGGCTTTCCGGAATGGCCGCGCAGTTCACCGAAATCATCGGTGCCTTGGCACGTTTGGAGAGGTTGTGCAGGGCGCGCGCCACCAGCTCTTTACCGGTGCCGGACTCGCCCTGGATCAGGACGTTTGAGTCGGTCGGTGCGACTTTGCGGATCTTGCCGTAGAGGTCCTGCATGGGTGGACAGGAACCGATGATGCCGATTTCGCCGTTGCTGTTGTCGGCTCCGGATTTCGCCGCGCCATTGACGGCCTTGCCGGCCACTGGCTCAGCACCGGTCTGTGCCGATTGCCGGTCGCGCAGGATTCGCGCAGCAGCTTGCAGCATTTCATCGTGGTCGAACGGCTTGGCAATGTAGTCCACCGCACCCATTTTCATCGAATCGACCGCCGAGCGCAGGCTGGCATAGCTGGTCATGATCAGCACCGGCGTGCCCTGGGCAAGCTTGATCAGCTCCGTGCCGGGTGCGCCCGGCAGACGCAGGTCACTGACGATCAGGTCGAACGAGGGAATGGTGAAGCGTTCTTGTGCTTCCTGCACTGAACCGGCTTCGCTGACCTGGTACTGGTTACGTTCCAGCAGGCGGCGCAAGGCGGAGCGGATAATGGTTTCGTCTTCGACGATCAAAATGTGCGGCATTGATTCGATACTCTCGACGGTCTCAGTTCACAGCGGACGTCGCTTCGACATGACGCGGTAAAGTCACCCGGATACGGGTGCCGCGTTGGCTGTGTACATCAGCCGGGCTGTCGATGGTGATTTGTCCATAATGCTCTTCAACGATGGAATAGACCAGTGCAAGGCCCAGACCGGTGCCTTCGCCAGGATCCTTGGTAGTGAAGAAGGGTTCGAACAATCGGTCCATGATGCTCGACGGAATACCACTGCCTTCGTCTTCCACGATCAGATCGACCGTGTGTTCGCCGGCTTCGCTTTTGACTCGCACCGCGCTGCCGGGAGGCGAAGCGTCGCGGGCGTTTGAGAGCAGATTGATCAATACCTGTGCCAGCCGCTGCGGGTCGCCTTCGACCCAGTGATCCGGATCGCACAGGTTATAGAACTGCACTTCAAAATTGCGCCGGTTCAGGGCCAGCAAGCCGATGGCATCCTGGGCCACTTCGGCCAGACAGACGGGCTCGTCGCTGTGTTGATGGCTGCCGGCATGGGCGAAGCTCATCAGCGATTGAACGATGCGCGACACGCGTTTGGTCTGCTCAAGGATCTGCCCGCTGATTTCTTTCAGCTCGCCATCATCCTCGCGCTCTTCGCGCAGGTTCTGCGCCAGGCAGGCGATGCCGGTGATCGGGTTGCCGATTTCATGGGCTACGCCGGCCGCCAGTCGGCCAATGCTGGCCAGGCGCTCGGAGTGCACCAGCTTGTCTTCGAGCATCTGGGTTTCGGTCAGGTCTTCCACCAACAACACCAGGCCGCTGTTACCCGGCGCGAGCGGTTCGTCGATGGCCGCTTTGTGCAGGTTCAGCCAACGAGTCTGGCCGTCGAGTGTCAGGTGTTGTTTGTGCAGGTGTTCGTCCGGCAGGTTGATGAAGCCCAGCAGCAATTCCTTCCACGGATCGGCGATGGTGCTCAGGCGCGATCCGACCACGCGTTGCGCGGCGATCCCCGTCAGCTCTTCCATGGCTTTGTTCCACATCAGGATTTCCTGGTCCTTGGCCAGCGAGCAGACGCCCATCGGCAGTTCCTGCAAGGTCTGACGGTGATAACGGCGCAGGGCATCGAGTTCGGCGGCCAGGCCGGTCAGGCGCGAGTGGTAGTCCTCGAGGCGGCTTTCGATAAAGTGGATGTCTTCGGTGACATAGTTTTCGCCACCGGCCTTGTAAGGCAGGAAGGTCTCGACCATGTCCTGGGCAACGCTCGGTCCCATCAGGCCGGAGAGGTTGGCTTCGATGCGGTCGCGCAAGCGGCGCAATGCATACGGTCGGCGTTCGTCGAAGGGCAGATAAAGATCGCGCAGCGCCTGCTCGACTTCCTTCTGCGCGGCTTTGGCGCCCAAGGGTTTGGCCAATTGCGTCGCGAATTCCTGTGGGGAGGCCGCATGCAATTCACGTCGCTGCGGCCGGTGCACGTTGTCCACGGCACAGGCTTCGGCAGCGCTGGCCTCTTCGGTGCTGGCATTGGTGAACAGCGAAATCAGGGTGAACATCAATACGTTGGCGGCCAGGGAAGCAATCGCCGCCATGTGCCAACTGGTGTCATCCAGCACGTAAATCATGTTCAGCAGCGGTATATAGAAACCCTGCAGGTTGCCGACCAGCGGTAGCAGCATGGTGACCAGCCACACCAGGATTCCCGCCAGCAAACCGGCGATGAAGCCGCGACGGTTGGCGGTCGGCCAGTACAGGACTGACAGCACGCCGGGCAGGAACTGCAACGTCGCAACGAACGCGACGATGCCGAGGTTGGCCAGGTCTTGTTCCGCACCCAGCATCAGGTAGAAACCGTAACCGGCCATGATGATCGCGACGATCAATGCCCGGCGGGTCCACTTCAGCCAGCGGTAGATATTGCCTTCGGCGGGCGGTTGATAGAGCGGCAATACCAGGTGGTTCAGCGCCATCCCCGACAGTGCCAGTGTGGTGACGATGATCAGGCCGCTGGCGGCGGACAGACCACCGACATAAGCCAGCAATGCCAGGGCCTTGCTGTTGGCGGCGATGCCGATGCCCAGCGTGAAGTATTCCGGGTTGGTGGTGGCGCCGAGTTTCAGTCCCGCCCAGAGAATCAGCGGCACTGCCAGGCTCATCAGCAGCAGGAACAGCGGCAGACCCCAACTTGCGCTGACCAGCGAGCGCGGATTGAGGTTTTCGGTGAACGTCATGTGATACATGTGCGGCATCACAATCGCCGAGGCGAAGAACACCAGCAGCAATGTGCGCCATGGGCCTTCCTGCAAAGGCGTGTGCAGGGCGGCGAGGGCGGTCTGGTTTTGCAGCAGCCACAGCTCAAGCTGTTGAGGCCCGTCGAATACGCCGTACAGCGCGTAGAGCCCAATGCCACCAAGGGCGATCAGCTTGATCACCGATTCGAAGGCAATCGCGAACACCAGTCCTTCGTGTTTCTCGCGGGTGGCGATGTGCCGGGAGCCGAAGAAAATCGTGAACAGCGTGATCAGCGCACAGAAGCTCAGCGCCACGCGGTGCTGCACGGGCTCGCGGGTGAGGATGCCGATGGAGTCGGCCACCGCCTGGATCTGCAACGCCAACAGCGGCAATACGCCGACCAGCATGAAAATCGTGGTCAGCGCACCGGCCCAGGTGCTGCGAAAGCGGAAGGCAAACAGGTCCGCCAGAGAGGACAACTGATAAGTGCGGGTGATTTTCAGGATGGGGTACAGCAACACCGGCGCCAGCAGAAATGCCCCGGACACCCCGAGGTAGCTGGACAGGAAACCGTAGCCATACTGATAGGCCAGGCCCACCGTGCCGTAAAACGCCCAGGCACTGGCGTAGACCCCCAGCGACAGGGTGTAAGTCAGCGGGTGGCGAATGATCGCCCGGGGGATCATGCCCCGTTCGCTGATCCAGGCCACGCCGAACAGCACCGCCAGGTAGGCGGCACTGATCAGGATCATCTGGGTCAGGCTAAAGCTCATCGGCATCTTTTTGGCTCTGCAGGATGAAGGTCACGACGATCAGAATCAGCCAGAGCAGATAAGGGCGATACCAGGCGCCAGTGGCGTCGATCCACCAATCCATGATGGCCGGGGAAAACAGGTAAATCCCCACTACCAAAAGCAGGACCAAGCGATAAATGTACATCCCGGCCTCTCTTTTTTATGCGCGTGCCCGAAAACGTGCGGCGATGGTAACGGATGGGCGCGCCACTGCAAGTGCGATCACAGCAGTTGAGCCTCGGGCAGGCTCAGTGTGCGCGGGATCAGTGATGCATCCCAGTGGGCGATGCCCCAGTCGAGCACCTCGCGTGGCGTGGCGAAAATCAGTTCGTTGCCCGGATTCTGCCCCAATGCGCGAAGGGCCCGCAGCAATAAAGGTATTGCCTGATCTTCGGTCAGCGGCGGCGAACGATAAGACTTGCCGAGTTTGTTGCCATCGGGCTGGGTAATCAGCGGAATGTGCAAATAGCGCGGTTGCGGCAGGCCAAGCAGTTCTTGCAGGTAGAGCTGGCGCGGCGTGGAGTCGAGCAGGTCGGCGCCACGGACAATGTCGGTGATGCCTTGCCAGGCATCGTCAAGCACTACAGCCAGTTGATAGGCGTAGAGCCCGTCGCGGCGGCGAATCACAAAATCGCCGACATCGCGGCCCAGATGCTGGCGGTATTCACCTTGTACTCGATCGGCGAAGTGATACTCGAGCTCCGGGACGCGCAAGCGTATGGCGGCGTCTTCCGTGCCGTGACCGGCGTTGCGGCATAGCCCTGGATAAATCCCGTGATAAGGCTCCAGCTGCTTGCGCGAACAGGTGCAGGCGTAGGCCAGACCATGATTGAACAGGCGATTGAGCACTTGGGCGTAGGCATCGTGACGGTCGCTTTGGCGAATCAGCTCGCCATCCCATTCAAACCCGTAACTCTCCAGCGCCTTGAGAATCGCCACTTGCGCGCCGGGTTCCTCACGGGGCGGATCGAGATCTTCCATGCGCATCAGCCAGCGCCCGCCTACCGAGCGGGCATCGAGGTAGGACGCCAGCGCGGCGACCAGTGAGCCGAAGTGCAGATGGCCACTGGGTGTGGGCGCGAAACGTCCGATGTAGTCAGGTCTGGTGATGGCGGTCATGAAGGCAACGTTACTTTTCCAGGCGGTCGTCAGATTCCTGTAGGAACGAGCTTGCTCGCGAAGGTCGTCAACGATAACGCTGGGAGCCTGTTGCTACTCGGCGATCTCAGGTTCATCGTCGGAACGCCGCCCGGAGCAAGCTCGCTCCTACAGTGATGGCGATTTTAATCGCAACGGGCATCAGCAAATATCAGAAACAAAAACGGAGCGTTCGCACGCTCCGTTTTTCGTTCAAGCCGCAATTATTTGCCGACTTGCTTTTCCTTGATTTCCGCCAGGGTCTTGCAGTCGACACACATGTCGGCAGTAGGGCGGGCTTCCAGGCGCTTGACGCCAATTTCGACGCCGCAGGATTCGCACCAGCCGTACTCTTCGTCCTCGATCAATTGCAGCGTTTTGTCGATCTTTTTGATCAACTTGCGCTCACGATCGCGGGCTCGCAGTTCGAGGGCGAACTCTTCTTCCTGGCTGGCACGGTCTGCCGGGTCCGGGAAGTTGGCTGCTTCGTCCTTCATGTGATCAACCGTACGGTCGACTTCCTGCATCAAGTCCTGTTTCCACTTGTTCAGGACTTTGGTGAAGTGCGCGCGCATGGGCTTGCCCATGTATTCCTCGCCCTTCACTTCTTTGTAGGGTTCGAAGCCGCTGATCGACTGATTTTGCTGCTTTGCTTGGGTGGACATGAAATAGACCGCCTCTACTCTTGTAATCCATCTGCGCAGGATTGCTCCATCACCGACACCTGCCGGCCCTGCGGCTGCAAGCGGGCGAACTTACCAGATCAAATCAGACCGCGCTACTCCCGGATGTCGAGGCTGCGGCCCGTTGCGCTTTCAAATGCTGATAAAGCGCTGTCTGGTGGCTCTGGAACGCTGCTCAATTATTGATTTTAGTCAAACCTGGGGCGCGCGTTTGAGTCGTTTGCGGCCGGGGTCATAAGGCCTCTGACCGCTTTAGGCTCTCGCTCGTTCCTGCGCTTGGGTAGAATCGATTTTTTTCCCTGTTGAAGGAAGGCCCATGGCTCAGTCCTACAGTGCCCGCAGTCGTGCGATCGAACCTTTCCATGTGATGGCGCTGCTGGCGCGGGCCAATGAATTGCAGGCGGCCGGCCACGATGTGATCCATCTGGAAATCGGCGAGCCGGACTTCACCACAGCCGAACCGATCATTCAGGCCGGCCAGGCTGCGCTGGCATCGGGCCGCACCCGCTACACCGCTGCCCGTGGCATTCCCGAGTTGCGTGAGGCGATTTCAGGCTTTTATCAGCAGCGCTATGGCTTGAGCATCGATTCACGACGCATCCTCATCACGCCCGGTGGCTCTGGTGCGTTGTTGCTGGCCAGTGCTTTGCTGGTGGATCCGGGCAAACACTGGTTGTTGGCGGACCCCGGTTACCCGTGCAACCGACATTTCCTGCGACTGGTTGAGGGCGCCGCACAGTTGGTTCCGGTAGGTCCCGACGTGCGCTATCAACTGACGCCGGACCTGGTCCAGCGTTACTGGGATCACGACAGCGTTGGCGCGCTGGTGGCGTCTCCGGCTAACCCGACAGGGACGATCCTGACCCGGGATGAGTTGGCCGGGCTGTCTCGTTCGATCAAGGAACGCCACGGCCATCTGGTCGTGGACGAGATCTATCATGGGCTGACTTACGGCACCGATGCTGCCAGCGTACTGGAAGTCGACAATGACGCCTTTGTGCTGAACAGTTTTTCGAAGTATTTCGGAATGACCGGTTGGCGTCTGGGTTGGCTGGTGGCGCCCGATGTCGCGGTTGGTGAATTGGAAAAACTCGCGCAGAACCTCTACATAAGTGCGCCGAGCATGGCTCAGTATGCTGCGCTGGCCTGTTTCGAGCCGGCAACAATCAGCATCCTCGAAGAGCGCCGCGCAGAGTTCGGTCGACGTCGGGATTTCTTGCTTCCCGCTTTGCGCGAGTTGGGTTTTGGCATTGCGGTAGAGCCGGAAGGGGCGTTCTATTTGTACGCCGATATCAGCAAATTCGGCGGCGATGCCTTCGCGTTCTGTAAGCATTTTCTCGAAACCGAACATGTGGCGTTTACTCCTGGACTGGATTTCGGGCGGTATCAGGCCGGTCATCATGTGCGTTTTGCCTACACGCAAAATCTTCAGCGCCTGCAGGAGGCGGTCGAGCGTATCGCTCGCGGCTTGCGGAGCTGGCAAGGCTGATGCGTTTTCATCCTCCACTGGAAGAAGGTCGACTGATTCGTCGATACAAGCGTTTTCTCGCTGATATCGAAACCGTTAGCGGCGAGTTGCTGACCATTCACTGTCCGAACACCGGATCGATGCTCAATTGCCAGGTCGAGGGCGGGCAGGTCTGGTTCAGTCGTTCCAACGATCCCAAGCGCAAACTGCCTGGCACCTGGGAAGTCGGCGAAACCCCGCAAGGGCGGTTGTTCTGTGTGAACACCGCGCGGGCCAATGGATTGATCGAAGAAGCGCTGCGGGCAGGCGTGATCGGCGAGCTCAATGGCTTTACCGGGTTAAAGCGTGAAGTCGCATACGGTCAGGAAAACAGCCGCATCGATTTTCGCCTCGACTATCCCGAAGGGCCGGCCTATGTCGAAGTCAAAAGCGTAACGCTGGGCTTCGACGGGACGGCGGTGGCGGCGTTTCCCGATGCGGTGACCCTGCGCGGGGCCAAGCACCTGCGGGAGTTGGCCCATTTAGCCCGGGACAGCATTCGTGCAGTGCAGTTGTATTGTGTGTGCCTGACTGGCATCGAGTCGGTGCGGCCTGCCGTCGAGATCGATTCAGCGTATGCCGCTGCACTGCGCGAGGCGGTGGCTTGCGGCGTGGAAGTGTTGGCTTATGGCGTGCGCTTGAGTCATGAGGAAATGGTCGTTGATCGACGCCTGGACGTGTTACTCGGCGATTAAAGGCTGACCCAGATTCCCTGTTCGTCCTCGCGGCAGGGGATGTTCTTCAGCGATCGTCCCTCGCACGGACCGGCAATGCATTCGCCATCCTCGATCAAGAACAGTGCGCCGTGGGTCGCGCACTGGATCAGGCTTTGGCTGTTGTCGAGAAACTGATCGGGGTGCCACTCGAGTGAGACGCCACGGTGCGGGCAACGATTAAAGTAGACATAAACCTGCCCGCCCCGGCGCACGGCAAACAGCTTCTCTCCCTCGAGTTCGAAACCTCGACTGCTGTCATTGATCAACTCGGCACCCGCGCAAAGCAACTTCATCTCAATCCTCTGTTCCGCAACGCGCCGAATATGTCGCGGCTGATTGTTCGAATACTAACAATTATCCAAGGACGGGTTCACGATCTCCGGCACTTTTGTGCAGACAAAAAAAGACCCGGCAAGAGCCGGGTCAAATAACCGTGATTAGCCTGATGAGGAGATAATCTGAGAGTCCGAACCAAGGGCTTTGCAGAATATCGACCAGTCTCGCGACCAGTTGTGATAATCATATCGATTCTCATTACCAAGTCAACAGCTGATTTCCTATTTGCCTGCTCCATGTCGCAGACTTTCGGCAAGTCTATGAAATCATTGGATTTTGATCTGTCGTTTTCAGTGAATTGATTTGCTTGATCTGTAAGCCAGCGCTCCTCGCTCAATTCTTGTGACGCGACGAGATGGCTTCCAGCTGTTTATTCAGGGCCTCTTTGCGTTCGGCAGGAATGTCATTCCAGTGCACGTCCATCAGGGCGCCTTCTATTGCATACAGCAACACCTTGGACGCCCGAAATCCGCGCGTACGCACGGCCCGATAAGCGTCCACCGCCCCCAGGCGACGCAAGTCCGAGGCACTGTGGATGCCAACGGCGTGCAGCCACTGTGCCGACGTCTTGCCAAGGTTCTTCAGGTGTTGCAGTTCATCATTCATCAAGCCTCCTTGCGATGGCCGAATGCAGATCGTGGGCAAGCATTTGAGGAGTGTAGCCATCAGTAGGAAAAGCGTGATTGTTTGGTCGTTTTCGACGCAAATGCTTCTAAGGGGCAGAATGGGCTGGAGGGCTGAAAATCCGCGAATGCGGCGAAAAACAGCAGGAAACAATGGGCTTTTGCCGGCAAAAGAGACTCAGCGTCCAGCGCGAAGAGAGGGCTGGACTTGTCAGTTTGCGGCCTTGCTCAGCGAGTTCGGTAACGCAGCCGTGTACCGAAATTCATCGACATCAGGATCTCGTCAGCACTGAGCTCGGGGGGGAAGTAGGCGCCGGAAATTTGCGCGTGGCCCAGGCTCGCACCTTCCAGGTTGGCTTTGCTGAAATCGATGCCGCGCAAGTCGGCGGAACGGAAGTAAGCGTTGCGAAAGTCCACGTCATCGGCGTTGAGCTCTCGCAGGTCGAGGCCGCGGAAGTCGCCACCGACCATGTCGATTGGGCCATCAGTGGGGCGTTCGCTGTTGAAGCCCCTGATGTCGTCTTTGTGCAGCAAAACATAAAGCGGGGTGTCGAGGAGTTTTGGCTGGCTCATGTCGCATCACCTGTTGGTTTTATGACGCCAGTATAGTGCCACTACTTAACAGCCGTGAAGCCAGTGGAGGCTCCACGGCTGAAATACTTCTTACAGTCCTGGCAGGCGCTGGCGAATTTGCTCAACAACCGTATCGAGGGTCCCGCTTTCATTGGTCTGGACGCGTTTGCTGCAGAGGATTTCCGCCGGTGTCAGCGCTTCGCGGCTGGCTTGCTGGGCTTCAATAACAGCGAGGGTGGCATCGGACGGGTCTTTCTTGTCTGCCTGGCGCATGGCCAGCCAGCTTTCGATCACGGCTTGCGGTGCATTGCAGTCGAGGATCAGGAACGGTGCGCCTGTGGCCTCGGCAACTTTCGCGGCGCTGTCGCGCTGGTCACGCTTGAGGTAAGTGGCGTCGATCACTACCGGGAAACCGGCACGCAGGATGACGTCGGCGATTTCATGCAGTCGGGCATAGGTCGAAACGCTGGCGTCGGCACTGTAGATACCGGCCTGCACGTCATTCTGGACGGTTTGCTCACCGAACAGGCGCTTGCGCTCAACGTCGGAACGCAGGCGAATCGCCCCCAGTGCTTCCACCAGACGCATGGCGACATGGCTCTTGCCGACAGCGGAAACGCCGTGGGTAATGGCCATGAAGCGCGAAGGAATGGTGCTGTAGCTTTCCGCCAGGTTGGCGTAATTGCGGTACTGGCGCAGGGTGGTCGCGCGCTGCACAGGAGTGGCATCGGCCGGCATGCTGAACAGGGCGACTTTGGCGCGAACCAGCGCGCGGTAGGCTTTATAGAAGTTCAGCAGTTCGAGGCCACGGTAATCGCCGGTCAGTTCCAGATACTGACTGATGAAACGACGCGCCAGGCTCTTCAGGCCTCGGTCCTCCAGGTCCATTGCGAGGAAACCGGTGTCGGCATACACGTCAGTGAAGCGAAACGGTTCGTTGAATTCGATGCAGTCGAAAATGACGACTTTGCCGTCGATCACGGTGGCGTTGCCGAGGTGGATGTCACCGTGGCATTCGCGGATGAAGCCTTCAGCCTTGCGCTGGGCAAACAATGGCTTGAGGCGCTCGAAGCTGCTTTCGGCCCAGGCTTGCAGCGCGTCGAGTTGCAGCAGATCGGCTTTGTCGCTGAGGAACGGACGGATCTGTTCGAAGTTCTGCCGTACCGGCGCCATCACGCTGTCCGGGGTGCCGGCGTCGTGCTCGCTCGGGACTTTTGGTGCGCTGAGGTGGAAGCGGGCGATTTGTTCGGCCATTTCGTCGACATGGGCAGGGGTCAGTTCGCCGTTGGCTTGCAGGGTGCTGAGCAACCCGTTTTGCGCGAACTGGCGCATCTTCAATGCGTATTCGATGGCTGGGCCGTCGCCGCCCAATTGCGGTGCCTCGATGCTGCCGGTGACCGGAAGCACCTCGAGGTACAAGTCGTCGGTCAGGCGCTGGTTCAGGCGCAGCTCTTCGTTGCAGAAGTGTTCGCGAGCCTCAAGCCCGGTGAAGTCGAGAAAGCCGAAATTGACCGGTTTCTTCACTTTATAGGCGTAGGGGCCTGTGAGCAGAACCCAGGAGATATGAGTTTCGATGACCTGGAATCCCTCTACCGGATGCGGGTAGAGGGCAGGGTTTTGCAGGGCAGCGATCAGGGACTGGCTCACAGGCGATCCTTCAGAGTCTGGGAAATTCAAGGCGTCCATTATGGCCGCAAGTCCGCTCGACGCAAACCTCGGAGCGCGTCTGTTGAGGATGAATAAAGTGCGTATAATCCGCCGCCATGACTCGTACCCGATCTTCCCGTACCCCTAAAAAACCACCTTCCAAGGGCATGCGCCCATGGTTGAGCTGGGCCATTAAACTCAGCCTGGTCGGCCTTGTGGTGCTGGCCGGCTTTGCGGTTTACCTCGACGCGATCGTCCAGGAAAAGTTCTCCGGCAAGCGCTGGACCATTCCTGCGAAGGTCTATGCGCGCCCGCTCGAACTTTTCGTCGGACAGAAGTTGAGCAAAACGGACTTCCTGACCGAACTCGATGCCCTGGGCTATCGCCGCGAAAGCGTGGCCAATGGCCCGGGCGCGGCAGCGGTCAATGGCAACACCGTCGACCTCAATACCCGTGGCTTCCAGTTCTATGAAGGCATGGAGCAAGCGCAACCGGTTCGCGTGCGTTTCTCCGGGGACTACGTGGCCGAATTGTCGGCGACCAACGGTTCGAAGCTGTCGGTTGTGCGTCTGGAACCGCTGTTGATCGGCGGCCTGTACCCGAAGAACCTTGAAGACCGGATTCTGATCAAGATCGATCAGGTTCCGCCGTTCCTGCTCGAGACCCTGGTCGCTGTCGAGGACCGCGATTTCTATCATCACTTCGGTGTTTCGCCGAAGTCGATTGCCCGTGCGATCTGGGTCAACGGTTCTGCGGGGCGTATGCGCCAGGGCGGTAGTACCCTGACGCAACAGTTGGTCAAAAACTTCTACCTGACCAACGAACGCAGCCTCAGCCGAAAACTCACCGAAGCCATGATGGCGCTTCTGCTGGAACTGCATTACGACAAACCCGAAATCCTTGAGGCTTATCTCAACGAAGTGTTTGTCGGCCAGGACGGGCAGCGTGCGGTGCACGGTTTCGGTCTCGCCAGCCAGTTCTTCTTCAGTCAGCCATTGGCTGAACTCAAGTTGCATCAAGTGGCGTTGTTGGTCGGCATGGTCAAAGGCCCGTCTTCCTACAATCCGCGTCGTTATCCCGAGCGCGCACTTGAGCGTCGCAACCTGGTGCTGGATGTGCTGCAAGAGCAGGGCGTAGCCACGGCCGAGCAAGTTGAAGCGGCGAAGAAAATGCCGCTGGGCGTGACCAAGCGCGGCAGCCTGGCGGACAGCTCGTTCCCGGGCTTCCTCGATCTGGTCAAGCGTCAGTTGCGCGAAGACTATCGCGACGAAGACTTGACCGAAGAAGGCCTGCGCATCTTCACCAGTTTCGATCCGATCCTGCAGATGAAGGCTGAAGCTTCGGTCGACGATACCTTCAAGCGCTTGTCCGGGCGCAAAGGTTCCGATGAGGTTGAAGCGGCGATGGTCGTGACCAATCCGGAAACCGGTGAAGTGCAGGCCATGATCGGCAGTCGTCAGGCCAGCTTTGCCGGGTTCAACCGGGCGCTGGATGCTGTGCGACCGATCGGCTCGTTGATCAAGCCTGCGGTTTATCTGACAGCGCTCGAGAAACCGAGCCAGTACACATTGACCAGTTGGCTGTCAGACGAATCCTTCTCGGTCAAAGGGGCGGATGGTCAGGTCTGGAAACCCCAGAACTATGATCGTCGATCCCACGGTACGGTTTTCCTTTATCAAGGTCTAGCGCATTCCTACAACCTGTCGACAGCGCGTCTTGGTTTGGCCGTGGGTGTGCCAAATGTGCTGAAAACGGTAGGGCGACTGGGGGTGACTCGCGAGTTTCCGGCTTTCCCGTCGATGTTGCTCGGTGCTGGCGGCATGACGCCAATCGAAGTGGCGACCATGTACCAGACCCTCGCCAACGGTGGCTTCAACACGCCAATGCGCGGGATTCGCAGCGTGCTGACCGCCGAAGGCGAGCCGCTCAAGCGTTATCCGTTCCAGATTCAGCAGCGTTTCGATCCGGCTTCTATCTACTTGATCCAGAGCGCCATGCAGCGCGTCATGCGTGAAGGCACCGGCAGCTCGGTTTACAACGTATTGCCCAAGACTCTGACCCTGGCCGGCAAGACCGGTACCAGTAACGATTCACGGGACAGTTGGTTCGCAGGCTTCAGCCAGGACTTGCTGGCGGTGGTCTGGCTGGGTCGCGATGACAACGGCAAAACGCCGTTCACCGGTGCCACCGGCGCGTTGCAGGTCTGGACCAGCTTCATGCGCAAGGCCGATCCACTTCCCCTGGACATGCCGCAGCCCGACAATGTTGTCCAGGCGTGGGTCGATTCGCGTACCGGCCAAGGTTCTGACGCCGGTTGCCCGGGTGCCGTGCAGATGCCGTATATTCGCGGCAGCGAACCGCCTCCCGGCGCCGCTTGCGGTGGTGAAAACCCTGCTGAGTCGGTGATGGATTGGGTCAAGGGCTGGATGAATTAAGCAAAGAGGGTTTCAAGTGAACAAGTGGTTGATTCCAGCGGTTGCCGCCGTAGCTTTGCTCAGCGGTTGTTCCTCTGTACAACGGGGTTCGATCCCGGTCGTGGATTCCGGTACTACGGTGTCCAACAGTGAGCGGATTTCGACGAACGGCGGCTACCGCCAGACGACGGTGAAACGTCCTGTGCAAGCCCAGACTCAAGCGATTCCGCAGGGTGATACCGGGGTTGTCGTGATGGTGCCGGGTGGCGGTGCGACGACCTCGACGCCGATCAGCACTACACCGATTACCCCAGGCCCGATCACGCCGGGTCCGATTGAAACGTCGCCGGTTCAATCTGCACCGATCAATCAGGGCAGCTACAGCATGCCGTCGACGCCTAGCGGAATCCCGTCGGCCAGTGCCGGTGGTCTTTCCGCAGACGAACAACTGGATGGCCCGGTGCTGGCCCTGTTGACCACGGCTCAGCAACAACAGGCGAGCGGTGACCTCAATGGCGCGTCTTCCAGCCTCGAGCGCGCCCAGCGTGTCGCGCCACGCGAGCCACAAGTGCTCTATCGTCTGGCGCAAGTCCGCATGGCGCAGGGGGACGCGGCGCAGGCCGAGCAGTTCGCTCGCCGTGGCCTGACTTTCGCTAATGGACGACCGGCGCTTCAGGCCAGTCTGTGGGAATTGATCGCCCAGGCACGTGAGAAACAGGGCGATCCTTCAGGCGCAGCGCTGGCCCGTCAGAAAGCCAAGGTTACGTCGTGATGGATGTGCGTTTTCCGAAGATAGCCGATCAGTTGCTACTGATCGAGCGTGAGCTGCGGGTGCAAGGCTGGTGGGATGAGGTCGAGCCATCGGCTGAAGCACTGTCCAGTGTCGAGCCGTTCTCGGTCGATACCCTGGACTTCGAACAGTGGCTGCAATGGATCTTCCTGCCGCGCATGAAGGCGATCCTGGAACAGGATTTACCGTTGCCAAACGCTTCGGGAATTCAGGAAATGGCCGAAATGGTCTTTGCCGGGCGCAATGTGCAAGGCAAGGATCGGCAGCTGCAGGTCCTGCTCAAAGAGTTTGATCAACTGATCACTGCTTCCCGCTGAAGTCGTTCGCTCGGTAAAACGGGGAATGGCCAGTCGGTCGGCGATGAAGAAGTGCGTGCGCGTGCCAATTCTTTACCAAAAGTTGCGCAATTGAAGCTAACACCCGTCGGTTTTATGGGTTTTTTCTTGCGTTCTCATGCGCTTACCAGAATAAAGCGCATAGACGACTTGACTTGCAACGGACGAAACAGAAGAATCCAAAGTCCGCTGTACAGGGACTGCCAGAAGCAGACCCTCTCAGCAGATCATGAGGCGCATATCCGCGTCGACCTGTTACACCCGCAACGCGTTACCTCGCGCTGGGTGGGAAAGCCCCGCAACACTTGGGACGATCCCAATACTTGCTCAGTCAGTGCTGACGTAGTCGGCGACCACCGTCGCTCATGCTCTGCTGAGAAGTAAACCTATTAAGACCCGTCCCATTTTTCGTGGGCGGTATTCTGGCGTTTTAGAGGTGAGCAACGTGGAGCTTTTATCTGGCGGTGAGATGCTCGTCCGCTTCTTGCGTGACGAAGGCGTCAAATATATCTACGGGTACCCGGGTGGTGCTCTTCTTCATGTTTACGATGCCCTGTTCAAAGAACCGGAAGTGACCCACATCCTGGTTCGTCACGAGCAGGCGGCTACCCATATGGCTGACGGCTACGCCCGTGCCACCGGTAAAGCCGGTGTGGTACTGGTGACTTCCGGTCCTGGCGCAACAAACGCCATTACCGGTATTGCCACTGCCTACATGGACTCCATTCCAATGGTGATCATTTCCGGTCAGGTGCCTAGCACCATGGTCGGCACCGATGCGTTCCAGGAAACCGACATGATCGGTATCTCCCGGCCGATCGTGAAGCACAGCTTCATGATCAAGCACGCGTCGGAAATCCCGGAAGTCATGAAGAAGGCTTTCTACCTGGCGCAATCCGGTCGTCCTGGCCCGGTCGTTGTCGATATTCCGAAAGACATGACCAACCCGGCCGAGAAGTTCGAATATGTCTTCCCGAAAAAAGCCAAGTTGCGCTCCTACAGCCCGGCCGTTCGCGGTCACTCCGGACAAATCCGCAAGGCAGCAGAAATGCTCCTGGCAGCCAAGCGTCCAGTGATGTACGCAGGCGGTGGTGTGATTCTCGGTGGTGGCTCCGCGCCGCTGACCGAACTGGCGAAAATGCTTAACCTGCCAGTAACCAACACCCTGATGGGCTTGGGTGCCTACCCTGGCACCGACCGTCAGTTCATCGGCATGCTCGGCATGCACGGCAGCTACACCGCCAACCTGGCGATGCACCATGCTGACGTGATCCTCGCCGTCGGTGCGCGTTTCGATGACCGTGTAATCAACGGCGCTTCGAAGTTTTGCCCG
This sequence comes from Pseudomonas sp. C32, assembly GCF_030417915.1. NCBI lineage: Bacteria > Pseudomonadati > Pseudomonadota > Gammaproteobacteria > Pseudomonadales > Pseudomonadaceae > Pseudomonas > Pseudomonas sp. C32. The sequence goes on along the minus strand of NZ_JAUHUK010000021.1, from coordinate 5,186 downwards.
AACGCCAAGATCATTCACATCGACATCGACCCGGCTTCGATTTCCAAGACCATCAAGGCCGACGTGCCTATCGTTGGTCCGGTCGAGAGCGTCCTGACCGAAATGGTTGCGATCCTCAAGGAAATCGGCGAGACCCCGAACAAGGAGTCTGTAGCCAGCTGGTGGAAGCAAGTTGATGAGTGGCGCGGTGATCGTGGCTTGTTCCCTTACGACAAGGGCGACGGCAGCGTCATCAAGCCGCAGACCGTGATCGAAACCCTGTGCGAAGTGACCAAGGGCGACGCCTTTGTGGCTTCGGACGTGGGCCAGCACCAGATGTTCGCTGCGCAGTACTACACGTTTGACAAGCCCAACCGCTGGATCAACTCCGGCGGTCTGGGCACCATGGGGTTCGGTTTTCCGGCCGCCATGGGCATCAAGTTGAGCTTCCCGGATACCGACGTCGTTTGCGTCACCGGTGAAGGCAGTATCCAGATGAACATCCAGGAACTGTCGACCTGCTTGCAATACGGTTTGCCGGTAAAAATCGTCATCCTGAACAACGGTGTGCTGGGTATGGTTCGCCAGTGGCAGGACATGAGCTACGGCAGCCGTCATTCGCACTCCTACATGGAGTCGTTGCCTGATTTCGTCAAGCTGGCAGAGGCCTATGGTCACGTCGGCGTGCGCATCACCGATTCGAAAGATTTGAAGTCGAAGATGGAAGAAGCGTTCGCCATGAAGGATCGCCTGGTTGTGATCGATGTTTCGGTCGATACCAGCGAGCACGTCTACCCGATGCAGATCAAAGACGGCTCCATGCGCGATATGTGGCTGAGCAAGACGGAGCGTACTTAATCATGCGGCACATTATTTCCTTGCTTCTGGAAAACGAACCGGGCGCTCTGTCTCGTGTGGTTGGCCTGTTCTCGCAGCGCAACTACAACATCGAAAGCCTGACCGTGGCGCCAACCGAAGACCCGACCCTGTCGCGTCTGACGCTGACCACTGTCGGTCACGATGAAGTCATCGAGCAGATCACCAAGAACCTGAACAAACTGATCGAAGTGGTAAAACTGGTCGACTTGTCGGAGAGTGCTCACATCGAGCGCGAACTGATGCTGGTCAAGGTCAAGGCCACCGGTGCCCAGCGCGCCGAGATCAAGCGCACCACCGATATTTATCGTGGACAGATCGTCGATGTCAGCGCCAGCGTATATACCGTTCAACTGACCGGTACCAGCGACAAGCTCGACAGCTTCATTCAGTCCATTGGCACCGCTTCGATTCTGGAGACCGTCCGCAGTGGCGTCACCGGTATTGCCCGCGGCGACAAAGTACTCAGCATCTAAACCAAATTAGCGAATGGCCTGAACGGCCTGATATAGGGGAATTTCATGAAAGTTTATTACGAAAAAGACTGCGACCTGTCGATCATCCAGGGCAAGAAAGTAGCCATCATCGGTTACGGTTCCCAGGGTCATGCTCAAGCGTGCAACCTGAAAGACTCCGGCGTTGACGTGACTGTTGGTCTGCGTAAAGGTTCGGCCACTGTTGCCAAGGCTGAAGCCCACGGCCTGAAAGTAACTGACGTTGCTTCTGCTGTTGCTGCTGCCGACCTGGTCATGATCCTGACCCCGGACGAGTTCCAGTCCTCCCTGTACAAGAACGAAATCGAGCCGAACATCAAGAAAGGCGCCACCCTGGCCTTCTCCCACGGTTTCGCGATCCACTACAACCAGGTTGTGCCACGCGCTGACCTCGACGTGATCATGATCGCGCCGAAGGCTCCGGGCCACACCGTACGTTCCGAGTTCGTGAAAGGCGGCGGTATCCCTGACCTGATCGCGATCTACCAGGACGCCTCGGGCAACGCCAAAAACGTAGCACTGTCCTACGCTGCAGGCGTTGGTGGTGGTCGTACCGGCATCATCGAAACCACCTTCAAGGACGAGACCGAAACCGACCTGTTCGGCGAACAAGCCGTTCTGTGCGGCGGTACCGTTGAACTGGTTAAAGCCGGTTTTGAAACCCTGGTTGAAGCTGGCTACGCGCCGGAAATGGCCTACTTCGAGTGCTTGCACGAACTGAAGCTGATCGTTGACCTCATGTACGAAGGCGGTATCGCCAACATGAACTACTCGATCTCCAACAACGCCGAATACGGCGAGTACGTGACCGGCCCGGAAGTCATCAACGCCGAGTCCCGTCAGGCCATGCGCAACGCCCTGAAACGTATTCAGGACGGCGAATACGCCAAGATGTTCATCAGCGAAGGCGCTACCGGCTATCCTTCGATGACCGCCAAACGTCGTAACAACGCCGCTCACGGTATCGAAATCATCGGCGAGCAACTGCGCTCCATGATGCCGTGGATCGGTGCCAACAAGATCGTCGACAAAGCCAAAAACTAAGTCACGCTCTTGCACGAAAAACGCGGCTTAGGCCGCGTTTTTTCGTTTGGGAGGCCGGTTCTGGTATAAAGCTGCATCGTTTGCGGTCGAATCGTCGTCCCAGGCACCTGTCCAAACTTTCCACCCCGTTGCAAGGTAATGTCCATGAGCGAACGCCCCGAAGAGCCAAACCAGGCTCCTGACGCCGAAAGCCTGCTACCCGTCGATGAACATGTCGAGGAAGGGCATGACGCTGAAGGTCGTAAAGTCCGGCATCGTGGTATCTATCTTTTGCCGAACCTGTTCACCACCGCGAACCTGTTCGCCGGCTTCTATTCCATCATCAACTCGATGAGCGCACAGGCGGCCTTGAGCGCTGGCGACTCAGTCAACGCAAGCAAGTACTTCGCTTTTGCAGCTATCGCAATTTTCGTTGCCATGGTGCTCGATGGCCTCGATGGTCGCGTTGCTCGCATGACCAATACCCAAAGTGCTTTCGGCGCCGAGTACGATTCCCTGTCGGACATGGTCGCTTTCGGCGTTGCGCCGGCATTGCTGGCATTCGGCTGGGCCCTTGGCGATATGGGCAAGGTTGGCTGGATGGTGGCGTTCATCTATGTGGCGGGCGCGGCGTTGCGTCTCGCGCGTTTCAACACGCAGGTCGGTACCGCCGATAAGCGCTACTTCATCGGCCTGGCCAGTCCGGCTGCCGCAGGTGTGGTGGCGGGGATTGTGTGGGCCTTCAGCGATTACGGCATCCAGGGCTCCAAGATGTCTTTCCTGGTTGCGCTGATGGTGGCTGCGGCCGGCATGCTGATGGTCAGCAACATCAAGTACAACAGCTTTAAAGAGCTTGACCTGAAAGGGCGAGTGCCTTTTGTGGCGATTCTCGCCGTAGTGTTGGTGTTCGCGGTTGTGTTCAGCGATCCACCGCGCATTCTGCTGCTGGTTTTCCTCGCCTATGCAGCGTCGGGTCCGGTGCAATACCTGTTGCATCTTCGTCGGCGCAAAAGCGTCGAGTAATGTAATTTCCCTCATACTCCGCAGTCTATTGGTGCATCTGTTCTCCAATGCTGCGGAGTAGCCATGCTGATCAAAGTCCCAAAAGCGTCTGACTGTCATGAGTCGGATGTCACGCCTGAATCCCTCTATCTTTCTCGACGCCATGTATTGGGTGCTGCTGTTGCCGGTTTGGCGATCAGTGGTCTATCTCGGTGGGCGGCGGCTGACAATGTGGAGCGTTATGCGGGCGTTGAGCCCGGAAAGGCGCCTTCCTGGTTCAGCGAAAAGTTTCCCTCAATTGAGTGGGGGGCAGTAAACGTCAAAGATGAGGCGATCACGCCGTTCAAGGACGCAACCCACTACAACAACTTCTATGAGTTCGGTACGGATAAGGGTGACCCGGCTGCCAACGCCCGTGCGCTGAAGACTCAGCCGTGGACCGTTGTTGTGGATGGTGAGGTGGGTAAACCGGGGCGATATGCGTTGGAAGACTTCATGAAGCCTTACCAATTGGAGGAGCGCATCTATCGACTTCGTTGTGTTGAGGCGTGGTCGATGGTGATTCCATGGATCGGATTTCCTCTCTCGGCTTTGCTCAAGGAAGTTGAGCCAACATCCAGCGCCAAATTCATCCGGTTCGAAACCCTGCAGGACCCCAAGAGTATGCCGGGACAACGCTCCGGTTTTGCCCTGATCGATTGGCCTTATATAGAAGGGCTGCGATTGGATGAGGCGATGAACCCGTTGTCGATTCTTGCGGTGGGCATGTATGGGCGTGAACTACCGAATCAGAACGGGGCGCCACTGCGTCTGGTGGTGCCCTGGAAGTACGGCTTCAAAAGCATCAAGTCGATCGTGCGAATCAGTTTGGTCAGCGAGCAGCCTAAAACCACCTGGCAGAGCATTGCCTCGGACGAGTACGGTTTCTATGCGAACGTGAACCCTACGGTTGACCATCCGCGCTGGACCCAGGCACGCGAACGTCGACTGCCAAGCGGGCTGTTGAAGCCGAATGTGCGCGAGACGCAAATGTTCAACGGTTACGCGGATGAAGTCGCTTCTCTCTATGCAGGGCTCGATCTGCGGAAGAACTACTGATGCGCTATCCGTTTTGGCGTATCGGAGTATTCCTTGCGGCGATGATATGGCCATTGCTTTGGTTGTATCAGGCTTGGGGGGATGCGCTTGGGCCTGATCCGGGCAAGGTATTGGTTGACCGGTTGGGATTGGGCACGCTTGTTCTGTTGCTCATTACGTTGAGCATGACGCCTCTGCAAAAACTCACGGGTTGGGCGGGGTGGATGGCTGTCCGGCGGCAACTGGGATTGTGGTGTTTCGCTTATGTGGTTCTGCACTTGAGCGCCTACCTGGCATTTATCCTTGGTTTCGATTGGTCGCAGCTTGGCGTTGAGCTGCGTAAGCGTCCGTACATCATTGTCGGAGCATTGGGCTTTCTGTGTCTGCTGGCGTTGGCGGTGACCTCCAATCGATACAGTCAGCGACGATTGGGGGTTCGTTGGAAGAAACTGCATTGCCTGGTTTATGGGGTTCTCGGGCTTGGTTTGCTGCATATGCTCTGGATTGTGCGCGCTGATCTGAGGGAATGGGCTATCTATGCATCTATAGGTGCCTTGTTGTTAGTGCTGCGGCTACCGCCTTTTGCTCGTCGAATCCCGCGTTTAGTGGCTAAAAAGGGCACTTCTGCCAAAAAGGCGTAAATAGCTGTTGACGGCAGATCTCGGGTGTCTATAATTCGCCCCACTTCCGGCGCAGTCGAAACGGAAAACTCCTTGGTAAACAATGAGTTACGAA
>NZ_JAUHUK010000020.1:0-115785 GCF_030417915.1 Pseudomonas sp. C32 | reverse complement strand
GGCCGTGTCAGTCAAAGTACATGTGAATGACACACCGCTATCGCGAGCAGGCTCACTCCCACAGGGGTGAGTGGTGGTTCAATACCCGCGATTGAAATCCACTTCCCCGCGCAACGCCTCGCCCGCCTGATACGCCCGCAGGTTTTCGACAAACAACTGCACCATCATCGACGGCGATGTCGGCGCGGAACTGTGGCCGGTCAGCAGTAATCCCCAGGCCGTCCAGAACGGATGGCGCTGCGGCAACGGCTCCTGACGGCACACGTCAATCACCGCCCCCGCCAGATGCCCTTCCTTCAGCGCTTCAACCAGGTCCGCGTCGACCACCGCCACGCCGCGTCCGACATTGATGAACAACCCCGTCGGCTTGAATTGCTTGAACAGCGCGGCATCGTAAATGTCGTGGGTGTCCGCCGTGTTGGGCAGCAGGTTGACCACGAAATCCATTTCACCGACCAGACGCGGCAGATCCGCCAGCGAACCGACTTCGACAAACGGTGCCTGCTCGCGAGCGCTGCTGGCGATTCCGTACAACTCGACGCCAAACGGTACGAGGAATTTCGCAACGGTCTGTCCGATGTCACCGGTACCGACAATCAACACCTTGCGCCCCGCCAGGCTCTGGCCATGGCGACTGTCCCACTTGCGCTCGACCTGGCTGACCAGCCGCGCCAGCACTTCACGCTCGTGCCCGAGCATGTACGTGAGCACGTATTCGGCCATGACCTGCCCGAAGATCCCCACCGCGCGGGACAAACGATAGTGTCGCGGCAAACCGTCGGCCAGCAGCGGCGTGATGCCCGCCCAGGTCGATTGCAGCCATTGCGGCTGGTGGCCCTGACGCAACAGCGTCGCCAACAGATCAGGCTGACCGAGCCAGACCGGGCAATCGGCGGCCTGGGCGGCCAATTCAGCAGAGTCGCCGCTGGTCAGCACTTCCAGATCGGGTGCAGCCTCGCGCAACAACCGGGCGTACACGGGGTGGTCGTGTTCAGCAATCAGAACGCGCATGCTTCAAACCTTTCCAAAACGGAGCGGACGACCGCCGGTGGAGTATCGCTCCATCGATGCGGTCATCGCCAAAATCAATCAGTGTTTCATCGCGGCCCTGAACCGAGCCTGTCTGGCGCTTACATCGGGTCGTTGCGACGCAGCAACTCTTCCGGCAAGTGCTCGATGTACTCGTCTTCAGCCGGCGGCATTTGCAGGTGATAACCCTGCTTATCGAGGTTTTCCAGCACGACCGTGATGTCTTCGCGCGACAGTTTGCGCTCGGGGCTCAGCACCAGGTCAAAGGCATGGATAGCTTTGCCGAAGGCGGCCATCAGCGTTTCCGGGACGCGCTCCAGAGCATCGCTCTTGAGCACATACAGGTACATTTCGTTTCTCTTGGTGCTGCGGTAAATAGAGCAAATACGTTTCAAGGCTGTTCTCCGGCGGTAGCCAGGCTGTCGAGCAGCGCCTGGCCCATCAACTCGCGGCGCCAGCCACGCAGCGAATCAGGCAATTGGTAGGGACCATTGGGGAAGCCGCTCTTGAGCAGCGCTTCCAGGGTTTTCTTGCGCAGCATCAGTTCCGGCGCAATGCTCAGGCGCTCGGCCTCAGCCTGGCCGATGGCTTTCATTTGCTTGAGCAACACGGCGGCGTCCACCGGCAATGGCTCCGGCACGGCTGGCGGCCATTGATCAGGCGACACACTGCCAGAGCGCTTGATCAGATCAAGCAGAAACTCACCGTCCTGACGCACGGTACGCGGGTGCATGTCTTCGATTTTCGCCAATGCGCCAAGGTTGTCCGGCTGCGTGCGCGCCAGCGGCCACAGCGAATGCTCGCGGATAATGCGGTTGCGCGGCAGGTCACGGGCGCGGGCTTCTTTCTCGCGCCAGGCGCAGAGCTCACGCAATACGACGAGTTGGGCGCGGGACAGCTTCCAGGCCAGCTTGGCGTCGCGATAGACCTCGTAAGGGTCGATCTCGCGGCGCAGGTTGGCCACCAGTTCGGCGCCGTCTTCCAGGACCCAGGCGTACTTATCGTCCGAAAGCTTCGGGCGCAACTGTACGAAAACTTCCGCCAAGTGCACGGCATCTTCGGCGGCATAGCTGATTTGGGTCTCGGACAGCGGACGTTGCAACCAGTCGGAACGGGTTTCGCCCTTGGGCAGGTCGATGCCGAGCACTTCCTGCACCAACCGCGAGTAACCCATGGAGAAACCCAGGTTCAGGTAAGCGGCGGCCAGTTGCGTATCGAACAACGACGCCGGCAGGCTGCCGGTCAGGCGCAGCAAGACTTCGAGGTCTTCGCTGCACGCATGCACGACTTTGACCACGGCGGGATTTTCCAGCAACGCGGCCAGGGGCTTCCAGTCATTAATGGTCAGCGGATCAATCAGGTAAGCGCGTTGGCCGTCACCGATCTGCAGCAGGCCGGCAATCGGGTAGAAGGTGTCGACCCGCATGAATTCGGTGTCGAGGGCAACGAATGGCAGCTGTTGCCACTCGGTACAAAACCGACCGAGGCTATCGTTGTCGCGAATCCAGTGAATATCGATGGCCACACGGCTCTCCCTTGAAGAATGGCGCGCAGTATATATCGCCCCCGGCGATTTCCGCGCATCCACTGAACAAGAGGCTCAGCAAAAATGCCTGGTTTTCAGAAGAATAGTCCGTTGAGCTTGGATTAACTTGCCTTGCGACGCTGGTAACGCGAGTTTGTTTGAAGGTCACGTGAAAGCGCTGACGCCTCATTTGTCAGCCAATACGCCATCGATCACCGCCCCCCGACACCCGGCAAACATGTCCAGACTCTGGTTGTAGACCTTACTGTTGACCTCCAGCAGCCCCAGCACCGAATGAAACAGGTTGTCCTGGCTCAAGGGTTTTTCACGACTCAATTGCAGGCAATGGGTGTCCACAGAGAACGATTTTTGATAGCTGTCGGAGAACCAGGCCAGCATCGCCACATGTTTCTGTTGCTCCGGTGCCAACATGTAAGGCGTGCCATGGAGGAACAGGTTGTATTCGCCCAAGGATTCTCCGTGGTCCGACAGATAAAGCATGGCTGTATCGACCTTTTCCTGATTATTGCGCAGTAAATCGATCAGGGTCGACAACACATGATCGGTATACACCAGCGTATTGTCATAGCCGTTAATAATACTTTCGCGACTGCAATTGTTCAGCGCGTTGCTTTCACAGACAGGAGTAAAGCGTTCGTACTCTTTCGGGTAACGCTTGAAATACTCCGGACCGTGACTGCCCATCTGATGCAATACCAGCACAGTGTCTTTATCCAGAGTGTCGATAAAGTGCTGCAGCCCTTGCAGCAGAATTTCGTCGCGGCATTCACTGTTGGCGCACAGACCCGGGTCTTTGAGATTACTCACGTCCTGAAGGGTGACGCGATCGCAGGTGCCTTTGCAGCCGGACTGATTGTCCCGCCAGATCACATCCAGTCCGGCATGCTTGAGCACATCCAACAAACCTTCTTCGTTCTTTGCCTTGCTCGCGCTGTAATCCTTGCGGCCCATGTTGGAGAACATGCAAGGAACCGATACAGCGGTTTCAGTGCCACACGAGGTCACATCGGTAAAAGCGATCAGCCCAGATTCTTTATCAAGTTTTGGCGTGGTATCACGGTCATAGCCGAGGATGCCAAAGTTCTCCGCGCGGGCACTTTCGCCTACCACCAGGACCGTCAGGGATTTACGACCATGGGTTTGCCAGCCTGGGTTTAACTGAGCGTCTTCGCCGATTTTCACAAACGGTTGCTGCGCTGACGCCACCCGCTCACCCAAATACCTGACCGTTGCGCCAATGTAATTGCTTGGCACCACCATCAAACGCAACTCATGATGATTGCGAAACAGCGAAGCAAGACCTTGGTAGTTAATCAGTGCAACGCCACCAATGACGGCGGCGGACACTAACGTCACTAACCCTTTACTCAGCAACTCGCGATGCCAGCGACGATAAACAACCGGCGTTCTCCACAACAACAACGATGGCAGGACGCCGAGAAAAACAACATAGACAAACAATTGGACTGATACCAAGTCACGCACTTCCGTGGCATTGGTCTCTGCAAAGTTACGCAACATACCAGCGTCGATCAGAACGCCATATTGGCCCATAAAGTAAGCCACGCCAGCACTGATCATGAAAAGCAGCGTCAGGACGGGCTTCAGCAACGGCCGAAAAGCCAGCAGCGTCAATAGAATATTGAACGCTGCAAAAATCATCACCCCGAACGCCACGAACAGAGTGATACCTTTGCTATCTGGCGTGGCGATATCGAAAAGATGCCCCCAGAGTACAGAGTTGAATGCAATTAATAAAAAAGCACTGGCACTCAGCGTCACCCATTCCGGGCGCACGGCTTTAAACTTCAACATGATGATTCGCTGTCCCTGAAAAGGAATGACTGCGGTAAATGTGAAAATTCCATTCACCCAGACAACACTAATTTTAAGCAGCCAACCATCAATTTTTTGTGAAAAATAAGATAACGATTAGTTCACGTCAGCCATTAAGCCAAACCTGCCAAGTATTTGAGAATTGTTCAGCTTTTGTTCAGATCTGACTTAAATAACCTGCGTTTGATCGCTCGCGACCGCCCTCTGAATGTCAGCACTATTTAATTTCCAGATTCCCTCTCGGACTTTCTGATTTGCGGCCTTCAGGCTTGGCGCGCCTAATCGGGACTGGCGCTACACCTGCCCCAATCACTGACTTCGGAATCACCTATGAAAACCACCGGTTTCGCCGCCGCCCACGTTGGCATGCTGCTTTGGGCCTTGCTGGTCGCCGCTTCGTTTTCTGCGGCGGCACAGGTCAGCCAGGCCATCGACCCGATCTTGCTGACCGGATTACGACTGCTGCTGTGCGCCACGGTGTTTTTGCCGCTGCTGTTGCTCAAAGGCGATATCGCCATGACCGCCCGCGGATTGCTCGGGCACTGCGCACTCGGTTTGCTGCTGGCGCTGTATTTCGGTTCGCTGTTCGAGGCGCTGCGCTATACCTCGGCGGTCAACACCGGAACCCTGTTTACGCTCGTACCATTGCTGACCCTGCTTTTCGAAGCCGTGCTGACGCCTGACAGCAGCCTGAAGCAACGGATCTTGCCCATGCTGATTGCCGCTACCGGGGCCGCGCTACTGATCATGAAGGGCAACGGTCCAGACGAACTGCCATCGCTGTACGCATTGACGGTGTATGGCATCGGCTGCCTGGCGATGGCGTTCTATGCGCCGCTTAGCCAACGACTCAAAGGAAGTAGCCTCAAGGGCCGAGGACCGGTGGCGATGACGTTCTGGAACATGTTGTTCGGCGCATTGTTTCTGCTGGTGTTCTGTGGGTTCAGCGGCGGTTGGCGCTCGGCGTCATTGCTGACTGCCCATGATTTTTTCTGGCTGATCTATCTGGCGCTGTTTGCGACGCTGGCGACCTTCTGGTTGCTGCACCGTGCAATCGGTGTGATCGCCCCCTCTTCAGTGATTTCCTACATTTACCTGAGCACGCTGCTCATCACCCTGTTTCACTGGTTATGGGGGCGCCAGGCGCCACTGCCCTTGGAGGTTACCGGCGCCGCATTGGTGGGCATCGGCATGTTGGCACTGTTGAAATCCAGCCGCAGAACCGTGCCGGTCACGGTACAAGGCTGACACCAATACCCATGAAACGTCCCACAAGGCATTCTCCTGACTCCTCCGCTCCGCTAGGATCAATTCCCACAGCTTGCGCACGTTCTGCGCCAGTAGCACTGCGAGACAGAATGGATGCTGAACAGTAATTTGCTCAGAAAGCTCGATATGCAGGACCTCATGGTGTTCGTCGCCGTGTTCGAGCGAAACAACGTAACCGATGTATCCGAGCGGCTTTGCGTCAGCCAGTCCACGGTGAGTTATTGCCTGAAAAAACTGCGCAACTGCTTTGAGGACGAACTGTTCATCAATTCCCGCGCAGGTATGCAGCCGACGGACAAGGCCGGCACGATGTACCCTCACATTCTGAAGGTCCTCGACAGCATCAACCAATGTCACGCAGGCTCGCCGATGTTCGACCCGTCCTTGCAATCGGTGACGTTCAATCTCTGTGCACCGGAATACTTCGAACAGTTAATCCTGCCGCACTTGTTGAAACGTTTTGCGCTCGCCGATCTTCCGGTGACGGTCAACATGCACAAGTTTGAAGCCGAGATTCCTGTCGACGCCTTGCGCGATGGCAGTCTTGATCTGGTGATTTGCTTCGGCCCGAATTTTCATCGTGACCACGCAGGCCTCAATTCACGGACACTGCTCAAGGACGATCTGGTATGTGTCTTCGACAAACACGCTACACCGCTGGAGCCACGTTTAAACCTGCCGGCCTACGTCGAGCGTCGACATGTGTTTCCGACACCCTGGACGTCCGCCACCAACATGGTCGATGGCTGGCTCGCGCAACAGGGCAAAAAACGTCAAATCGTCGCGCGCGCCAACAGCTACAGCGCAGCGCTCAAGATGATCGCCGGCACTGACTTCATCCTGACCTTGCCTCGGCGCATCCAGCAGTTACTTGCCGCCGAAGCGGCATTCAATCACTGCGAAGCACCCGATGGCTTGCCGGGGTTCAGCCTCGAACTGCAGTGGAGCCAACACCTTGATCAGGACGGCGCCAATCGGTGGCTACGCGAACAAGTGATCCTGGCCTGTACGGAACAGGAAGTCGCCTGAGTCTCAGTTGTTAATGGCCGTCTTGCTGTAGGACTCGCGATCGATATCGAGTATCTCCACACATAGCTGGACTTCGATACCTGCTGGCCATTCGCACAGGTCCTGCACTACAGCCAGTAAGCTTTCCGACAACTGCTGTTTGATCTGCGCGGAACGGCCGCTCAACAGCGACAGCTTCACATGCACAAACGCCCGCTCCGCCAAAGCCGTTCCGACCTTGAATGTCTCGACCTTCACTGCACGACTCTTGATGTCGAACTCGGCACCGAATTGACCAGAAGCCACCAGCGTATTGTTCAGCCGCATCAACGCTACGTCGGCATTCAGATCAGGCAAGTTGGCGGTGTATTCCATGTGCAGGTGAGGCATGACATTGATCCTGATGGTGGGTGGAAAGATCCTACATATATCACGCTGTCGCCCTGCTCACTCAGGCAGGGGCAACACAGCGCGCTCGCTCATGAACGCTTCCAGGCGCGCACGCAGCCAGCGCTCGGCCGGGTCGGTGTCGACATGACTGAGCCAGACCATGGACAAGTCCAGGGTCGGCGTCTTGAACGGAAACGGCTCCTTGAACAATTGACCGGAGACGGCCATCGCCTCAGCGGTGTAGTCCGGCAGGCTGGCAATCAGATCGGTCCCGGCCAGCAGGGCCGGCAACGAACTGTATTGCGGAACAGAGAGCACCACCTGACGTGTACGACCGATCTCCGCCAGCCACTCATCGGCGTAGCCACTGACGTTGGCGGTATGGGATACCAGCACATGCGGACGCGAGCAATATTCGTCGAGGGTCAGCGGCATGTCGGAGGCGTCGGCCCGTAAAATGCTGGGCTGGATGTGTCGCAATAACTTGCGTTTGGCATTGGCCGGCAGACCGCGGGTCTGGCTGATGCCCACCGTGATATCGCCGGACGCCAACAAGTCGGGGATCCGCCAGTAATCGACATGCTGCACCACAAACACCACGCTTGGCGCCTCCTGGCGCAATGCACGCAGCAAGGGTGGCAAGAGGCCAAACTCGACGTCGTCGGACAGCCCGATACGAAAGGTCATGGTGCTGCTGGCGGGATCGAAATCATGGGTCAGGCTCAAGGCCACCGACAGCGAGTCCAACGCGGGAGACAGATGTCGAATGATCTCTTCCGCTCGCGCTGTCGGCTCCATGCGATGCCCGACCCGAATGAACAAGGGGTCATTGAACATCGCCCGCAAACGGTTGAGCGCAGAGCTGATGGTCGGCTGACCGAGAAACAGCTTTTCCGCCACCCGAGTCACGTTACGCTCAAGCATCAGCGTTTCGAACACCACCATCAGGTTGATATCAGCCTTGCGTAGCTCGTTACGATTCATCCACTGCCCCCGTCCCTAAGTCTGCCGACAGTTTAGGTAGTGGATGCAACTGGCGTCTATTCACAACCCTGAGATCTGTTGAAACGAAGCTGCTCTGAGCGAGCAGCTTCACCACACACCATCAGACTTCCTTGGTTGGCGTCTGATCGTGCGTACCCTTGATCAAACTGATGGCGTGCACGCAATCAGCCTTGTTGACATAGGCCTCGCCACTGGCCACCGTTTCATGATTGCCCGCCCTCAAGCGCCAGCGCCACTGACCCCTGCCAGTCTGTAGAGTCCCTCGGATCTGCCTGTAGATTTCAAAATACATCGTTCGCTCCTTGCGATGGCTGGTAACTGCAGATCAGTGATCTGCGGATGCCAGAGTAAATGAAGTTTTTTTACAGCGATAAACTGCAATGTCAGCGAATATTGCGAGAAAGCCCCTCAAACTTGCGAGACAGACAAAAGTTTAAAAGATGGGAAATATGGAGACGTCGCCAAGTAACTTTTCACTCGAACAATTTCACTCCCCTACACAACTGTAATGCTTGACGCCCTCGTCAGACTATGGACAGCCTTTGACAACCCCAACAACTTGTTTGAGCAGGCGTATAGTGTGCACCGCGTACCCCAGCGCGGCAAAGAAAAACAGATATGCCCCATCCACCCCCACCTTCGCCCACAGCAATGATGAGAAAATACAAAAAAGCACAACCATACCCAAAGGCAAAACCACCATCCACTTTAAGCGGCGTCTTGAATTTATAATCCCGGTCAAATAAATCGCCAAACTGTAAACCGGCATAACAAACAAAGTCCCGACGGCCGTAACAACCAGCAAAAAAATAGCAGCCGGACCATCATTTCCGGAATCATTGCCCTGACTATGCCAAAAAAATGTCAGCCACGGAATCAAGGCAACCACGTTAAATAGCAGAACAGAGACAATGAAACCTTCCTCAATTAAACGCTTTTCCGCTCCGGGCATGATTTTCTCGATCAAATTCAGAATATAACTTCCTGGATCACCTTCGTATGGAGATCGGTAACTCTCCCTGAATGATCACCCGATAAGGCTTACCTTTTTTTATGTTATCCAAGAGCCTCCCACCAGAAGGAAAAGACAGGTGAAACCGCATTAATACCGAGTACTGGCAAAAATACCATTAGCCATGAACCCTCCATGGATTTGAATAGATGATTAGCCCGCCAATCATTGACGAGTTGATGCTAGGTAATCATTCAGATCGATACACAGCAATACGAAACAGCGCAGGAAGATGTAGGACACCTCCTAAAAAAATGCAGTCAATCGATAAGTTGTGGGAGGCGAAATCGGCCTACGAGGATGGTGATGGTCTTCGCCTCCTGATCAAACCCAACGGGAAGAAATATTGGGTACTGCTGTTCCAGCTTGTGGGGAAACGCAGAGAAATGGGCTTGGGCACCTACCCCGCAGTCGGCTTAAAGGAGGCTCGGCAAAACAGCAGCGATAAGCGACGTTTATTGCGGGACGGCATTGACCCGTTGCAGGCGCGTGATGATGAGCGCACAGCACAGCAGGCTGCTGAACACCATCGCATACAGAAATCCGTAACGATCCAAGACGTAGCCAACGATTACATAGAGGCCCATCGTGCCGGTTGGAAAAACGTCAAACATGCTCAACAGTGGACGAATACACTGACTACTTACGCCGCCCCCATTATCGGTGAGCTAGCTGCGCATACTCCAACACCACGTCCAGCGGATGACGCAGTTGCCTGTCGGTTAAGCGCTTTACCTGGCTGCGGCAGGAATAACCCGTCGCCAGCGCTTCGCCCTTTTCATCCAACTTGCCAGCCCATGACTGCTCGAAAATGGTCCGCGAGGTGTTCTGATTCCGCGCCTCATGGCCGTAGGTGCCGGACATGCCACAGCAGCCGGTCGCCTCTGTCACCAGCTTGAGCCCAAGCCGGGCAAATACGGCTTCCCATTGCGAAGTACTGGCCGGGACATTGGTCTTCTCAGTGCAGTGCGCCAACAAACGGAATGTCTGGGTAGCGGGAGGCGAGTTTGCGGGCAACACATCGAACAGCCACTCCTGCGGGAGCAAGACTTTCGGGCAATCATTGAGTCCTGGTACTTTCTGATATTCCTGGCGGTAGACCAGCGTCATCGCCGGGTCCAATCCCACCAGTGCTACGCCGCAGTCGGCGAGTGCCTTGAGTTGATTGCCATTGCGGATCGCCGCCTTGGCGAACGCCCCGAGAAAACCCTGCACGTGCAAAGGCTTGCCGTTGGGGCTATAGGGCGCCAGAAACACCTGATAACCCAATTGATGAGCCAACTGGATGAAGCTCGCCAGCAACGGCGTTTCGAAGTAACGGGTGAAAGCGTCCTGCACCAACACCACGCTGCGCTCACGTTGTGCCTCGGTCAGTTCGCGCAGAGCTGGCACGCTGGCGACCGCGACGTTGCAGCGGGTCAAAGTGGCCTGCAAGTCATGCCGGTGGATCAGTGGGCTGTCGAGCATGCCGACTTGTCGCTCAAGAAGGCGGCTCACCCATTTCGAGCCCATCACTGCGTTGTACAGGCCCGGCGCGTAAGCCATGTATGGAATCGTGAACTCCAGCGAGCCGATCAGGTAGTCACGCAGAGGACGTTGATAGCGACCGTGGTACAGCTCCAGAAAACGCGAACGGAACTCCGGGACGTTGACTTTGACCGGGCATTGTCCCGCGCAGGATTTGCAGGCCAGGCAGCCCGCCATCGCGTCATAGACTTCATGCGAGAAGTCCGACTCGCCGTGCGAGCGCGCCAGGTTATTGCGCAACCTCGTCGGCAACCCGCTCAACCATGACCACTTGCCCCGGGCCGCTTGCAATACATCGATATTGGCCGCGCCTTGCAAACGCAACCATTCGCGAATCAACGAGGCCCTTCCCTTCGGCGAGTGCTGCCGCTCACGTGTAGCTTTCCACGACGGACACATCGCATCGTTGGGGTCGTAGTTGTAGCAGGCGCCATTACCGTTGCAGTGCATCGCGGTGCCAAAGCTTTGCCAGACACGCTCATCAATCTGCCGATCCAAATCACCCCGCAGCGAAACTTCGTTAACCTTGAGCAAACCTTGGGCAGCATCTGGGGGTGTGCAGATCTTCCCGGGGTTGAACTGATTGTGTGGGTCGAACGCACCCTTGAGCGATTGCAACGCCGGGTACAGCTCACCAAAAAACCCGGGAACGTATTCCGAGCGTAAACCTTTGCCGTGCTCGCCCCACAGCAGCCCCCCGTAACGTTTTGTCAGCTCGGCCACAGCATCGGAAATCGGTTTGACGAGTGCGGCCTGGGCCGGGTCTTTCATGTCCAGCGCCGGGCGCACATGCAACACGCCGGCATCGACGTGACCGAACATGCCATAGCTCAGGCCATAACTATCGAGCAATGCACGAAACTCGGCGATGTAGTCGGCCAGTTTTTCCGGCGGCACGGCGGTGTCTTCAACAAAAGGCTGTGGCCGAATCTCGCCTTCGACGTTACCCAACAGTCCGACCGATCGCTTGCGCATGGTGTAGACGCGGGACACGGCTTCGGCGCCTTCCGCCAACGTGTGGCCCAGCCGCTCAATCGTCGTGTCGGCCTTCAGATGCGCCACGAACGACTCTACGTGAGCGTTCACTTGCGTCACGTCGTCACCGCTGAACTCCACCAGATTGATGCCCAGCGTCGGGCGCTCGGCGTCCGTCGGAAAATACTCGGCGACGCTATGCCAGACGATGTCTTTCATCGCCAGCAGCAACACCCTGGAGTCCACTGTTTCGATGGACAACGGCTTGTGCACCAACAACGCATTGGCATCGCGCAGCGCATCCATGAAGCTGCCGTAACGCACGTTCACCAGCACTGAGTATTTTGGAATTGGCAGCACGTTGAGCTTGGCTTCGACAATGTAGCCCAATGACCCTTCCGCACCGCAGAGCACGCTGTTGAGGTTGAAACGCCCTTGCTCATTGCGCAGGTGCGCCAGGTCATAACCGGTCAGACAACGGTTGAGCTTGGGAAACACCGCCTCGATCAGGTCGGTCTGGGTCTCATGAATACTGCGCGCCACCCGATACACATGGCCGATACGGCCGGGCTGCGTGCAAGCCGCCTCCAGTTCCGCATCTGACAGCGGATGGCTGTGCAAGCGCTCACCACCGAGCAGCACGCTATGCAATTCCAGAACGTGATCACGGGTCTTGCCATAGGTGCAACTGCCCTGGCCGCTGGCGTCGGTGTTGATCATGCCGCCGACGGTGGCACGGTTGGACGTCGACAACTCCGGCGCGAAGAACAGCCCGTGAGGCTTGAGCGCGGCATTGAGCTGGTCTTTGACCACGCCCGCCTGCACCCGCACCCAGCGCTCGGCGACGTTGATTTCGAGGATGGTGTTCATGTGCCGCGACAGATCGACCACGATGCCATCGGTCAATGACTGCCCGTTGGTGCCGGTGCCACCACCGCGCGGGGTCAGCTTGATCTGGCGAAAGCGTCGCTCGGCCATCAAGGTCGCGATGCGTACGATGTCATCCACATCCAAGGGGAACACCGCCGCTTGCGGAAGACGCTGATAAATCGAGTTATCGGTCGCCAGCACGGTGCGGGTGGCGTAGTCAGCGCTGAGCTGACCGCGAAAGCCGCTGGCACGCAGGGCTTGCAGAAATTCCGGGTACTGTGCCGCGAGTGCAACGGTAGGCAACTGAGCGATCATCGCAGGCGGGTCTCTTGTTGGTCTATTCACGGAAAACTCAAAACACTTGTCGCCTGAGCATTAATGCGGCAGCCTCAGGTCTTCAGCTACACCAATGATCCTGCAGGGTCCGGCACCAGACAAACGGATAATCCTGCCGCTATCGATGACTTTTACGAATGAATTACCGTCACCTCACCCCTTCAATGTCGTTGCTGCTGGCGTTTGAAGCCGCCGCCCGACATGAAAGCTATACCCGTGCAGCGATGGAGCTCTCACTGACCCAAAGCGCCGTGAGCCGGCAAGTCCAAGCGCTGGAGCAGCAACTGGGCCTGACGCTGTTCCGCCGTGAAGGCCGGCAAGTACAACTGACCGATGTCGGTCGTCTTTATCAGCGGGAAATGAGCGAAGCGCTCGGGCGCATACGCAGCGCCACGTTGCAGGCCATGGCTTATCAATCAGGCAGCGGCACGTTACGCCTGGCCACCTTGCCGACCTTCGGCTCAAAGTGGTTATTGCCGCGCCTGCATGATTTCTACAAAACCCATCCAGGCATCCTGGTACACATCAATTCCCGAATCGACGCCATTGACTTTGAAACCAGCGGCATCGACGCCGCGATTGTCGTTGGCAATGCCGACTTTCCAGGCTTGATCAGCCATCGCCTGCACACCGAAGAACTGATGGTGATCATGTCCCCACAAGCGGCCGAAGCCCACGACACCTGGCCCCCGGAACGCATTGGCGGTCAGACGCTTCTCAACGTCGCGAGCAATGCCAACGTCTGGGGCGAGTGGTTCAGCCACCAAGGCCTGCCCCATCGGATGATGCGGCTGGGCCCGAGCTTCGAACTCACTTCGCACTTGATCCAGGCCGTCAGGGCCGGCATCGGCATCGGTCTGGTACCGCGTATTCTGGTGGCCGACGAGTTGGCCAACAGCGAACTCATCAGTCTCGATCGACCCTTTGCCAGCCAGCGCAGTTATTACCTGGCTTATCCGCCGCGCAACGAAATGCTGCCATCACTCGTCGCGTTTCGTACCTGGCTGCTGACACAGATCTGACGATTACCGACCAAGGAACGCGTAGCCGAAACCAACCACCTTGGCGTCTTCGCCATAGCCGCCCAGGAACGAAACACCGACCGGCAGGTTGCCCTTGATGGTGCCTGCCGGAACCGTAATCTCGGGAAATCCTGTGGCGGAGGCAATATACGACGACGCATAGGTAAAGCCGGATGTGCAGACGTAACTGTCATCGGTCACACCATGCACCACCGAAGCCGGGCAGTTGCTGGTCGCGAAGAACAGACTGTCGACTTTGTTCTGCTTCATGATCTCCATCAGCTGCGCGCGCAACTGAGGAATCTTCCGGGAGAGGATGGAGATGTACTGCGGCGAATCGGTGCTTGTGGCATTCGCGACCGTTTCCAGTCCGGCCAGGCGTGCCGGGTTCATCCCGTGTGCAGCGTTTTGCGCCTGATTTTGCCTGGCCAGCTCGAGAAACTGCGCAAGCGTTCGCGGTTGGCCCGGATTGAGGGTGGCGAGGTAGCGTTCGAATTGAGGCTTGAATTCGCCCTCTCCCACTGGACCGAGCACATCGCTCCATAAGGTTTCAAAAGCTTTTGGCAGTTCGATGGAGACTACACGAGCGCCGCGCTTGCCGAGGGTTTCCTGAGCGACCTTGAAGACTGCATCCACCTCTGGATTGGCGCCTTTGAAATGGGTGATCACGCCAATGGTCTTGCCTTGCAGCGAGGAACGGCTCAGTGCCGGTTCGAACTGTATTTTATCTGCAGCAAGGTCGAGGGTCGCCGGATCGCTTTTGTCCTGGCCCTTGATCGCATCGAGCACAATGGCCTGATCCAGCACGCTGTTGGTAATGACGTCGGCGGTATCGAACGCGAGCGACAGCGGAATGATGCCGCTGCGGCTGATCAACCCCAGCGAAGGTCGCAAACCCACTGTGCCGGTGACGCTGGCCGGCGCGCGGATCGAGCCGCTCGTGTCCGACCCTAGCGCAAACGGTGCAAACGCTGCCGCCACGGCGGCGGCAGAACCGCTGCTGGAGCCGGAAGCATCCCGCTTGGTGTTCCGCGGATTCTGTAATTCCCCTAAGTACAGACGAACGGAATGAGCTCACGCCCTAAGCGATTGGGCTGAGCGTCACAACTACGCAGGATAAAAAGAGGCCAGCTAAAGAGAGCTGGCCCGGAAAGTTATGATCAAACCGGGTGACTTCAACGTCACCCCGAATTAACTACAGCAACTGACTCTTTTGCAGAAATTCCTTGGACACGCTTTCGATGGATTCACGGCCGACATCGACCCGGGAATTGAGGCCCGCGATGGTGTCGTCATCGAGCTTGGACGACAGGGCGTTGAGCAACTCGCCGATCTTCGGATTCTCTTTAAACACCTCAGTGCGAATAACCGGGGTCAGCGCATAGCTGGGGAAGAAACCTTTATCGTCTTTGAGCACCACAAAGCCGAAGGCCGGAATCCGCCCATCCGTCGACAGGACCAAGGCCAGATCAACCTGCCCGTCCCTAAGCGCCTGATAGGTCAGCCCGCCGTCCATGCGGACGATGTTCTTGCGCTCAAATTTGAACTTGTATGTCTCTTGCAAAGGACCCAGGCCATCAGGCCGGGAAAAGAATTCAGCATTGGAGGCAAATTTATAGGACTTGCCTGTTTCGATCTTCTTCGCAAGATCGCTGATCGAGACGATTCCATCCTTCTGTGCCTCTTCCTTGCGCATGGCAAAGGCGTAAGTGTTGTTGGCCTTGGAAGAGTTCAACCAGGTGATGCCTTTCTGCGCATCAAGCTCGCTGATTTTTTTGTACGTTTCGTCAGGGCTGAGCTTGTCCATGACTTTATTGTAAGTAATCAGCGAAGTGCCGGTGTATTCCCAATACACATCGACCTGACCATTCTCTTGCGCCGCGCGCAAAACGGAAGAACCCAGGTCAGGGCGTTTGTCGACATTGTAGCCATTGGCGCGCAGGAGCTGAGTGGTCATCTCGGCAACCAATTGCTGCTCGGTAAACTTCTTGCCGCCGACCACAATCGTATTGTTGGCAGAAGCACTGCCTACAACGCCAGAAACAAGACTCAGGGTAAAGATCAAACTGGCAAGCATTCGATAAATCATCGTGCACCTCATATTATTGATTTTTGTCTATGGTCTTCAGATTCATTCACGCCCGGTCAACCTCAAGCCCCGTGACACTGCAATGTTTTGAATCAAGCCGCAGCCCAGATCGACCGCAATCGCCAATAGCGCGGTCGCTGCGGCACCGGCCAGCATCATGCCGAAGTCGTTCAAGTCGATCCCGGTAAAGATCAACTCGCCCAGCCCGCCGCCACCGACCAAAAAGGCCAGCGGCGCAGTACCGACGTTGATCGCCAACGCCGTGCGGATGCCCGCGAAAATCACATTCATCGCGTTCGGAATTTCAACTTTCCACAGCGTTTCCCGTGGCGTCATACCCATAGCTTCGGCGGCTTCAAGCAAGTGCTGCGGCACTGCGCGCAAGCCTTCATAGGTGTTGACTGCCACGGGCAACAACGTCGCGACAAACAACCCGATGATGGCCGCGCCGCTACCGACACCAATGAAGCTCATGGCCAACGCCAGCAACGCGAGCTTAGGGATTGCCTGCCCTACGTTAAGGACCTGCATGCTGGCCATGGCGTAACGCTGGTTCGCCGGCCGGCTCATCCAGGCGCCCAACGGCAGCGCGATGATCAGGGCAAGTGCCCCACTGACTGCCACGATCTGCAGATGCTGGACCGTCAGGTAGCTGATGTCGCCCCAGTAAAACTGCAGCCCTTCCCACAATCTGATCAGTAAGTCAGACATTGTCAGTGCACCACCGGAGTAATGTTTTCAACAAGTCGCGCCAAGATGTCGGTTTGGTGGACATAGCCGATAAAGCGTCCGTCGCTGTCGTTGCAAAGTGCCCAGTCCTGGCCGCGACCCAGCAATTGCGAAAGCACCTGACGCAGGTCATCCCCAGGTTTAACGATCAGGTGCGATTGCGAAGTAACACCGCTGTTGCCGCCGACGATCTGCATGTGTTCCCGCGGCGGGACTTTGCTGGCCACATCAACCGCGCGCAGCAGACGCAGACGCTTCATGATTCGGTCGCCGCCCATGAAGTTCGCCACGAACTCGCTGTTGGGCCGGGCCAGCAGATCATCCGAGCTGCCGAATTGCTGGATTTTTCCGTTATGGAACAGGGCGACACAGTCCGCCATCTTCACCGCTTCATCGATGTCGTGACTGACGAACAGTACGGTCTTGTTGACGAGTCGCTGGATGCGCATGAACTCGTCCTGGATCACTTCTCGGTTGATCGGGTCGATCGCGCCAAAGGGCTCGTCCATCAACATGACGGGCGGATCCGCTGCCAGGGCCCGGGCCACGCCTACGCGTTGCTGTTGACCACCGGAAAGCTCACACGGGTAGCGCTTGAGGAATTTGGACGGATCCAGCGCGACCACTTCCAGCAACTCCGCTGCGCGCTTTAGGCTTTTGCTTTTGTCCCATCCCAACAGATTCGGAACGACGCAGATGTTTTCCTCGACGGTCATGTTCGGGAACAAGCCGACTTGCTGGATCACATAGCCGATGGAGCGTTTAAGGGTGACGCTGTCCAGTTCGGACGTGTCGCGACCACCGATCCTGATCCTGCCGGAGGTTGGCGTGATCAGTCGGTTGATCATTTTCAGCGTCGTGGTTTTACCGCAGCCCGACGGACCAAGCAGTACGCAGATCTGCCCCTCTTCAACATTGAATGAGACATCTTCTACTGCTGTGATTGAGCCGAATTGCTTGTTCAGGTTTTCGATCTGGATCACGTCGTCGCTTCCTTCATTTGGCCGGTGGCCATTTTGTTCTTGTTCAAGCCTTTTGGCGTCAGGAGGCGCTGCAAGCCGTACAACGCGTAATCGGCCGCAATGGCGATGACACTGATGACGATCGCGCCGGCCAATAGCTGTCGGGTATCCGACTGCGCAATGCCGCGAATGATGAGACTGCCCAAACCGCCGGCACCGATGTAGGCCGCGATGGCTGCGATGCCGATGTTGATGACGGTCGCCATCCTCACGCCCGCCATGATCAGCGGAACCGCAATCGGCAGTTCAACTTTGCGCAATCGTTGCCCGGTCGACATGCCCATCCCGATCGCCGCTTCGCGCAATGCAGGATCGATGTTGGAGATCGCAGTGGTGGTGTTTCGGATGATGGGCAATTGGGAGTAAAGAAACAGCGCAATGACCGCCGGTACGACGCCGATCCCATAGCCAATCAGCGACAGGGCCGGAATCATCAGCCCGAACAGCGCGGCAGAAGGAATAGTCATCAGGACAGCAGCGAAGGCCAGGACCCAACGACGTGTTCTGGGGTGCTGAGAGATCGCGATCCCGACAGGCACGCCGGTCAGGATTGCCAAACCTACCGCTACCGCCACGATGAGAAGGTGTTGTCCAAGTAGCAGACTGATCAGCCCGACGTTTTCCAGAATGAAACTCAAGGTTTCCATGGTTGTTATGCCTTCTGTAGTCATTGTTATTTTTATCGGTCGCGTATCTGGAATTGAGCGCCGGATCTGTAGGAAACATTACCGCGCTACCGTAGACCCTCTTAGATTCGGGTTCGACAATTTCTATCAAAAAAACGACGTCACGTAACAAATCAACGCGTAATGCAAGGCGCGGGGGCGATTGAAGACGGAAGTATGCAGGATCACCAAATGACCAAGGTTTGCCAGAGCGCACCGCCTGTCTGACCGAGTCATTAGCTTGCTATGGGATTTTGAGGAGAGGGTTGGTACGGATGCTTTCAGGGGATTAGCGTTTGTTGATCCATGCACTCAATGACTGAAATCAGGAATGAGCATCATCAAATTTCCGCCGCTCTTCACCGGGTGTACATCCCCAGACACGACGGTAAGCTGCACCCAAATGTGACGCTGAAACGAACCCACAGCTG
Source organism: Pseudomonas sp. C32 (assembly GCF_030417915.1). Lineage (NCBI taxonomy): Bacteria > Pseudomonadati > Pseudomonadota > Gammaproteobacteria > Pseudomonadales > Pseudomonadaceae > Pseudomonas > Pseudomonas sp. C32. The sequence continues at coordinate 97,024 of NZ_JAUHUK010000020.1, read as the reverse complement.
TAGGCAATGGACGCAATGGGCTGGGTGCTTTCTTGCAGCAACCGGCGTGCTTCATTCAATCTGAGCTCCAGATAGAATTTCTTCGGCGTCATGCCGAAGTGCTGATGCCACAGCCGTTCAAGTTGACGGTGGGACAGGTTGCATCGGTCGGCGATTTCTTCGATGCCGACGATGTTCTCCAGATTGTCCTCCATGAAGGCGATGGCGGCTGTCAGCCTGCGATCGTGAATGCCGAACCGCCACTGAATCGACATCCGCTGATGCTCTTCCGGCGCTCTTATCCTGGCGTGCAGAAATTGTTCGGCGATGTTCGCCGCCAGCTGGTTACCGAAATCAAGCGCGATTTGTGCCAGCATGAGATCGATGGCCGCCGTCCCCCCGGCACACGTCCAACGGTTTCCATGATTGACGTACAGCTCCTTCGTGACTTCGATCGTGGGGAATTCCTCCGAAAACTGGCCGATGGACTCCCAGTGCAAGGTGCAGCGCTTACCTTCGAGTAGCCCGGCGCGGGCGAGGATGAACGTACCTGTGCTCAGTGCGCCTACGGTTATCCCGCGAGACGCTGCACGCTGCAGGAAGCGCAGCATTTTCGGTGGTTTCTGACGCTCGATATCCAGGCTCGCCAGGACAAAAACACGATCCAGTTCCGGGGCCTGATCAACTGGTATGGTCTGAATCTCGATACCACTGCTGGAGCTGACCGGCCCACCCGTTTCCGTAAGCAGGCTCCACTCATAAAGCGCTTTGCCAGAAAGTCGATTGGCCGCGCGCAGAGGCTCACTGGCACCTGCCAGGGCCATCATGGAGAACTGAGGGAGAATGAGCAGCCCAATTCGCTTGGTTGTGGAGCTATTCACAGACGTCGCTGATTCACTGGGGGCTGTCATCGCCGGGTCCTTGTCATGGTTGGTTCCAGCAGTTCAAGTGAACAGCTTAGGCCAGCCCGAGGGAGTGGCTTTGGACACACCATGTTAGGGGTTGGGCACGCATTCAGCCAGATTGAATCGTTGAGACAGTGAACGAGCCATGCCGAAGCGTTACGACCGATCAGAATGACGGGAGGAATACACCCCACGATGTAAAAAATCGCTGCGAGGCCTCGACGCCCGAGGTCTCGCAGGAGAGTGACGAGCGGATCAGCCGCGCGCGCGGATAGCTTCGTCGATGCTCTGGATCATCGACTCGAACACAGGGCTGTCGACCTGATTCTGCTGGCCGTGTTGCATGTGCGAAATGATCAGCGCATTCGGGCCGGCATCGCCCGGATAGTTTTGGTGCAGACGCACAGACTCCGACGGCATGTGCAAGGTGTTGTCGGCGCCGTGGATGATCAGCGCAGGCGGGAAGCCTTTGGCACCCTCGATGGACTGCTCAGGGTCATACGCCACATAGGACTTGTAAGACTTCGCCGTCACGTAGGTGCAGCCCGGCCAACGGTCCGCGCCGCCTGCTTCAGTGTAGCCACCCAGTTGCTGATCAACATAAGCCTGAGTTTCAGGGTCCAGCGGGTAATAACCGAGACGGGTCGCATCAGTGCCGGTGTCGAATGGAGGGATCGGCGCGTCATCCGCGAGTTGCAGAATGGCCGCGTCAGCTGCTGCCTGATCAGCACGCAAGGCTTGCAGTGTGCGGATGTTGGTGTAGCTCATCGGCACCCAGAAGCGGATCTGTTCACCGCCGGCCGCAGCCAGTTCAGCCACTGCACCGAGGCTTGCCACCGAGCCCATCGCCCACGATGCGACCACCGGCATCTCACCGAAATTCTCGCGCGCCCATTCAACGGCACCGAGCACTTCATCTTTCTGATCTTCAAGGATGACGTTGGTGATGACCTTGTCACCTGACTCGAGGGTATTTCGGATGTGCTTGTTGGAAAAAAAGCCTGCCACGTCGTAGGTCATGACGCGATAACCCAGGCCTGCCAGGGCGCGACCGAACAGTTGGCCGTACATCGTGACCCCGCCGGTGAAGCCGGAGTTGAAGATGACCGGTGGCAGTTTTTGCGCCGCGGCGTCGAGTTGTTCTGGCTGAAAAACCGTGCCTTTGAGGCTCAGGGTTTCATCGCCATACTTGACGGTGAAGTTGATGTCTTTTGTTGTAATGTTCGTCATCGCTAGATATCTCGAGGTTGGAGCGTGGGCGGAGATCAACTTACCAATTGGTCAGGTGCTCCACGGAGAAGTTGACCAACAGGAATTCGGGTTTCTTTAGATACATAATGTGCAACGGCATCAACAAAGTTGAAGGCCTTGTTCAAATCAAAAAGGTCGGAATACGGCACACCCTGGTTGTCAGTTCCGACATGAGGTGCATCGGTGGCGCTCAGAAGTATCTTGTCCGTGCCGACCGCGTAAGCAATCTGCGTCACGAAACGAGCGGTTTCCTCGGGGTGAACAGAGGTGCGATAGCCAGGACCTTTGAACCATACGTTGCCTCGATCTCTCGCTTCAGCGAGTAGCGCGGTATAAGCCGGTTCTGTAATGTCACGCTCGCAGTGACAGGTGCCTAGATGATCGATGATGACCCGTACATCGCGAGGGATCTGGCGCAATACGCGCAGATTCGTCTCGGCTTCCTTCGCGTAAATGTGCAGATGCTGGTGCGGGAACAGACGGGCATAAAATGCCGACCATTGCCCATCACTGAACCGCGTATCAGAAACCGTTTCAGGTCTCGCATCATGCAGGACGATTCGAGCGCCAATCACCTGCGGGTGCGAGAGACGCTCCTGAGTGGCATAAGCAGGCTCTGCCTTGATCGTGCCCACCAGTTTGATACCCCCATAGCGCTGCGGGTCTACGGCCTGGAGTTTGTTGAGCTCCTCAAAGGAAGCGAACACGTTTTCTGAGTCCGGCAGGATACTTAGATGAACATTATTGATAAGCGTCGGTGCAATTCCGGCATCTATCAACCTATCCAAATAAGCAGTCAGCGGATGCGGCTCAGGTAACGTATAAGGCAACGAACCGGCCACCCGACGAAGATCTTCCGAAGTATAAAAATGAACGTGGCAATCTATTTTCTTGGTCGACGGCAGCATGATTATTGTTTCCTGCTTTTGTGCGAAAACAATAATCTCCGTCAGCGCTTCGTCGCTCCCGCCAACTCGACGTGTAGTATCAAAATTTCGCCATCAAGGATTTGTTGTCAACGAAGATCCGGAAAAAACGCCTGGATCTGGAATCGTCGAGTAGGCACTTGGGCAGCTCTGCGTCATCGTCCTCTGGATTCTGAGGTCGCCGAACTGATACTTCGGCCGGCCGATTGGTTAGCGGTACATTCGGGTAATGGCGAAATTTTGTTGTCGCGACACTGGAATAAACTCTAGGGCAGCTAGATTTGCAAAAACTGCCGATGGCGGTGCGGGCGAAGGAACGAGGAAAAAGCGAACGCCAGCCTGTAACGGGCTGGATAGACGTTGAAACATCACCTTGCGCGAAAGCGGGTTCGATTCAGACATCACAAAGGGCGGAATAATCTTCGAGGGGACGAATGATCCAGAAGCGTTCACAGAGGCTGCAAACGTCCTGAAATTCGCGTTAGACGTTGCCCAGCAACTGGCTGACAGACATGCGAAGAAATGACCGTTGCGGAACCGCAAAACAGCAAGATTGAGTAGTACAACAGAGTAGCACTATCAAAAAACAAAAAACCCCGCAAACCATTGATTTGCGGGGCTTTTCTATGTATGGCGGAGAGATAGGGATTCGAACCCTAGGTACCGGTGAAGGTACAACGGATTTCGAATCCGTCCCATTCGGCCACTCTGGCATCTCTCCAACGGCGCGCATCATAACAACACTTTCGCCGGAAGCGAACCCCCTGAGCGAAATATTTCTGTGCTATCAGATGCTTGCGTCGATTAAAGCGGTACGCCCAGACGATTGGCGACTTCTTCGTAGGCTTCGATGACGTCACCGAGGCCCTGACGGAAGCGGTCCTTGTCCATTTTCTTGCCGGTAGCCTTGTCCCACAGGCGGCAGCCGTCCGGGCTGAACTCGTCGCCCAGGACGATGGTGCCGTCGTGGAACACGCCGAATTCGAGTTTGAAGTCGACCAGCAGCAGGCCGGCGTCGTCAAACAGCTTGTTCAGCACTTCGTTGACCTTGAGCGACAGTTCTTTCATGCGAACCAGTTGCTCGGCAGTGCCCCAACCGAACGCCACGACGTGGGATTCGTTGATGAACGGGTCGCCCTTGGCGTCGTCCTTGAGGAACAGTTCGAAGGTGTAAGGGTTGAGTTTCATGCCCTCTTCCACACCCAGACGCTTGACCAGGCTGCCGGCGGCGTAGTTACGCACGACGCATTCAACCGGGATCATGTCCAGCTTCTTCACCAGGCACTCGTTGTCGCCCAGCAGTTTGTCGAATTGGGTCGGTACGCCGGCCGCTTCGAGTTTCTGCATGATGAAGGCGTTGAACTTGTTGTTCACCATGCCTTTGCGGTCGAGCTGTTCGATGCGCTTGCCGTCGAACGCCGAGGTGTCGTTGCGAAACAGCAGGATCAAGCGGTTAGCGTCGTCGGTCTTGTAAACCGACTTGGCTTTGCCGCGGTAGAGTTCTTCACGTTTTTCCATGATGGGCTCCGCTTGGTAAGTAGATGGGCTAGGCGATGTGTCGCCAGTCGAGCCCTGAATCTTGATCGGCCAGTTGCAGCCAGTCCGGGTCGCACCCGAGGGTGTCGACAAAACATTGCCGGGCCAGCCGCGGCAGGTTGTTCTTGCTGCTCAGATGGGCCAGGACCAGATGTTGCAGGCCTTGCCAGCCCAACTCGGACACCAGGAATGCCGCCTGGTGGTTGTTCAAATGTCCCAGTTCACCGCCAACCCGCTGCTTGAGAAAGGACGGGTAGTGACCGCGAGCCAGCATGTCACGGCAATGATTGGACTCGATCATCAACGCATCGAGATCCCGATAGCCGTCCAGCACCTTGTCGCAGTACGAACCCAGGTCGGTCAACAGGCCGAAACGCCGCTCACCGTCACTGAACACATACTGCGTCGGCTCCTGTGCATCATGAGCCACGGCAATGACACCAATGCTCAAGGCACCGACTTGCAGCTGTTCGCCACCCGCCAGGAAACCTGCGGGTTCAATCAGTTTGCGCATCCCGCGCAAGGTCCCGCGACTGAGGTAGACAGGCAGATTGTAGCGCCGAGACAGCAAACCCACGCCATGCACGTGGTCGGCATGTTCGTGGGTCACGAGTATCGCGCTCAGCTGCGCAGGGTTCACACCCAGGCGCAGCAGGCGTTTTTCGGTTTCCCGCAGGGAGAAACCACAATCCACCAGCACATACGTATCAGCGCTGGCTATCAGCGTGCCGTTCCCTTGGCTACCGCTGCCGAGAACGGCAAAACGCATGAGATCAGCCCAGGTTGTCCTGAATCACGCTCAACACTTTACGTGCCACATCAGCTGGCGCGACGGTGTTGATGTTTTTCTCGACTGTCACCTGGACGTTCTCGCCGACCTTGCTCAGGCGAACCTGATAACGCTCGGCACGGGCTTCAACTTCTTCCTTGTTCGGCGCGCTGCCGAACAGGCTGCTGAAGAAGCCAGGCTTGTCGTCTTTGCTCTCGGCTTTTTCAGCCAGGTTGATGTAGTACAGGCCCAGGCTGCGGTTGATGTCTTCAACGCGCCATTCGCCCTGTTCTAGCGCACGACCGACGCTCGACCAGGCACGATCCAGATCGGTACCGACGTTCAGCACAGGGTTGCCGCTGCCGTCTTCACTCAGGCTCACACGGCTAGGCGCATCGAAATCTCGCGATGCCAGCATGGAGACCGAACCGCCCTTCTCCGAGATGCGACTCATGCTCGCGAGCATGTCGTCGACCAGTGCCGCGTCCAGGCCAGTGTTGACCGAACGGTTGGTGAAATCGACGTCGGCGGTGCTGCCGGCAGAACGTTCAGCGCTGACTACATAGACTTCACTGGTGTTGCGCTGCACGCCCGGCTCGATGCGCACTCGCACACGGGTTTCGCTGTCGGCGCTGACACCGGCCGCGCTCAGACGCTTGGCCATGGCTGCGGACAGTTCATCGGAACGTTGCCAAGTGGTGGTGAACTCACCGGTTTGCGGACGCTGCTCATCCAGGCGGAAACCATTGTCCTGGTAGAACTGAACAGCCACAGGCCAGACTTCGGCCGGCGGACTTTGCGCCAGGATCGAGCGCGAATCACCGCTCTTCTGCAGGGAGTACGCGCTGGCGTCGGCCCCAGCCGTCAATGGCTGCGGACGAGGAACGATGTATTCACCCTTGGCGGTGTCATCCGCCACGTTGCGCGGGATCGGCAGCAGTGGATCCAGACGCTTGGCGGTGGTGATGTCTGGCGGCAATTGCATCGGTGCAGTCTGTTGCGCTTCCAGGTAATCGCTACCACGGTCACGGAAATAACCTTCCGGGCCCCAGAGCCATCCACAGCCACTCGTGCTGGAGATGACCAAGGCAAGTGCGGAAAGTCCGGCCATTCGCTTCATGCGTTGTACTTCCTCAATTAAACCAGGACGCTGCACTGGCGCAGGGCCGTGCGAAGCGTTTCATGACAAGGTGCGCTCAGCCAGGTCAGCGGCAGGCGAATGCCTTCGTGCATCAGGCCCATTTCGACCAAAGCCCACTTCACCGGAATCGGGTTGGCTTCGATGAACAGGTCCTTGTGCAACGGCATCAGTTTTTCGTTGATGGCGCGTGCAGTCTCGGCGTCGCCCTTGAGCGCGGCCTCGCACAGGTCAGCCATTTCGCGCGGCGCGACGTTGGCAGTGACGGAAATGTTGCCCTTGCCGCCCATCAGGATCAGCTCGACCGCGGTCGGATCATCACCGGAGAGCACGATGAAGTCTTTGCTCACGCCATCAAGGATGGCTTTTGCACGCTTCAGGTCGCCAGTGGCTTCCTTGATGCCGATGATGTTTGGCACGGTGGACAGACGGATCACTGTCTCTGCCTGCATGTCGCAGGAGGTACGGCCAGGCACGTTGTAGAGGATCTGAGGGATGTCGACCGATTCGGCAATGTGCTTGAAGTGCAGGTACAGGCCTTCCTGGGTCGGTTTGTTGTAATACGGCACGACCAGCAGGCACGCGTCGGCGCCGGCCTCTTTGGCGTTACGGGTCAGCTCGACCGCTTCGCGGGTCGAGTTGGCGCCGGTACCGGCAATCACCGGAATTCGGCCATTGACCTGCTTGACCACGGCGCGGATCACTTCGATGTGTTCGTTCACATCAAGGGTGGCCGATTCACCTGTGGTGCCGACCGCCACGATGGCGTGGGTGCCGTTTTGCAGGTGAAAGTCCACCAGTTTGCTCAAGCTGTCCCAGTCGAGACGACCTTGTGCATCCATGGGTGTGACCAGTGCCACCATACTGCCCGCAATCATGCAACCGCTCCTGCCGGAAAAAGAGAGCCGTAATGGTACTGGCGCCAAGATGCTTGCACAAGCGAAGTACTGCGCTGCCGCCATTCCCCTTGGCGCCGCTTTTCGCTACCCTTCAGACTTTGATCGGTACTGACAAGCTCGTCCGTCGGGTTTTTGCCTCCTTTTTCGGCATCACAAGCCCCATTCCAGCGTTGCCACCCCCCGCTCCTGCCATACTGGAGCACGTTGCAACCTGCGCCTGAGGCTTTCTGAATTCGACATCCGCAGGCTTGCCCCCGAAAAAACTGCCCTGACAGTATCGACCGCTCATCGCTTTAGGAATGCTGCATGTCCACCCCCACAGTTCGCGAACAATTCCTTGTCATCAGTGCCCTCGGCGCCAACCCCATGGAGCTGACCAACGTCCTGTGCCGCGCCAGCCATGAAAACCGCTGCGCCGTGGTCACCTCTCGCCTGACCCGTCATGGCGAATGCAGTGCGCTCGTACTGGAAATCACCGGCAGCTGGGATGCCCTGGCACGCCTTGAAGGCAGCCTCCCTGTTCTGGCCAAACGACACGCGTTCACCGTCAACGTGGTGCGTAGCGCAGCGCTGGAGAACCGCCCGCAGGCCTTGCCGTACGTTGCCTACGTGAGCTCGGCCTACCGCTCGGACATCATCAACGAGTTGTGCCAGTTCTTCATGGACCACAATGTCGAGCTGGAAAACCTGACGTGCGACACGTATCAGGCTCCACAAACCGGCGGCACCATGCTCAACGCCACGTTTACCGTGACCTTGCCTGCTGGCGTGCAAATCAGCTGGCTGCGCGATCAGTTCCTGGATTTCGCCGACGCGCTGAACCTCGACGCCCTGATCGAACCGTGGCGTCCACAGAACCCAATGTAAGGAAGTTCTCATGGCCGTTGCCATCGACCAACCGGTTGCCGATTTCGAAGCACCCGCCACCAGCGGGCAAACCGTCAGTCTTGCGGGCCTGAAGGGCAAGCAGGTGGTGATCTACTTCTACCCGAAGGACAGCACACCGGGCTGCACGACCCAGGGCCAAGGCTTTCGGGATCAGCTGGAGGCTTTCAAAGCCGCGAACACCGAAGTGTTCGGCGTTTCCCGAGACAGCCTCAAGTCCCACGAAAACTTCAAAGCCAAGCAAGCGTTCACTTTCGAGCTGATCAGCGACAAAGAGGAAGCGCTCTGCCAGCTGTTCGACGTGATCAAGCTGAAAAAGCTCTACGGCAAGGAATACATGGGCGTGGATCGCAGCACGTTCCTGATCGACAAGGATGGCGTGCTGCGTCAGGAATGGCGCGGTGTGAAGGTGCCCGGGCATGTTGACGCTGTTTTGGCGGCGGCCCAGGCACTGAATAAAGCCTGATTCCTAAAAGATCGCAGCCTGCGGCAGCTACGGGATTACATATTCCCACGCAGGCTGCGATCTTTTTACAATCTAAAGCAGCGGTGCCACCACAGGCTCTTTACGCGGCCAGGCATCCAGCACGGCCTTGAACAGTGTCGCCAGGGGGATCGCAAAGAACACACCCCAAAAGCCCCACAACCCACCAAACAACAAGACCGCGCAGATGATCGCAACCGGGTGCATGTTGACGGCTTCCGAGAACAACAGTGGCACCAGCACGTTGCCATCCAGCGTCTGGATGATCCCGTACACCGCCATCAAATAAATGAACTGATCGCTCCAACCCCACTGGAACAGTGCAATCAGAAACACCGGCACCGTCACCACGACAGCCCCGACATACGGCACTACCACCGAAATCCCCACCAGCAACGCCAGCAGCGCCGCATAGTTGAGCTCCAGGACAACGAAGGCGACGTAGGTCACGCCGCCGCAAATGAAAATCTCAATGACCTTGCCGCGAATGTAATTGGCAATCTGCCGGTTCATGTCACGGGCGACACGGGTAATCAACGCCCGCTCACGAGGCAGATAACCGCGCACCCACTCACCGATCATTGCGCGATCCTTGAGAAAGAAGAACACCAGGATCGGCACCAACACCAGATAGATCATGATGTTCACCAGCAGAGGCAGGCTCGACAGTGAAAAGGTCAGCGCCAACTGGCCGAACTTGCCGATCTCGCCCCGTGCCACTTCGATGACCCGCAACACCTGCTCGTCGGACACCAGATGCGGATAACGTTCGGGCAACAGCAACAAAAGCGACTGCCATTTGGCGAGCATGCCTGGCAACTCGTTGAACAGCGTGATCAGTTGATGCCACAGCAGCGGCACGACCACCACGATGAAGACCAGAAGCAACCCCATGAACAACGCAAAAACCAGCCCCACCGCCACCCCGCCGGGAACGCGCAGGCGCTCGAGAGACACCACCAACCCCTGCATCAGATACGCCAGCACCATCCCCGCCAGAACCGGCGCGAGCATGCCGCCCAGCGTGAGGACAGCGGTGAACGCCAGAAACAGCAGGACAGCCAGCACCACCGCCTCTTCATCGGAGAAATAGCGCTGAATCCAGTCGCGTAACACTTTGAACATCAACATTCCTTAAGAACAAAACGCCGCAGATTTCAGGCTTTTTTCAACCAATAGCGGTATACACCCGCCTCATCTTCTTCACGAAGCAGCGTATGACCGGCCAATCGGGCAAAGGTGCGAAAGTCACGCTGAGAACCCGCATCGGTGGCAACCACCTTGAGCACCGCGCCGCTGGCCATCCGATTGAGCTCCATCTTGGCCTTGAGCAAAGGCAAAGGGCAATTCAGGCCGCTGGCGTCCAGCTCAACGTCATGCTCTACAGCGTCGATCATTGCATCACTCCGGGTTCAGGTGGTTGAGTCGCCTAGAATATCTGGTCGCAGCGCTGGTGTCCGGCTACAGTAAGGTCTTTGTCTTCTAAGGCTTTGTGCATGACTTTTTTGCGCCCTACCCTGCTGACGCTCGCTTGCCTGCTCGCCTCACCGGGCTTCGCCGACGACTTGCCGTCACTCGGCGACGCCAGTTCTGCCATTGTCTCACCCCAACAGGAACACCAGTTAGGGCGCGCCTGGTTGGCGATGCTGCGCAGTCAGGTATCGCAACTCAACGACCCGCAGCTCAAGGACTATGTCGAATCCAGTGTTTATCGGCTGGTTGAAACCAGCCAGGTCAGTGACCGGCGCCTGGAGTTCATCCTGATCAACAGCCCACAGCTCAACGCCTTTGCAGCGCCGGGCGGGATTGTCGGGGTCAACGGCGGTTTGTTCCTTAACGCCCAGAGCGAAGGCGAGTATGCCTCGGTGATGGCCCACGAATTGGCTCACTTGTCGCAACGCCACTTCGCCCGGGGCGTCGAAGCCCAGCAACGTATGCAAGTGCCAATGATGGCGGCCCTGCTGGCCGGCATCGTGATTGCCGCAGCAGGTGCCGGCGACGCCGGGATCGCCGCCATCGCAGGCACCCAGGCAGCGGCGATTCAGGAACAGCGTCGGTTCTCACGCCAGAATGAACAGGAAGCCGACCGCATTGGCATCGTCAATCTGGAAAAAGCCGGTTACGACCCTCGATCAATGCCTAGCATGTTCGAGCGCCTGGGCCGTCAGTATCGCTTCGACGCCAAGCCGCCGGAATTCCTGCTGACTCACCCAGTCACCGAATCTCGGATCGCCGACACCCGCAACCGCGCCGAGCAGGCCCCAAAAGGTGGCATCGAAGACTCCCTGCGCTATCAGTTGATTCGCGCACGCGTCCAGCTGATCTATGAAGAAACCCCGGGATTGGGCGCCAAACGCTTCCGCGCCTTACTTGATGAAAACCCGAAAAGTGACGTCGCGCGTTATGGCTTGGCTATCGCTCAGATCAAGGGCGGTCAACTGAATGAGGCCCGTGAGAATCTCAAGTTGCTCCTGGCCAAGGCGCCAAACGAGATCATCTACAACCTCGCTCAAGTCGATCTGGACATCACCAACAATCGCTTGCCGGACGCCCAGTCCCGGGTTGACCGGATGCTGGCCCAGTATCCCGGCAATTATCCGCTGAACCAGATGCGCGTCGATTTGTTGCTGAAACAGAACCGCACCGCCGATGCGGAGAAGGCCCTCGAAGGTCTGCTCAAGTCGCGCCCGGACGATCCGGACGTGTGGTATCAGGTCGCGGAGACTCGTGGCCTGTCCGGAAACATCATCGGCCTGCATCAGGCGCGCGCCGAATACTTTGCGCTGGTCGGCGACTATCGCCAGGCCATCCAGCAGCTGGACTTCGCCAAGCGCAAGGCGGGTACCAACTTCCCGCTGTCGTCACGGATCGATGCACGCCAACGCGAGCTGATGGAGCAAGAGCGCATGATCAAGGACATGATGGGCTGATTTGTTTCAGTCATAAAAAAACCGCCTCTTTCGAGGCGGTTTTTTTTTCAGCCAACAACCGGATTACTCAGCCAGTTTGAAGGTGATGAAGCTGGCGCGACCTTGACGCAATACTCGCATCGACACCGAACGGTTCTTCGGCAACGCCTTGGCGATTTCCGCGAACTCCTTGGTGGAGCCAATGGCCTGATTGTTCAGATGTGTGATCACATCACCCGGCTGCAAGCCGATCAGGGCAGCAGGACCGTCCTGGACTTCCTTGATCAACACACCGCCCTTGAGGTCGTAGGTTTTCTTCTGCTCGTCGGTCAATTCGACGACAGACACGCCCAAACGGTTGCTGCTGCGTTCAACGCTGGATTTAGGCAGTCCATCCAGCTCTTTGTCTTCATCCGGAATAGCGCCAACTGTCAGCGCGACATTCTTGCGCTTGCCGTCGCGAATCACTTCCAGATCAGCTTTCGCGCCTTCCTTCAATGCACCCACCAAATGCGGCAGATCCGCCGACATGACGATCGGTTGACCATTCATGCTCAGAATCACGTCACCGACCTGCAAACCGCCCTTGGCAGCTGGACCATCGTCCTGGATCTGAGCCACCAGCGCACCGGCTGGTTTATCCAGACCGAACGACTCAGCCAGATCCTTGCTCACTTCCTGAATCACGACACCCAACCAGCCACGGCTGACTTTTCCGCCGGATTTCAGCTGATTGGAAACGTCCATGGCCACGTCGATAGGGATCGCGAACGACACCCCCATGAAGCCACCGGAACGGGTGTAGATCTGCGAGTTGATCCCGACCACTTCACCGTTCAGGTTGAACAACGGACCACCGGAGTTACCCGGGTTGATCGGCACGTCAGTCTGAATGAATGGCACATAGTTTTCGTTAGGCAGACTGCGACCGACGGCACTGACGATGCCTTGGGTGACGGTGTGGTCAAAGCCGAATGGCGAGCCAATCGCGACAACCCACTGACCAGCCTTGAGGTCCTGGGATTTACCGAGTTTCAGGACCGGCAGGTCCTTGCCTTCGATTTTCAGCAACGCCACGTCAGAACGCGGATCGGTGCCAACCAGCTTCGCCTTCATTTCACTGCGGTCAGCGAGACGCACGAGTATTTCGTCGGCATCGGCAATCACATGATTGTTGGTCAGGATGTAGCCGTCAGGTGAAATGATGAAACCCGACCCCAGAGAGGTCGCTTCGCGCTGACGATCACGGGGCGATCGAGATTGAGGCGGCGGCATGCCCCGCTCGAAGAACTCGCGCAGCATCGGTGGCAAGCCTTCGAGATCAGGCATTTGCTGGTTTACTTTGCGATCCGGCAGCTTTTGCGTGGTACTGATGTTCACTACCGCAGGCGAGGCCTGCTCGACCAGCTGCGTGAAGTCAGGCAATTCGACCGCTTGCGCGGTGACCGCCTGACCGAGTAACAGCACAGTGGCAAAGATGGAAAGATAAGACTTCAAGCTTGGTATCGACATACGGCTCCCGTTACGACGAGCAGGGTTAAGCGATATGGAGCAAGGAACACCGGGAACAATACGCCGGTATTTTTGTTCCGGGAACAACAAACAAGGCCAGAGCCGAGGGGCTCTGACCTATAAAAAATTTTGGGGGATTTTGCAAACTGAAATGCTCACCAAACATTTCGATTTCAGCTCACTGCTTGGTTGCAGTAGCGTCGGTGCGCATTGAAAGCGCGATTCGTTCAGCAGTACCCAGCGGTATCTCACCGACAACGGTCACCATCATATCGCCCTGGGCCGTGGTCAAGCGCCGGGACACTGCAACGGTAGGCCCTAATTGAGTGCGGGTATCGATGACCGGGGCACCATTCAGCGGCTCGAGGAACACCGAGAAGCGCGCCAGACCATCGTCATACATCAGGCTATTGACCTGAGCTTTGGTGGCCGGGTCTTTGCGTGCGGCACTGGCAATCAGCTCGAAACCTGGGGGCAACCAGTCAGAGTGCCAAACCTGCGCCACCTTGACGGCGGAAGCCTTGTCACTTTCGAGTTTGACCGGTTTGCAATCGGCGCCTGGCTGCAACTCGCTGTCGGATGGGGCCTGCGCGGTATCCAGTCGCGTGAACTGGAAACGCTCCAACAATTGCCCCTTGTCGCTCAGCAACAAGGATTTGAGTGGCAGGCCGGTTTCTTTGTCCAGATGCAGTTCAAAACCGTAACGATGCTGGTCGCGAGGCTTCAGCGATACAATCACTGCGGGGCGACCCGCCACACGCGACTTGCCGACAACCGCAAGGTCATACCAATTCTTGAGCTTTTGTGGATCGAGTGCGCGAGCGGCAGAATTGGGAGAGTCCCCCAGTCCTGCTATCAACATGCCGCTGACGCATTGAGTATTCCCATCAATGCGCACAACTTCCTGGGCAGAGCCATCGAGCTGGAGCAACCGCTCATGGACTTTGCCATCCTGGACGCGATGCCAGATGTTGTGGGTAGAAAAACTACCGTTACGCTCGTAGACGAAAGTACCCTGAAAGCTTTGCTGTCGCTCGGCCTGGCCAAGACGGTTCAACCAGTCCTGAGCGTCATCGGCGTGGGCTGGAACAATGAACCAGCCACTGAGCAGAAGCGTAAGTAGAGGTATGGCGCGCATGATCCTCCTTAACGGTTTTCCAGGCTTGCAGCACGAGCGTAAGGCAGCGCGCTCTCAGTTCCTTTCAATGCAGCCTGTTGTGCATGTTGGCGCAAGTAACCTGGCAGACGTTGATCGTTCAAGCCTGGCTGGCCTTGCAATACGCCATTGGCCATTGGGCCGGTAGCTTCCGAGCTCTCATTATAGCCGGCCAAAACAGCAGGGCCTTTTACTTGAGGAACGGCCAGGCCAGGCTGGGTGGAGTGCTGCGCGAGTTCAACACCGGCGATCTCGTCCTGGTTGTACAGGCGAACACCCGCCAACACCGCAAGGGTCACCGAAGCTGCGACCGCCAGACGACCCAGGCTGCGCCATGGTCCACGGGAGGCTTTTGCCGGTACGGCTTCGTCAGCCAGCGCAGCAGAAACAGCCGCTGCGATGTCCAGGCGTGGAAGCAGCAGATCCTTGTGCATCACTGCCCGAGCGATCTGATAACGAGCCCAGGTGTCACGGGTTTCAACATCGTCACAGGCATTCAATACCCGACGCAATTCCAATTCGTCCGCTTCGTTATCCATCACTGCGGACAGCGATTCCTGCAGGGCTTCACGACTCATGGCGTTCCTCTCTTGGCTGTCGCCGCTGTCTTTAGTTTTCCTGCAACAACGGCTGCAGGGCTTTATCGATGGCCTCCCGGGCGCGGAAGATCCGGGAGCGCACGGTGCCCACAGGACATTGCATAACGCTCGCAATGTCCTCGTAACTCAGACCATCAAACTCACGTAAAGTTAACGCCGTACGCAAATCTTCCGGCAGTTGCTGAATGGTTCGATGGACGGTGCCTTCGATCTCATCCCGCAGCAAAGCCCGCTCTGGCGACTCGAGATCCTTGAGGCCATGATCGCCATCGTAGAACTCTGCATCCTCGGAACTGACATCGCTATCCGGCGGCCGACGGCCGCGTGAAACCAGATAGTTTTTCGCCGTGTTGATGGCGATGCGGTAAAGCCACGTGTAAAACGCGCTGTCTCCGCGGAAATTTCCTAGCGCACGGTAGGCCTTGATAAAGGCTTCCTGCGCCACATCCTGGGCTTCATGGGTGTCGTGCACAAAACGCACGATCAACCCGAGAATTTTGTGCTGGTATTTCAGCACTAGCAGATCGAAAGCACGCTTGTCGCCGCGCTGAACGCGTTCGACCAGTTGCTGATCCTCTTCCTGGGTTAGCATGAACACTCCTCGATAAGCTCGGAGGAGGCTTGCAGAACTAAACCACCAGACTTGCAAACATAGACTCGGGCTTTTCGCAAAAGTTCTCCCCCTCCAGGCAAGTTTCCTGCGGGCTCTGATTTGGCACGCACGAAAAGCGCAGCGCGAGTTGACCCGGCTGCGCGAATAATCTTGTCATCGGATTCTTCAGCAAGGATCAAACACCGATCCCGCAACGAAACCGACACTGTCCCTTGATTCAGGCAACGGTCTATTGATCTTGGCACTTTGGCAAAAGTTCCAATTATTTATAGCTGTGCTGTCCCGACATTGTGCAACCGTGCAGGGAAAAACACTGTTAAATCGACGATACAGTCTTCGTGTCGCCTAAAAGGCAGAAAATCCACCCGACGAAGCGTCCGGTATTTTCCGTCACAGTAGTTTCACAATGCCATGCTCGCTCGGGTATTGTGCCGCTCCCCTCCTCTATATACTAGTGGGCTGTGCGGCTGCCTTGACTCGCCAGTCCAGGTGCGCCAACCCCGACCCGGGTCGCTTTGAGCGGAATCCTGAAATGAGCCAACAGTTTCAACACGATGTTCTGGTAATCGGCAGCGGCGCTGCCGGCTTGAGCCTTGCGCTGACCTTGCCCGGTCATTTGCGCATCGCGGTACTGAGCAAGGGCAACCTCGCCAATGGCTCGACCTTCTGGGCGCAAGGTGGTGTCGCGGCTGTACTGGATGACACCGATACCGTTGAGTCCCATGTCGATGACACACTCAACGCGGGCGGTGGCCTGTGTCATGAAGATGCCGTGCGTTTCACCGTCGAGCACAGCAAGGAAGCCATCCAATGGCTGATCGACCAGGGCGTCCCTTTCACCCGTGATGAGCACTCGAACACAGACGATGGCGGGTTCGAGTTTCATCTGACCCGTGAAGGCGGCCACAGTCATCGGCGCATCATCCACGCCGCGGATGCGACGGGCGCGGCGATTTTCAGAACCTTGCTCGATCAAGCCGGGAAAAGACCCAACATCGAATTGCTGGAACAGCGGGTTGCGGTCGATCTGATCACCGAAAAACGCCTGGGCCTGGAAGGCGATCGCTGCCTCGGCGCCTATGTGCTCAATCGCGGCACCGGCCAGGTCGACACTTACGGCGCACGTTTTGTCATTCTCGCGTCCGGCGGCGCCGCCAAGGTCTACCTCTATACCAGCAACCCTGACGGTGCCTGCGGCGATGGCATTGCCATGGCCTGGCGCTCGGGCTGCCGGGTGGCGAACCTGGAGTTCAACCAGTTCCACCCGACTTGCCTTTATCACCCGCAGGCCAAGAGTTTCCTGGTCACCGAAGCCCTGCGCGGCGAAGGGGCGCACCTGAAACTACCCAACGGCGAACGCTTCATGCAGCGTTTCGACCCCCGGGCCGAGCTGGCGCCACGGGACATCGTCGCCCGGGCCATCGACCATGAGATGAAGCGTCTGGGCGTCGACTGTGTCTATCTGGACATCAGCCATAAACCTGAAGCATTCATCAAGACGCACTTCCCGACGGTGTACGAGCGCTGCCTCGAGTTTTCGATCGATATCACCAAACAACCGATCCCGGTGGTGCCGGCGGCGCACTACACCTGTGGAGGCGTGATGGTCGATCAACGGGGCCGCACCGACGTGCCGGGCCTGTATGCGATTGGCGAAACCAGTTTCACCGGCCTGCATGGTGCCAATCGCATGGCCAGCAACTCACTGCTGGAATGCTTTGTGTATGCGCGATCGGCGGCAGCGGACATTATTGAGCAATTGCCCCGCGTAACCATGCCGGCCCTCCTTCCCACCTGGGACGCGAGCCAGGTCACCGATTCCGATGAAGACGTGATCATTGCGCACAACTGGGATGAGCTTCGGCGATTCATGTGGGACTACGTCGGCATCGTGCGCACCAACAAACGCCTGCAACGGGCTCAACACCGCGTGCAACTGTTGCTCGATGAAATTGACGAGTTCTACAGTAACTACAAGGTCAGCCGGGATCTGATCGAATTGCGCAACCTGGCCCAGGTCGCCGAGCTGATGATCCTGTCAGCCATGGAACGCAAGGAAAGCCGAGGCCTGCATTACACCCTCGACTACCCGGACCTGTTGCCGGTCGCGCTGGACACTATTCTGGTGCCGCCCACCTACGCCGGCTGAACTTGAGCCGGACCCGCAGGCGTCGGTGCACATCCGCCGCCTGCGAATCCCGGGGCACGCAAATGGCCCTGACCCGGCGCTCGCCACTCAACCGAAATCGCAACACCACGACCAACGGTAACGCCAGGCTGTCCGGCCGCAGCTGCACCGGCTGCCATCCCCCCGCCCGACTCCATAATTGCCAGCCATCGGCATCGCGACGCAAGCCGCAGAATGCCTGCGGATGCGTCAGCAAGATTTGCCGGGGCAACAACCAGATACCGTGAGCCACGCACAGCAAAGCCCCGAGTACGCTGGTCCAGAGCGCAATAGACAGTAGAAACAGCGAACCCAGCGCGAACAGCTGAGCCAACAGATACGCCGCCAGCAACTGCCGTGAGGCATGCCAGTGGCATTCGAACGCATTACTTGGGTTGGACACGATCCAGAATCATGCGAACCATGCGCTGAAGCTCCGGATCTTCCGATTCGGTACGCTCCATGAACCAACCAAACATGTCCTGATCTTCAGACGTCAACAGGCGGACGTACAACGCTCGATCCACCTCGTTGAGCGTTGCGTAAACCTCTTTCGTGAACGGTACCAGCAACACGTCAAGCTCAAGCATGCCGCGGCGGCTGTGCCAGTAGAGGCGATTCAGTTCTACATCTTCGACCATGGAGCGCTCCTCAAATAGGCCGCAAGTATACAGGCCCGATCCTCACCGAACAGTCGGCTTTGGTCGGTCACCGACGATCCTTTGTTAACTACCCATTTCGAAGGCGCCCCCTTATGATGTCTACCAGACTTTTTACCCTGCGATGACCCATGGCCGATTTTGCTTTTTTCTGCTCCCTGTCTCACGAAGGTGTTCTCGCGGTTCGCGGCGCGGACGCTGGCAAGTTCCTGCAAGGCCAACTGACCTGCAATCTCAATTACCTGAGCGACGCCCGGTCCAGCCTCGGCGCGCGCTGCACGCAAAAAGGCCGGATGCAATCGAGTTTTCGCATCCTGATTGAAGGTGATGGTGTGCTCATGGCCATGGCCACCGAGTTGCTGGAGCCTCAACTGGCAGACCTGAAAAAATACGCGGTGTTCTCCAAGTCCAAATTGACCGATGAAAGCGCTGCGTGGGTCCGCTTCGGCATTGAGCGTGGCGAAGCGGCACTGGGCCGTCTCGGCCTTGAGCTGCCGACAGAAACCGACAGCGTTGTACGCAACGATGGTTTGATCGCGATTCGCGTCTCGCCAGAACGGGCCGAGTTGTGGGTCGCCGCCGATCAGGCCGATGCCATCAAGGGCACATTATCCGCCGACTTGAGCGAAGGCGATTTGAACCAATGGCTGCTGGGCCAGGTTCGCGCCGGGATCGGCCAGGTCATGCCGGGCACCCGCGAGCTGTTCATCCCGCAGATGCTCAACCTGCAGGCTGTTGGTGGCGTGAGTTTCAAGAAAGGCTGTTACACCGGCCAGGAAATCGTCGCGCGGATGCAGTATCTGGGCAAACTCAAGCGCCGCTTGTATCGTCTGCAACTCAGTGCCGACGAATTGCCGGAGCCGGGCATCCAGCTGTTTTCTTCGACCCATGGCAGCTCCATCGGCGAAGTGGTGATTGCCGCCCGCGCCGGGCAAAACATTGAACTCCTGGCTGTGTTGCAAGCCGAAGCAGCAGAAAGTGGGGATATCCACTTGGGGGCGCTTGAAGGTCCCTCCTTACAGCTGCTCGACCTGCCCTATGAACTGGACCGCGATCGCGAAATCCAGCAATAACGGCAGCACTTGGCGCAACACCTAGAGAAACTAAATGAGCGAGCTGGCGGAAAAGATCCAACAGGATTTGGTTGAGGCCATCAATAACGATGACCTGGTTCTGCCAACGTTGCCGGAAGTGGCCCTGCAAATTCGCAAGGCCGCTGAAAACCCGGAAGTCAGCGTCAGTACCCTGAGCAAAGTGATCGGTCGCGATACCGCACTGTCGGCGCGCCTGATCAAAGTGGTCAACAGTCCGCTGTTGCGTGCCACCCAGGAAGTGACCGATCTGCACACCGCAATCACACGCCTGGGCATCAACTACAGCTGTAACCTGGCCATCGGGCTGGTGATGGAGCAGATTTTTCATGCCCGCTCCGATGTCGTGGAGCAGAAAATGCGCGATGTCTGGCGCAAAAGCCTGGAAATTGCCGGGGTCAGCTATGCCCTGTGTCGCCGCTACACCCGGCTTAAACCCGATCAAGCCGCGCTCGGCGGGCTGGTGCACCAGATTGGCGTGCTGCCGATCCTGACCTATGCCGAAGACCATTATGAATTGTTGTCCGACCCGGTCAGCCTCAATCATGTGATCGACGAAATACATCCACTGATTGGCGAAAAACTGCTCAAAGTCTGGGAGTTTCCAAACAAGCTCGTACAAGTGCCGCGGCTATACCTGGACTTCAAACGCCACTCTGCACAGGTCGATTATGCGGACCTGGTGCAGATTGCCAGCCTGTATTGCCACAAGGATACCGACCATCCATTCGCCCGCGTCGATGTCTTGAACGTGCCGGCACTCAAGACGCTGGGCATCGACTTTGACGACAAGGTGCTGTGCGACGATCTGGAAGAAACCCGTTCGATGTTTTACTGAACATGAATGCCAGCCCCCTAGTCACAGATAGAGTGTTACTCCCCCGCAGTAAAACTCACCCGCACCTTCAACCCTGCGTGCTCTCCATCATGCAGGCTGATTTGCGCCAGATGTGCGCGGCAGATTTCTCCGACAATCGCCAACCCCAAACCTGATCCGGCGACATGCTGATTTCGCCGGTAAAACCGCTCGAACACCCGGCCACGCTCTTCAGCGGGAATGCCCGGGCCGTCATCTTCGACCTCCAGCACCGCCGGTGCGGTAACACGCAAAATCACATTGCCACCCGTTGGCGTGTGGGCCAGGGCGTTGTCCACCAGATTGCTCAGCAGTTCATTCAGCAATGTCGGCTCGCCTCGCATCCATACCGGCTCGTCTGCCTCCAGCGCCAGTGCGACGCCACGTTTGTGGGCCAGCGGTGCCATGGCCATGCCCAGCTCACGCGCCAACTGACTCAGATCCAGCAACTGCGCGCCACCCTCGGCAATCGCCCGGGCGCCATTTTCGACCCGCGCCAGAGAGAGCAGTTGGTTAGCCAGATGGGTCAAGCGATCGGTGCCCTGGGCGGCAGTTTCCAGGGTGCTGCGCCACGTGTCGGGCTCAGCCGAACGCATGCCCAGTTCCAGTCGCGCCTTGAGCGCTGCCAGCGGTGTGCGCAATTCATGGGCGGCATCGGCAATGAACTGCGCCTGGCGCTCGAACTGCTCGCGCAAACGCTCGGTAAAGTGATTGAGCGCACGCACCAGCGGCCACAATTCGCGCTGCACTTCCACCAGGGGCAGCGGCCGCAGATCATCGGGTTGTCGCTCCTCCACCGCCGTGCGCAAGCGTTCCAGCGGACGCAATGCCGCACTGACCGCAAACCACACCAACAACAACGCACCGAGCGCCAGCATGCCCAGGCGCAATAAAGTATCGGCCGCCAGACTGCGGGCCATGCTGACCCGGGCTTCATCGGTTTCCGCCACACGGATTTCCGCCATGCCGTTCATGTTCGGTTCGCTGACCGCCTTGAGCAGGCTGACGACGCGCACGTTCTGCCCCTGATACGTCGCATTGTAGAAGCGGGCCAGGGCAGGATAGTTATCGGTGCGTGGCGTACCCGGTGGCGGTGGCGGAAGGTTTTCATAACCGGAGATCAGCTTCTGGTTGATGTCGTTGACCAGATAAAAAATCCGTCCGGCGCTGTCGTAGGCAAACGTATCGAGGGCCACGTAAGGCACGTCGAGACTGAGGCTGCCGTCGCGTTCGGACAGGCCGGCGGCGATGGTCCGCGCCGACGCCAGCAAGGTCCGGTCATACGCGGTGTCGGCGGCTTCGCGGCCGTTCCAGTAAGCGCTCAATCCACTGGCCAGCATCAACACCACCAGCAACAGTGCGAGGTTCCACAGCAACCGCCAGCGCAGGCTGCTGGGCTTATGCATCGCGGCTTTCCAGCAAATAGCCGAGGCCGCGGAAGGTCACGATGGCGACCGGCTGACCGTCCAGTTTCTTGCGCAAGCGGTGCACGTAGATTTCGATCGCATCGGGGCTGGCTTCTTCGTCGAGGCCGAACACCTGGGATGCCAATTGCTCTTTGCTCATCACCCGACCAGGGCGTGCGATCAGCGCTTCAAGCACCGCTTGCTCGCGGGAGGTCAGGGTCAGCAATTCTTCACCCAGCGTGAAGCGCCGTGTTTCCAGGTCGTAGGCCAGCACACCACAGCGCTGAATACGCTCACCGCCCAACACGCTGCGGCGCAACAAGGCTTTGACCCGGGCTTCGAGTTCAGTGAGCTCAAAAGGCTTGGCCAGGTAATCGTCGGCGCCGAGGTTCAGGCCATGGACCCGATCCTTGACGTCGCTGCGGGCGGTCAGCATCAGGACCGGCAGGTTCTTGCCCCGCGCACGCAGCCGCGCCAGCACTTCGAATCCATCCATGCGCGGCAAGCCGACGTCGAGGATCGCCATGGCGTATTCCTCGCTGCCCAGCGCCAGATCGGCCGCTACACCATCGTGCAGCACATCCACGGTCAGCCCGGTGCTCTTGAGCGCCTGGGCGACACTTTCGGCGAGCTGCAGATGGTCTTCGACGAGCAGGACACGCATGGATTTTTACCTCATTCAGGGATGGTCGACGCCATTCTTTGGCGCGGAGTTTACAGCCGCATCCGCCACTGTGAAGCCTAAAAAAACGCGAAAGTCTTCTGAAAGGTTAGCGAAAGGTTAGCTCGTTAGAGTCTAGCCACGGGCAGTTTCGACTGCCGTCGCTGTTGCCACGCAGCGACCCGAAAAACGCCTCGAAGCGTTTTCGATAAATAAGAACAATAAACGGAGTAAGTCACCCATGCAGTCCTTGCAGACCCGGGCATTCGCGCCTACCCGCCTCTCCAGCGTCAGCCCTACCGTACTGGCCGGTGACACCGCCTTCCCGTATGTAGATGGTGCCGCCCCCTACCTGGTCAACTTCGTACAGATCAACGACTTTTCCGGCGCCGAAGAGCATTCCTGGCAAGCGCGTTATGACTTCGACTTCGTCAAGCTCGGCATCCCGGGCCTGAGTTTCATGAGCCGTTACGTGAGCGGTGACAACATCAAGCTCAAGAACGGCGACGAAGGCAAAGAGTGGGAACGCAACAGCGAGATTAAATATGTTGTACAAAGCGGCGCGCCCAAGGATGTCGCCGTGCGCCTGCGCAATGCCACTTACCGTTCCAACTATTCTGCTCGCGATGCCGACGAAGTGCGTCTGCTGGTGAGCTATAGCGTTGCCCTTTGGTAATTCAGCACGTCGATAACAACAACTCCCAAGGAGACATGAATGAACCTGTCAATGCGTAAACTAGCCCTCGCCGCCAGCGTCCTGCTGTTCACCGGCCACGCGCTTGCCGAGCCAAAACGCCCGGAATGCATCGCCCCGGCCTCCCCCGGCGGAGGTTTCGACCTGACCTGCAAACTGGCGCAGAGCGCGCTGATCAACGAAAAACTGCTGACCAAACCGATGCGCGTGACCTACATGCCTGGTGGTGTCGGCGCGGTGGCGTACAACGCGGTGGTCGCTCAGCGTCCGGCCGATGCCGGTACTTTGGTGGCATGGTCCAGCGGTTCGCTGTTGAACCTGGCCCAAGGCAAGTTCGGTCGTTTCGATGAAACCAACGTGCGCTGGCTGGCAGCGGTCGGCACCAGCTATGGCGCCATCGCGGTGAAAAGCGATTCGCCCTACAAGACCCTCGACGATCTGGTACAGGCGCTGAAGAAAGATCCGAGCAAAGTGGTGATCGGTTCCGGCGGCACCGTCGGGAGCCAGGACTGGATGCAAACCGCCCTGATCGCCAAAGCCGCTGGCATCAACCCGCGCGACCTGCGTTACGTTGCCCTCGAAGGTGGCGGTGAAATCGCCACCGCCCTGCTCGGCGGCCACATCCAGGTCGGCAGCACCGACATCTCCGACTCCATGCCGCACATCCAGAGCGGTGACATGCGCCTGTTGGCAGTGTTCTCCGACAAGCGTCTGGAGGAGCCGGAAATGAAGGACATTCCGACCGCCCGCGAGCAAGGCTACGACATCGTATGGCCGGTGGTGCGTGGCTTCTACCTCGGGCCAAAAGTCAGCGACGAAGACTACGCCTGGTGGAAAGACTCCTTCGACAAACTGCTGGCCTCGCCTGAGTTCGCCAAGCTGCGCGATCAGCGTGAACTGTTCCCGTTCGCCATGACCGGCCCGGAACTGGACACCTACGTGAAGAAGCAGGTTGCGGACTACAAAGTGCTGGCCAAAGAGTTCGGCCTGATTCAGTGATCGTCTCTGTCTAGCGGCTGCGACTCCCCTTTCACGGAGTCGCAGCACAGGAGTTCCCCATGCTCTTACAACGCATTTTTGCTTCGGTGCTGTTGCTGGCCTGTGTCAGCCTGGTGCTGATGGCTTTGCCCTATCAGGCACCGTTTTCCTACGAACCGATCGGCCCGCGCGCGTTCCCGCTGCTGATGCTGGGGCTGATGGGCCTGGCCCTGGTTTACATGGTGTATCGCCCTTCGCCGATCAAGCACACCGATGAAGATCCGCCGATGGATCGCGAGACCCTGACCAAGATCGGTATCTGCGTGCTGTTGCTACTGGTCTTCGCCGGACTGTTCGAACCGCTGGGTTTCATCCTCAGCAGCATGTTGGTTGGCATTCCTCTGGCTCGCCTGTACGGCGGGCGCTGGCTGCCGGGCGCGATCATCATCAGCCTGATGAGCGTCGGTCTGTACCTGCTGTTCGACAAAGTCATGGACGTGCCACTGCCTCTGGGCCTGCTCGACGTTCTGGAGAACTGATATGGATACGCTTGGTTATTTGAGTCACGGCTTCGGTGTCGCGTTAACCCCTTACAACCTCGTGACTGCACTCAGCGGCACGCTGATCGGTACGGTCGTCGGCCTGCTTCCGGGCCTGGGGCCGATCAACGGCGTGGCGTTGCTGATCCCGATCGCCTTCGCATTGGGCCTGCCACCGGAGTCTGCATTGATCCTGTTGGCCGCGGTTTACCTGGGTTGCGAATATGGCGGGCGGATCAGTTCGATTTTGCTGAACATCCCGGGCGAAGCTTCGACCGTCATGACCACCCTCGACGGCTACCCGATGGCCCGTCAGGGTCTGGCCGGTGTCGCGTTGTCACTGTCGGCGTGGAGCTCGTTCATTGGTGCATTTATCGCGACCTGCGGGATGGTCGTGTTCGCGCCGATGCTGGCGAAATGGGCGATTGCCTTCGGTCCCGCGGAATACTTCGTACTGATGGTATTTGCGATTGTCTGTCTCGGCGGCATGGCAGGTGATCGGCCCCTCAAGACGTTTATCGCGGCGCTGATCGGGCTGTTCCTGTCGACCGTCGGCATTGATGCCAACAGCGGTGTGTACCGGTTCACCGGTGACAACATCCACCTCACTGACGGTATTCAGTTCGTGGTGCTGGTGCTGGGCCTGTTCTCCATCAGCGAAATTCTGTTGCTGCTGGAAAAAACCCACCGTGGCCAAGAAGCGTTCCAGGCCACCGGGCGGATGTTGTTCAACTTCAAGGAAGCGGCTTCGGTGTTCTGGGTGAACATGCGTTGCGGTGTGCTCGGGTTCATCATGGGTGTGCTGCCAGGTGCTGGCGCAACGTTGGCCAGTGCTGTGGCCTACATGACCGAGAAACGCATCGCTGGCCCAAGCGGAAAATTCGGACAGGGCGACAAACGTGGCCTGGCCGCTCCGGAAACCGCCATTGGCGCAGAAGCCTGCGGTGCATTGGTGCCGATGCTGACCCTCGGCGTCCCTGGCTCGGGCACCACAGCCGTGATGATCGGCGCGCTGTCGCTGTACAACATCACGCCAGGCCCACTGCTGTTTCAGCAGCAACCGGACATCGTCTGGGGCCTGATCGCATCGTTGTTCATCGCCAACATCATGCTGGTGATCCTGAACATCCCGATGATCCGCATCTTCACCAAAATCCTTGCCGTGCCGAACTGGGCGCTGGTGCCGATGATCGCCATCATCACCGCCATTGGCGTGTACGCCGTGCATGCCACGACCTTCGATCTGTTCCTGATGATCGGCATCGGCATCTTCGGTTACATCCTGCGCAAGCTGGACTTCCCGTTGTCGCCGGTTTTGCTGGGCTTCATCCTCGGTGGTTTGATGGAGCAGAATCTGCGTCGGGCGCTGTCGATTTCCAATGGTTCGCTGGATATTCTCTGGTCGAGCGGTATCACCGTCGGTGTCTGGGGGTTGATCGTGGTCATGTTGCTGGTGCCGATTGCGCGCATCTGGCGTAAACGTTCAGTTGCGCGGCGCGTTGTTGCCGATGTCTGATCGAACACCTTTCAAAGCCTGGTGGGGAACCCCGCTGGTCGGCCTGCTCGGCGGTTTCCTTGCCAGCCAGGTCGGCTGGCCTTTGCCGTGGATGGTCGGTTCGTTGCTGGCGATCATCCTCGTGCGCTGCCTGACACCCTGGCAATTGGCGGAAATCCCTGGCGGCCGCAAGTGCGGCCAGTGGATCGTCGGTATCGGTATCGGCCTGCATTTCACTCCGGTGGTAATGGAGCAGGTACTCAGTCATTTCGGTTTGATCTTCTTCGGTGCGCTAGTCACCAGCCTGTCGGCGGTCGTCGGTGTGTGGCTGATGCGCCGCACCGGTGAGGATCGCGCCACTGCGTTTTTCTCCAGCATGCCCGGCGGTTCCGGCGAGATGGTCAACCTCGGTGCACGCAATGGCGCGGTTCTCAGCCGGGTAGCTGCAGGCCAGAGTCTGCGCGTGTTGGTGGTAGTGCTCTGTGTGCCGGCAGCGTTCAAATATCTGTTGGGCGACGGTGCGCCACTCTCCTACGCCGGCAGCATCGATTGGCGCTGGCTGGCGATTTTGCTTCCCGCGGGCGCTTTGGCGGCCTGGATCTGGGAACGGCTGCGTCAACCCAACCCCTGGTTGTTCGGACCGTTGCTGGTGAGTGCGGCAGTGAGCATCGGCTGGGACTTGCACATCGGTTTGCCTGACGGCGGCAGTCAGATCGGCCAATGGTTGATCGGCAGCGGCTTGGGCTGTCACTTCAATCGGCAGTTTTTCCGGCGTGCGCCCTCGTTCATGGGGCGGACACTGATTGGCACCGTCCTGACCATGTTGATCGCAACGGTGGCGGCATTGGGTTTGAGTGCGCTGACCCATCTGGATCTGCGTTCGCTGACCTTGGGCATGATGCCCGGCGGGATTGCCGAAATGAGCCTGACGGCGGAGACCCTGCAATTGTCGGTGCCGCTGGTGACGGCGATGCAGGTGATGCGGCTGTTGTTTGTGTTGTTTCTGGCAGAGCCGTTGTTCAAGTATTGGAATCGACAACCGGAAGAACCAGAAATTTAACTCCACCTGTGGCGAGGGAGCTTGCTCCCTCGCCACAAAAGCTCAACCAATTCCCATCAAACCGGCGGCAACCGCCACTCGATCGGCGTCTCGCCATTCTGTTCGAGAAATTTGTTGGTGCGGCTGAAATGCCCGCAACCGAGGAAGCCGCGATAGGCAGACAGCGGCGACGGGTGCACCGAGGTCAGCACCAGATGCTTGGTCGCATCGATCAGCTTCTGCTTGCTCTGCGCATGGGCGCCCCACAACATGAACACCAGGTGCGGCTGCTGTTGGCTGACCACTTCAATGATCCGGTCGGTGAAAAACTGCCAGCCCTTGTCTTTGTGCGCGTTGGCGTTGGCCCGTTCGACGGTCATGGTGGTGTTGATCATCAGTACGCCCTGATCCGCCCAACTTTGCAGGTAGCCATGGTTGGGAATGTCGATGTTCAGGTCGCGCTTCAATTCTTTGTAAATGTTCACCAGCGACGGCGGCGCCGGCACGCCCGGTTGCACCGAGAAGCACAAGCCATGGGCCTGACCCGGACCGTGGTAGGGATCCTGACCGAGGATGACGACTTTGACCTTGTCCAGCGGCGTGGAATTGAGTGCATTGAAGATCATCGGCCCTGGCGGATAGATCTCCTTGCCGGCCGCCCGCTCCTGCTGCAGAAAATTTCGCAACTCTGTCATGTAGGGCTGGTCGAATTCGGCACGCAGCGCCTCCTTCCAGCTCGGTTCGAGTTTGATACGGTCATCAGCAGTCATGGTTACATCCGGCAAAAACAATGGGGCGAACCCTAGGAAAGCGCACCACGCTTGTCAATTGATCTGATGCAGATCCGGCGCTTTCTTGCACAGCGATCATACTTAACCCTCAAATTCCCGATCGAGGTCACGATGAATCTGCACTTCGAAGAGCTCACCGGCACCGACGGCGCCCGTATCGGCATCGCCAGCCTGGATGCCGAAAAGTCGCTCAACGCCCTGTCACTGCCAATGATCAATGCCCTGCGCGACCGACTGGACGCTTGGGCCAAAGATCCGCAAATCGTCTGCGTCCTGCTGCGCGGCAATGGCCCCAAGGCCTTTTGCGCCGGTGGCGAAGTGCGCAGCCTGGTCGAAGCCTGTCGCGCCCACCCCGGTGAAGTGCCGCCCCTGGCCGCGCAATTCTTCGCGGCGGAATATCGCCTGGACTTCCGCCTGCACACCTACCCGAAACCGCTGATCTGCTGGGGCCATGGTTATGTGCTCGGCGGTGGGATGGGCCTGTTGCAAGGGGCAAGCATCCGCATCGTCACGCCAAGCAGCCGGTTGGCGATGCCGGAAATCAGCATCGGCCTGTACCCGGACGTTGGCGCCAGTTGGTTTCTGTCGCGGCTGCCGGGCAAGCTCGGCTTGTTTCTTGGCCTGACCGGTGCGCACATGAATGGCCGCGATGCGATCGATCTGGATCTGGCGGATCGGTTTCTGCGCGATGAGCAGCAACCGGAGTTGATCGAAGGCCTGCTGCAATTGAACTGGCAGGAACAGACACCGATGCAGCTCAACAGTCTGCTCAAGGCCCTGCAGCAGGAAGCCGTGGCACAGATGCCCGAAGCCCAGTGGCTGCCGCGTCGCCAGCAAATCGACGAACTGCTGGATGTCAGCGATGTGCGTTGCGCCTGGAAAGCCATCAGCGCCCTGCGCGACAACAGCGACCCGATAATGAGTCGCGCCGCCAGGACCCTGAGCGAAGGCTCACCCTTGACTGCGCATCTGGTGTGGGAACAGATCATTCGCGCCAAACACCTGTCGCTGGCCCAGGTCTTTGAGATGGAATACACCCTGAGTCTCAACTGCTGTCGTCATCCGGAATTCAGCGAAGGCGTGCGTGCACGGTTGATCGACAAGGATCAGACGCCCCACTGGCATTGGCCGGACATCAACAACGTGCCGGACGCGGTGGTGGAGGCGCATTTCCACAAGGCATGGGAAGGTCGGCATCCGCTGGCGGATTTGTTGAATTACTGAAGTCCGCAAAAAAATGTGGGAGCAAACCAGCTCCCACATTGGAATTGCATTGTTGTAACGATCAGCGGTGACCGCCGCGGCCATCGTGATCGCCACGACCGTTATGATCGCCACGACCGCCCCGCCGCCCGTCGTGGCCTCGGTCATTGTCCCTGCCGCCTCGATTGTTGCGGCCGTCCCATCCTTGGCTCTGATGTGCCCGATAGTCATTGCGCGAGGGCTGATGATACCGCGGGGCCGACTGGTAATAGCGTGGAGCCGATTGATAGACCCGCGGCTGCGAGTAATAACGCGGCGTCGGCTGGTAGTACCGCGCTGGCGGTGAGTAGTATCGGGGAGCTGGCGAGTAATAACCGCCGCCATTGGAATAGTAGGAACTGCCCCCGGCGTAATAGGTCGGCGCCGGCGAGGTATAGACTTCGGAACGGTAGTAACTGCCTCCTTCATCGTAATAGGGCACGCACCCAACAAGGGACAATCCCAACACAGCAAGCAGAAGAATTCGGCGATACATAGCGGCCTCCTGGACCGCGGGTTAGCCACACCAGCGACGCTGGCAGGCGACAGTCAAATGTTGCTGACTGTCGAAAGATCAGACATCGATTTCGGAATCTGGTGCGTTCGCGCAACACGTTGAAACATCTGCCCGATGAAAGGTTTTTCATCTATTCACCCGTTGATTAACGGTGACCATGGCGATATCCACCGCCGTGATGGCGTGGACCGTGTATTTTTACTCCCAAGTGCCAGTCGGCGCTGACCTTCTGATCAGTGGCGGATCGCGCTACATCTCAGTGCACGGACGCACCATCACAATGCAACAGCACCTGATCGCCCCTCCCCTCCCTTTCGCTGATCCCCGTGCCAGACACCTCGAGCGGACTTGGCACGGCTCTCGCTTAGTCAATACCGTGCAGGACTCACTACAGGTTCGCGGCACCACAATTTGCAATGGCTGACTAGGGTTCCGGCTCGCAAGCGCGAGTGGCTGGTCCGAGAGTTGGCGACCTCCAGTTGAGGTTACACGGCGGGACAAAAGCCCGGGAGACAAGCCACCGCTAGCGGTGCCGCTGCCTTCCTGTCCGCCCTTGACCAACTGGAGAACCACCATGTCCCAGCTTCGTTTATCCGCCCTGCTCGCCGCTGCGTTCGCAGCCCTCGTGAGCTTCTCGTCCCAAGCTGCCCAGAAAGATCACTTCAGCGTGTGCTGGACGATCTACGCCGGCTGGATGCCTTGGGAATACGCCGGCAGCCAGGGCATCGTCGACAAATGGGCCAAGAAGTACGGTATCAAGATCGACGTGGTGCAACTCAATGACTACGTCGAATCGATCAATCAGTACACCGCCGGCCAGTTCGACGGCTGCACCATGACCAACATGGATGCACTGACCATCCCGGCAGCCGGTGGCGTCGACAGCACCGCGCTGATCGTCAGCGACTTCTCCAACGGCAACGACGGCATCGTGCTCAAGGGCGAAGGCAAGACACTCACCGACCTCAAGGGCATGGACGTCAATCTGGTCGAATTGTCGGTCTCGCACTACCTGCTGGCCCGGGCCCTGGATTCGGTGAACCTCACCGAGAAAGACCTGAAAGTGGTCAACACCTCCGACGCCGATATCTCGGCCGCCTTCAACACCGATCAAGTCAACGCCGTCACCACCTGGAACCCGATGCTCTCGGACATCAAGGCCAAGCCTGCGGTGACCGAAGTCTTCAATTCCAGCCAGATCCCCGGCGAAATCATGGACATGATGGTCGTCAACAGCGCCACCCTCAAAGACAACCCGGCACTGGGCAAAGCCCTGACGGGTGCCTGGTTCGAAGTGGTCGAGTTGATGAACGCGAAAAGCGCCGCCAGCAAAGCCGCGCTGGAACACATGGCCAAGGCATCGGGCACTGACCTGGCGGGTTTCCAGGCGCAACTGGACACCACCAAACTGTTCGCCACACCCAAGGAAGCGTTGGCTTTCAGCACCAGTCAGCAGTTGCCGGAAACCATGCGCAAAGTCGCCGAGTTTTCCTTCCAGCACGGTTTGCTGGGTGAAGGCGCCAAAGACACCAGCGCGGTCGGCATGGCCTTCGCCAATGGCGTGACCAGCGGCGACAAAGGCAACCTCAAGCTGCGCTTCGATCCGAGCTACGTGCAGATGGCCGCCGACGCCAAGCTGTAATCAGGAGAACTGGCCATGCGCCTGATCAATCGCCACCCGGATCGCCCGAGTCGCCTGCTGTTGGTGATCCTGCCGTTGGCCCTGGTGCTGTTTGCCTACTTCATGGGCTCGGCCGAGCGACTGGCGGACAACCCCAATGACAAGCTGCTGCCCAGCGCCGTGCAGATGACCGATGCGGTGAAACGCCTGGCGTTTGTCGCCGACAGCCGCACCGGCGAATACCTGCTCTGGCAAGACACCGCGTCCAGCCTGCGCCGGCTGGCCATCGGCCTCGGCATCAGTGCCTTGGCCGGTCTGTGCCTGGGCATCGCCGCAGGCACCCTGCCGCTGTTTGGCGCACCGTTGTCGCCCTTGTTGACGGTGCTGTCGATGGTGCCGCCGCTGGCGATCCTGCCAATCCTGTTCATCGTTTTCGGCTTGGGGGAGTTGTCGAAGGTGATGCTGATCGTGATCGGCATCACCCCGGCGCTGGCCCGGGATCTGGAACAGCGCGCCAGGGAAATACCCGTGGAGTTGCTGATCAAGGCGCAAACCCTGGGTGCCTCGACCTGGACCCTGATGCTGCGAGTGGTGTTGCCGCAATTGCTGCCACGGTTGCTGATCTCGCTGCGGCTGATGCTCGGCTCGGCATGGTTGTTCCTGATTGCCGCCGAAGCCATCGCCTCTACCGACGGTTTGGGTTACCGGATTTTCCTCGTGCGCCGCTACCTGGCAATGGACGTGATTTTGCCCTACGTGGTGTGGATCACCCTGCTTGCCTGGCTGATGGATTGGGGCCTGAAGTACCTGACCCAACGTGCGTTCCCTTGGTATGAAGGAGCGCGGGCATGAGCTTCATCACCGTTAAAAACGTCTGGCAGCAATACGCCGATCAAGTGGTGCTCGAAGGCCTGAACCTGAACGTCGACGAGGGTGAATTCTGCACCTTGGTCGGCGCCTCCGGTTGCGGTAAATCGACCTTCCTGCGCCTGCTGCTCGGTCAGGAGCGTGCCAGTCGCGGCCAGATCCTGCTCGACGGTCAACCGTTGGCCGGTGAGCCGGACGCCAGCCGTGGCGTGGTCTTCCAGCGCTACTCGGTGTTCCCGCATTTGAGCGTGCTGGACAACGTTGCCCTCGGTCTCGAACTGCCTCGCTCGCCACTGCTCGGACGCCTGTTTGGTAGCGCCAAGCGTGAGGCTCGGGAACAGGCCTCGGCATTGCTGCACAAAGTCGGCCTCGGACATTCGCTGGACAAATACCCGGCGCAGCTCTCCGGCGGCATGCAGCAACGACTGGCCATCGCCCAGGCGCTGATCATGAAGCCGCGGGTGCTGCTGCTCGACGAACCGTTCGGTGCGCTCGATCCGGGCATCCGCAAAGACATGCACGGCTTGCTCCTGGAACTGTGGCGCGAGACCCGACTGACCGTGTTCATGGTCACCCACGACCTGTCCGAAGGTTTCAGCCTCGGCACGCGCTTGCTGGTGTTCGACAAGGTCCGCCTCGATCCGCACGCCCCCGGGGCCTACGGCGCGCGCATCACCTACGACATTCCCTTGAACAGCGACCGCCGCATCAGCCGTGCCGCCGTCGACGCCTTGCCGGTGCAACTGGCGGGCTCACTTCGAACCGCTTGAGAGGATTTTCCCGATGACTGATTCGACCCAACTGTTCCCGCCCTTCGCCGAAGAAATGCTGCCGGGTGGTGGCCATCGCTCGTTCGTGCTCAAACGCGGCCAATTGCTGCGCCTGACCGACCTGCGGGGCGGTGCCAACGTCAGCCTGACGCTGCTCAACGCCAATGAAAAAACCGAACGCCTGAACCTGCCCGACAGCCTCAAATGCCAACACACCGCCAAGCTCACCACCGGCCATTGCCTGTACTCGGACATGGGCCGCGTATTGGTCGCGATCACCGCCGACACCTGCGGCTGGAGCGACAGCCTCGGCGGTGTGCTCTGCGCTGAAGAGGTTGCAGAAAAATACGGCACCGGTCGCTACCAGGAACTGCGCAACGGCTTCTTCCGCAACGGTACCGACAACCTGCTGGTGGAACTGGGCAAGTGGGGCCTGGGCCTGTCGGACCTGCTGATGACTCTCAACCTGTTCAGCCGGGTGAACGTCGATGACGCCGGGCGCTTCCACTTCGTCGAGGGCAATTCCAAGGCCGGTGATTACATCGAGTTGTACGCACCGATGGATACCTTGGTGGTGCTCACGGCCCTGCAACACCCATTGGACCCGTCGCCGGAGTACACGCCCAAACCCTTGAAGCTGAGCTGGATGAACGCCGACGCCAGCGTCGCCGAACACTGCCGCACCTCGCGCCCGGAGAACGAGCGCGGTTTCATCAACACCGACCGTCTGTTCGCCTGAGGATCGCTGCCATGTCACTCGCTCTCATCACCACTGAAAAGCAGCCTGAAACCGCGATCTACCGCGCCACCATCCCCGCCGGTGAACCCTGGCTGATGGAAGTCAAGGCCGGTCAAACCCTGCGCATCCTCGATCTGGAAGGCAATCAGGCCGTCGATACGTTGTTCTACAGCGTTGCCAACCCCA
Source organism: Pseudomonas sp. C32 (assembly GCF_030417915.1). Taxonomy (NCBI): domain Bacteria; kingdom Pseudomonadati; phylum Pseudomonadota; class Gammaproteobacteria; order Pseudomonadales; family Pseudomonadaceae; genus Pseudomonas; species Pseudomonas sp. C32. Next base: position 63,145 of record NZ_JAUHUK010000020.1, on the reverse strand, counting down.
AGGAGCGCTACGACGTGCAGCGCACCTTGCGCCGTCAAAACAGCGTGTACCTGAGCACCGGCAGCGTGCTGTATTCCAACCTTGGCAAGCCGATGCTGACCATCGTCGCCGACACCTGCGGGCGCCACGACACCCTCGGCGGCGCCTGCGCGCAAGAGAGCAACACCGTGCGTTACGCGCTGGAAAAACGCTACATGCACAGCTGCCGCGACAACTACCTGCGCGCCTGTGCGCATGACGGTCGACTGGGCAAGGGCGACATCGGGCCAAACATCAATTTCTTCATGAACGTGCCGGTCACGGCCGAGGGCGGGTTGACCTTTGCAGACGGGATTTCCGCACCGGGCAAGTACGTCGACCTGCGTGCCGAAATGGATGTGATCGTGCTGATTTCCAACTGTCCGCAACTGAACAACCCGTGCAACGCCTACAACCCGACACCTGCGGAGCTGCTGGTATGGAACTGAAATTAGCGCGATTGCGTAAATGGTTGTTTGCCCTGTGCCAGGCCCGTTCGGGGCAGTGCATCAAGTAACCGCTCCCCTGTAGGAGCTGGCTTGCCAGCGATTGACCGGCACCTTCAGCCATGATGTCGGCTGACACGCCGCTATCGCTGGAAAGCCAGCTCCTACAAGGGTGCTGTGTATTTCTGTCAACGGGGACGACCCCGGTGCCTTTCGAAAAACTGCGGGACGGCCCGCATCCCAAGTCGAGGCTGATGTGCTGTCGCCTCCGGGGGTTATGCCATGTTCGAAAAAGTCTTGATTGCCAACCGTGGCGCCATTGCCTGCCGCATCCTGCGCACCTTGCGCGAACTGCAGGTGCAGGGCGTTGCCGTGTACTCCGAGGCCGATGCCGCCAGCCTGCACATCCTACAAGCCGACGAAGCCCACAGCCTCGGTGAAGGCGCGGCGGGCGGTACTTATCTGGCGGTGGAAAAAATCCTCGCCATCGCCAAATCCACGGGCGCTACCGCAATCCATCCCGGCTATGGTTTTCTCTCCGAGAACGCCGCGTTCGCGCAAGCCTGCGAAGCCGACGGGGTTGCCTTCATCGGCCCAACGCCTGAGCAACTGCGCGTATTCGGCCTCAAGCACACCGCCCGCACCTTGGCCAAGCAACACGGCGTGCCGATGCTCGAAGGCACCGAGTTGCTCGACAGCCTCGACGCCGCGCTGATTGCCGGCGAACAGGTCGGTTACCCGGTGATGCTCAAAAGCACCGCCGGCGGTGGCGGCATCGGCATGCGCGTGTGCCGCAGTGCCGCCGAGTTGAGTGAGTCCTTCGAAGCGGTGAAGCGCCTGGGCCAGAACAATTTCAGCGACGCCGGGGTGTTCATCGAGAAATACATCCAGCGGGCTCGTCACCTGGAAGTCCAGGTGTTTGGCGACGGCTGTGGCGAGGTGATTGCCCTCGGCGTGCGTGACTGTTCGGTACAGCGGCGCAACCAGAAAGTCCTCGAGGAAACCCCGGCACCCAATCTGCCGGATGGCATGGCCGAGGCGTTGTGCGCGGCGGCCATCAAGCTCGCCAAAGCGGTCAATTATCGCAGCGCCGGCACCGTCGAGTTTGTGTTCGACAGCGACGCCCAGCGCTTCTATTTTCTGGAAGTGAATACCCGCTTGCAGGTGGAACACGGCGTCACGGAACAAGTATGGGGCGTCGACCTGGTGCGCTGGATGGTGCAACTGGCGGCCGGTGATTTGCCGCCGCTGGGCGAATTGGTTCAGGAATTGAAACCGAAGGGACATGCGATTCAGGCACGGCTGTATGCGGAAGATCCGGGCCGGGATTTTCAGCCGAGTCCGGGATTGCTCACCGCTGTGAACTTTCCAGCGGCCAATGGCATTCAGCTGCGTATCGACACCTGGGTCGAGGCTGGCTGCGAGATCCCGCCCTACTTTGATCCGATGATCGCCAAGGTCATCAGTTGGGCGACGACGCGGGAACAGGCTCGCACCGATTTGCATCAAGCACTCGGCGACAGCCAGCTGTATGGCGTCGAAACCAACCGCGATTACCTGCGGCAGATTCTGCTGGATGCGCCCTTCGCCAGCGGCCAACCGTGGACCCGCTGCCTGGAAGGCCTGGTGTATCAGGCCAACACCTTTGAGGTGATCAGCGCCGGCACCCAGACCAGCGTTCAGGACTACCCCGGCCGCCTCGGTTACTGGGCCGTCGGTGTGCCGCCATCGGGGCCGATGGACAGCCGCGCGCTGCGTCTGGGCAATCGCTTGCTGGGCAACGACGAAGGCGCCGCGGCGCTGGAAATCACCATGAGCGGGCCGATGCTGCGCTTCAATTGCGATGCAGTCGTGGCCGTGACCGGCGCCGCTATTCCTCTGACCTTGAATGGCGAAACCGTGCCGATGAACACGGCGCTGCTGATTGAATCGGGGGCAACGTTGAGCCTCGGTACGATTGCCGGCGCCGGTGCGCGCAGTTATCTGTGCCTGCGCGGTGGCCTGCAAGTGCCGGATTACCTGGGCAGCAAAAGCACCTTCACCCTCGGCCAGTTCGGCGGTCACGGCGGGCGCGCCTTGCGTGCTGGCGATGTGTTGCATGTGCCGGCCTTGAGTGACCACAGCATCGGTCAGCAACTGGCTGAAGAACAGCTCGCCGCGCTACCGGCGGTGCGGCAGATTCGCGTGATCTACGGCCCTCACGGCGCGCCGGAGTACTTCACTGAAAACTACATCGGCACCTTCTTCGCCACACAGTGGGAAGTACATTTCAACTCCAGCCGCACCGGCGTGCGCCTGATCGGACCGAAGCCGGAATGGGTGCGTGCCGATGGCGGAGAAGCAGGGCTGCATCCGTCGAACATTCACGACAATCCGTATGCGATCGGCGCGGTGGATTTTACCGGTGACATGCCGGTGATCCTCGGTCCGGACGGTCCCAGCCTTGGCGGATTCGTATGCCCGGTGACCGTGATCGAAGCGGATCTTTGGCAACTGGGGCAACTCAAGGCTGGGGACAAAGTGCAGTTCTCCCCCGTCGACCTCAAGACTGCCCGAAGCCTCGCCTTGAAATGGGATACCTGTGGGAGCTGGCTTGCCAGCGATGGGGCCCGACCAGACACCGCATCAACTTCATCGCTGGCAAACCAGCTCCTACAGGGATTTGTGTCGCCTGTGGTGTTGGATATTGGGCAGGACGATACGCGGCTGGTTGCAAGACTCTCAGGCGATACTCATTTACTGCTTGAGATAGGCGCCCCCGAACTGGATCTGGTTTTGCGCTTCCGCGTCCACGCCCTTATGCAAGCCCTGGAAAGCCAACACCTGCACGGCGTGATCGACCTGACGCCCGGTATCCGCTCGCTGCAAATCCACTATCAGCCTGAGCAACTGTCGCTGTCCGACCTGCTCGGCATCGTCGCTGGCGAATGGGATGCCGTGTGCGCCGCCAAGGACCTGCAAGTGCCGTCGCGCATCGTGCATCTGCCGCTGTCCTGGGACGATCCGGCGTGCCAGTTGGCCATCGAGAAATACATGACCACCGTGCGCAAGGACGCGCCGTGGTGCCCGAGCAATCTGGAATTCATCCGCCGCATCAACGACCTGCCGAACCTCGATGAAGTGCAGCGCACGGTGTTCGCCGCCAGTTACCTGGTGATGGGCCTGGGCGACGTCTACCTCGGTGCACCGGTCGCCACCCCCCTCGACCCGCGCCATCGCCTGGTGACCACCAAGTACAACCCGGCGCGCACCTGGACCGCCGAGAACTCGGTGGGCATCGGTGGCGCCTACATGTGCGTGTACGGCATGGAAGGCCCCGGCGGGTATCAGTTTGTCGGCCGCACCTTGCAGATGTGGAACCGCTACCGTGAAGTCGCTGCGTTCGATGGCAAACCGTGGCTGCTGCGCTTTTTCGACCAGATCCGGTTCTACCCGGTCAGTGCCGATGAACTGCTGCGCATCCGCCGCGACTTCCCCTTGGGTCGCTTCGATCTGAACATCGAGCACGGCCAGTTGAACCTGGCGGATTACCAGGCGTTTCTGGCGAAAGAGGCCGGCGGCATCGAGGCGTTTCGCAAGCAACAACAAGGTGCGTTCAACGCCGAACGCGAGCGCTGGATCGCCAGCGGCCAGGCGCATTTCGACAGCGAGGAAGCAGCCCCTGAGCCGACCGAAGATGCGCCGCTGGGCAACGGCCAACTGAGCATAGACAGCCACATCGCCGGCAACCTCTGGCAAGTGCAGGTCGAGGCCGGCAGCCGGGTCGAGGCCGGCGATGTGCTGGTGATCCTGGAGTCGATGAAGATGGAAATCCCCCTGCTCGCCCCGATGGCCGGCGTGGTGCGCGAAATTCGTGTGCAGCCAGGCTCCACGGTGCGCGCCGGACAACGCGTCGCCGTGCTGGAACTCGACTGAAGCCATTTTGATAAGGACCGACACCATGAACATCAATCTGCAACTCGACGCCCTGCGCAGCGCTTACCGCGACGGCAGCATTACACCTCGGCAACTGTTGCTGAGCCTGCGGGACAAAGCCGCGGCGCTGAACCCGGACTATCACCTGTTCATCCATTTGCTCAGTGTCGATGAACTGGAACCCTACCTCGCCGCCCTCGATGGCCGCGACATCGACAGCCTGCCGCTGTATGGCGTGCCGTTCGCGATCAAGGACAACATCGACCTGGCGGGCATTGCGACCACGGCGGCGTGCCCCTCGTTTGCCTATGTGCCGGAACGTTCGGCGACCATCGTCGAGCAACTGCTGGCGCTGGGCGCGATCCCGTTGGGCAAGACCAATCTCGACCAATTCGCCACAGGCCTCAACGGCAGCCGTTCGCCTTATGGCGCCTGCCCGAACAGTGTGTTGCCGGAGTACCCGTCAGGTGGTTCCAGTGCCGGTTCTTCGCTGGCGGTGGCGCTCGGTGTGGCGAGCTTTTCATTGGGCACCGACACGGCAGGCTCCGGCCGCGTGCCGGCAGCGCTGAACAATCTGGTTGGCATGAAAGCCACCAAGGGACTGATCTCTACCGCCGGGGTGGTCCCGGCCTGTCGCACCCTCGATTGCGTGACCACATTTACCGCGACGGCTCAGGAGGCGAGTCAGTTGCTGGCGCTCACCGCACGCCTCGACCCTCGAGATGAGTACAGTCGCAGCAACCCGATGTGGAATGACGGCTCGGCGTTCGGTGCGCCACGCCCGTTCCGCTTCGGCGTGCCGCGTGCGCAGGACCTTGAGTTTTTCGGCTGCCCTGAAGGCCCGTTGCTTTTCGGTGATGCCATCGACCGGCTCAAGGCGTTGGGCGGTGAGGCGGTGGAACTGGACCTGTCGCCATTCCTGGAAGCTGCGCGCCTGCTCTATGAAGGCCCATGGGTTGCCGAACGGTACAGCGTGGCCGGCGAATTGATGGAACGAAATCCCGAAGCCGTGCTGCCGGTGATCCGCGCCGTATTGGCCAAGGCGCCCGCCGTCAATGGCGTGCAAACTTTCCGCGCCCAGTACCGGCTGCAAGCGCTGAAAACCTTGTGTGATAAAGCGCTGGAGGGTCTCGATTGCGTCGTCACGCCGACCATTGGCCGCCCGGTCACATTGGCCGAGCTCGACGCTGAACCCGTGCTGCGCAATTCCGAGTTGGGCTACTACACCAACTTCATGAACTTGCTCGACTACGCCGCCATCGCTGTACCGAACGGTCTCATGGGCAATGGTTTGCCGTGGGGCGTGACGCTGTTTGGTCGTGCCTTCACCGATCAGTACTTGTTGAGCGTGGCCGATGGTTTGCAACGCCAGCACGGTTTGGCGGCGCCTGCCTCAACGACCGTCGCACGCAATGACCGCGCTCGACTGGTGGTTTGCGGCGCACACCTGGACGGCTTGGCGCTGAACTGGCAGCTCAAGCAGCGAGGTGCCCGGTTGTTGGAAACGACCTTCAGCTCACCTGACTATCAGCTCTATGCGCTGGCCGGTGGACCGCCGTTTCGGCCCGGCATGGTCCGCGTGAAAGACGGTGGCGTGGCGATTGCCGTGGAAGTCTGGGAGTTGCCGAGCACGGAATTGGGGTCGTTCCTGACCGGGATTCCGGCGCCGCTGGGGTTGGGCAAAGTGCAACTGGCGGATGGTCGCTGGGAAAGCGGTTTTATCTGTGAGGCATATGGATTGGAAGGCGCGACCGAAATCAGCCATCTCGGCGGATGGCGGGCCTACCTGAAAACACTGGCATAAACGCGATTCCTGCAGACGTTATGTGATGACGCAACCACTGGAACGAGTATTCGCGGCGTACATGGAGCAGTTATTTCCCGGCAGTGCCATTAGAATGCTATCCATCGGACCACTGCCAACGGAACTGCCATGCCGCTTCGCTCGCCGCTGTATTCTCAACGTTCGTTGGTCATCACGCTGGTCGCGTTGCTGGGCGCAGGTTTCATGGCTACGTCCTTTCTCAGTTACTACGCGTCGCGGGCGTCGATCCGCGACAGCATCGTCAATACAGAACTGCCGCTGACTTCCGACACGGTCTATTCGGAAATCCAGAAAGACCTTGTCAGACCGATCCTGATTTCCTCGATGATGTCCCGCGACACCTTCATGCGTGACTGGGTCGTCAACGGTGAAAATGACGCCGACCAGATGACCCGTTACCTCAACGAAGTCATGACCCATTACGGCGCCTACACCGCATTCTTCGTCTCCAACACCAGCCTGACCTACTACCACGCCAAGGGTGTGCTGAAACAGATCAAGGCTACCGAGCCCCGCGACGCCTGGTACTTTCGCGTGCGCGACATGAAGGATCCCTACGAGATCAACGTCGACCCGGACCTCGCCAACAAGGACAACCTGACCTTCTTCATCAACTACAAGGTCTACGACTACAACAACCGATTCATCGGCGCGGCGGGCGTTGGTCTGACGGTTGATGCGGTCATCAAGCTGATCGACAAGTACCAGCAGCGCTATCAACGCAGCGTGTTCTTCGTCGACAACTTTGGGCGCCTGGTGCTCACGGGCGCCGAAGGTGGCCCGCAAGGCGCGCACATCGGGCAGAAACTCAGCGAGCTCGACAGCATGAAAGACCTGGCCAACCGGCTGCCAAAACCCCACAGCGGTAGCTACGAGTATTCGGTCCAGGACCAGGAACACTTCCTCAATGTGCGCTTCATTCCAGAACTCAACTGGTACCTGTTCGTCGACAAACGCGAAGACGGCGCCCTGACTGAAATCCGCCAGTCGCTGTACCTCAACCTGCTGATCTGTTTTCTGGTCATGCTGATCGTCCTGGCCCTGCTCAACCGGGCGATCAAACGCTATCAGGACAAGATCCAGGCCCAGGCCACCCTCGACAGCCTGACCGAACTGCCCAACCGTCGCGGCTTCGACCTGCTGGCGGCGCAAGCCATGCACGAAGCCCAACGCGAACTCAAACCACTGACCGCGCTGTTGCTGGACCTGGATCACTTCAAGGCGTTGAACGACACCTACGGTCACCTGGCCGGCGATCAGGTGCTGATCGGTTTTGCCCGGAGCCTGGAAAGCTGCCTGCGGCAGTCCGACATCGTCTGCCGCTGGGGCGGGGAAGAATTCATCGTGCTGCTCAAGGACACTGACGGTGAGACCGGTCGGATGATCGCCGAGAAAATTCGCCAGCACGTGGAACAACAGCGCTATGCCTACAACGATCAGGCCCTGCACGTAACCGTCAGTATCGGCCTCACCACCCTGCAACCCAATGACACCTTGCACAGTTTGCTGTCGCGAGCGGATCATGCGATGTACCGGGCCAAACAAAGTGGCCGTAACCGCACCTGCATGGAAATGTCTCAGTCCCGCTATGAACCCGCCTGACCTCTGCCCGGCCTGCGGTGCATCCAACGATTGCACCCTGGCCGACCCGCGAACCGCCGACCGCGCCTGCTGGTGCTATGGCGTCAGCATCGACCCGGCGATCCTCGAAGCGTTGCCGGCCGAAGTGCGCAATGCGTCCTGCCTGTGCCCGCGTTGCGCCGAAGTCGAGACGCAGTTGCAAGCGGCGCAACAGCCGTTCAAGTAAGATGCGCGGCCCTTTCTTCACTGATCGTTAATTCATGCGTGTTGACCGATTCCTCAGTAACCTGCCCTGCTTCAACCGTAAGCAAGTGCGCCTGTTGCTGGTGGAAAAACGCGTCCGGGTTGACGGAAAAATCGTCAGCGACCCACACGCTGAAGTCCGTGAATTCAATCGTGTCGAAGTCGACAACGATGTGCTGCAAATCGGAAAACCCCTGCGCCACTTCATGCTGCACAAGCCTGCCGGTTGCGTGAGCGCTACCCGTGATCCGCAGCACCCGACCGTGCTCGACCTGATTCAAGAGCCGGACAAGGACGATCTGCACATCGCCGGACGCCTGGATTTCAACACCACCGGCCTGATGCTGATCACCAACGATGGCAGTTGGTCGCGACGCCTGACCCAACCGCAGACCAAATTGCCGAAGGTGTATTACGTCGAAACCGAACAGGACATCGGCCCCGAGTACGCGATCAAATTCAATGAAGGGCTGTACTTCGCCTTTGAAGACCTCACCACCCTCCCCGCCAGCCTGGAGCTGCTCGGACCAAGGTCCGCACGCCTGAGCATCGTCGAAGGTCGCTATCACCAGGTCAAGCGCATGTTCGGCCACTTCGACAACAAGGTGCTGCGCCTGCACCGGGAACGCATGGGGCCATTAACGCTCGACGACGCGTTGAAACCGGGCAAATACCGCCCATTGAGCGATGAAGAGATCGGATTGATCTAAGCAATCGACCGCTCAGCCGAAGTTGTCGAACAATTTACCAACGGCACTTGCACATTGATGTGACCCCTGCTTGAATCAGGACGTCGGCCGAAATGTGACCGACGAGTCACCCCATACCTCTAAGAAAATTTTTGCCGGTAGGGACCCTTGGGTTCCGGCCTCATCCGGCAGACTGCCCGCCAATAACAATACCCGTCGACCGGACTGCAATGGATCGACATGGGCCTCTCAAATTCCAGGCGTATGCCTACCTGTCACAAAGCTCGTGCAATCTCATTTGCGCGCATACCCGCTTGCCAGGAGTCTTATGACATGAGGCCAGAAATCGCTGTGCTGGATATACAAGGTCAGTATCGGGTTTACACGGAGTTCTATCGCGCAGACGCCGCAGAGAAGACCATTATCTTGGTCAACGGCTCGATGGCCACGACTGCGTCGTTTGCACAAACCGTGAAAAACCTCTATCCACAGTTCAATGTGGTCTGCTACGACCAGCCCTACGCGGGCAAGTCCAAAGCCCACAACCTGCATGAAAAAATGCTCACCAAGGAAATTGAAGGGCAGATCCTCCTCGAACTGATCGACCACTTCGGCGCCGAACACGTGCTGTCGTTTTCCTGGGGTGGCGCGGCGACCATGATGGCGCTGTCGCAACGACCACGGCGCATCGAAAAAGCCGTGATCAGCTCGTTCTCCCCGGTGATCAACGCGCACATGCTCGATTACCTCGAGCGCGGCGTCGACTATCTGGGCAGCCGCGACGGCGACCGCGTTGGGCATTTGGTCAACGACACCATCGGCAAACACTTGCCGTCGTTGTTCAAGCGCTTCAACTACCGTCACGTCAGCTCCCTGGCCGAGCATGAATACGGGCAGATGCACTTCCACATCAACGACGTGCTGCACAGCGATCGCCAGTGCTATTTGCACGCGGCGAAGAAAATCGACGTGCCGGTGCTGTTCCTCAACGGCGAATGGGACGAATACACCGCCGCCGACGACGCCCGATTGTTCGCCGGGCACGTGCAACACAGCACGTTCAGCACCCTCCAGGCCACCGGCCACTTTCTCGACATGGAGCACAAAGCCGCTTGCCGAGACAGCCGCAACGCACTGTTGGGCTTCCTGAAACCGGCACAGCATGAAAGCCGACCGCGTTACCACTACGTCCAGGACCACCATGCATTGGCCATCTGAAACAGCGTCATCGCGAGCAAGCCCCGCGCTACAGTGTTGATCGCATTCCTGTAGCCGAGGCTTGCCCGCGAGCGACCATTACCCGGTCCTTGCCTTGTCTCATCTGCGCTAAACCCGTCTGGTGCAAAGAAAAACTTCATTTCCACGCGCACATCTGGTACAAAGTCACCGCTCTGAGCGGGTGTCGTATAATGGCATTACTCCAGCTTCCCAAGCTGATAACGGTTCTTATAGGACTACTCGTTTTGTGAGCAAAGAAACACGCGTAAGGCGGGTATAGTTTAGTGGCAAAACGAAAGCTTCCCAAGCTTTAGTTGAGGGTTCGATTCCCTCTACCCGCTCCACCTCCGCGCCTTGTATCTTGCGGTCTAGAGACCAGAACCCCAGATACTTTCCTGCTTAATCACAAGATTCCCGACTTGTGAACGATTAGCCACCCCCTCCTCATCGTTGCTCTCCCAAAACCAGTTTCTTGTGATGATGAGGCTCCGTCCTTCCCCCTCCAAAAAACACAGGCACGACTAAGCTCAACGATTTTCGTAACGACTAAACCTTCCGCTTCCACCGTGAACGAGGAGTAGCGTTAGAGCGTATTAATAACCTCAGAATCGAACGAACGATGAGGCACCTGATAAAAACAATATGCCTCTGACCATAAATAGTTGAACGACTGAATGCGACCTCAGCGACGGCGGTGTATATGGAGATGAGAGCTCGACATTTCCTGGCATTTACCAAAGAGCCATCTCTCAACACGGAGTATGGCGAACAGCCCCCCATTTCAGCCTACCCCACCAGCTCATAGCCACGCCTACCAATAGGCTCATCTACAGCCTGCCAAAGAATCGCCCCTTGTAGTGGTCAACTAATCCCGGACACGACGTTAAGTTTTTTCTCGGCCTGAGCCGGGGCCAGCCCATTATTGAACTGATGCGGTCTAATCCAGTTGTACCGATGCATCAGGTAATAGCTGATGTCGCGATTCGCTTCTTGAGCTGTCATGTAGCCCACGGTCGGTATCCATTCAGTTTTCAAGCTGCGAAACACACACTCCATCGGCGCATTATCCCAGCAGTTTCCACGACGGCTCATGCTTTGGCGCATGCGGTAACGCCAGAGCCGTTGACGAAACTGGCGGCTGCCATATTGGGCGCCCTGATCCGAGTGAAACAGAAGCCCTTGAGGCCTGCCACGCTGTTCGTAAGCCATGTCCAACGCCTTGATGACCAGATCCGCATCCGGCTTGTTCGACAGCGCCCAGCCCACCACTCGGCGCGCGTAAAGATCCATAACGACAGCCAGGTAACGCCATTCCCCTTGAGCCCAGATGTAGGTGATATCGCCACACCAGACCTGATTCGGCGCCGGCACATCAAACTCTCGATTCAAGATGTTCGGAATGTCAGGCCGTTCAACCGTCGCTTGTTTGTAGGCATGTGATCCAGGTTGTTTGCTGACCAACTCCAGCTCCCGCATCAGGCCTCGCACCTTGAACCGCCCAATTTGCTCGCCGTCTTCTTGCATCATCGACACGATGCTGCGGCTACCGGCGGCGCTTCGACTTTGCGTAAACAGTTCGTTGACTCGACTGCGCAACCGAAGCAGCTCAACGTCTGAAGTTCGGCGCCTGAGGCGGTGGGCGTTGTAACACAAACGAGCGACATCAAAGACTGCGCAAAGCCAATCGACCGGCTCTTGGGCGCTCAGTTGATCAGTCAGCGCGTGCGCTCGTGCTCTTCCGACATCAAGAGCGCGGCAGACTTTTCTAAAATGGTTTTCTCCCGCTCAAGGCGAGCGATTCGAGCTTCCAGTTCCTGGATTTTCTGCTGCTCAGGCGTGAGCGCTTTACTCTGCGGAGTAACGCCGGTGCGCTCCTGCTGAAGCTGGTTAACCCAGCGGCGCAACGCGGACTCGACCACACCAAGTGAGCGGCTGGCTTCGATATGGCTATAGCCTTGATCGAGCACGAGGCCTGCGGCCTCGCGTTTGAATTCAGCGGAATAAGAACGACGTTGTTTGGTCATCAGACACCTCTATCTGGCGAGCATTCTCGCCTAAATGTGTGTCCTGTTTCATTAGACCACTACACCTGAACGCCTTACTGAAAGACTCCAAGAAGTCAGGAGAGTGAAGCAATTGAGGCTGATACGTACGCACACGAAAACCAGCTCAACCACAAAGAAGCGGTAAAAAACGTCTTGTGAAAGCATTGAAGACGAGAGACAGAGGCGACCAGAGCGGGCATTTCTTCGCCTAGAGAACGAACAACAAACCTACACGCGAGTGTTTTTTATAACTTTTAGCTATAACACATGCAACAAAAAAGCGTGTAGGATTGTCGTCACGATCTTATACCTTGTTTCGAGATGAGTGTCAATATATGCCTATTGTTTTAAATAAAAATTCTTTGCCTTTCACCATCACGGCTGCCATTCCCGCCGACCCCGAAAGCGAAATCCGAGCGAGCTCGCCCTCACTTCCCTCTATGGGATCGATGGCTAACGGTCGCTTGGAAATCAACACCAGAGTTACAAAATGTGCGAAAGCTGGCGACCCCGAAAAAAAAAGAAGATGGGACTTAGAGCATCTGAGCTCAGATGCCGGGACGGTAAAACAAGAATCCCATGCTGCTCACCCTGCATTCCGCAAGGACGTATCATGAAGAACGTGCTTTATGTGAACGCTGGCTACCCTCGCCTGTATGAAATGGCGACAGGAGAGCCTATACAGGCGTTTAATACTTTTTCAGATTATATTTGCAATCAAATCAGACACACTTTCTCCGGAGATGTACCAGAGCAGTACACTTATAACCTAGGTAAATTCTTCGACTTCTGCTACGAGACAGGCGTAATGGGCGCAACTCCCTTGGATGAGGAAGCCGCGCAGAAGACCATTAACCTGTATTATGACTTCCTCACCAAAGGATCAGAAAGCAAAGATTATGTCATAAGGAAAGCCGCGCTAGCTCTGAAAAGGAATCCAATTTCATCCAATAGCGCAAATACTTATATCGCCCCGGTTAATAAGTTCTTACACATTAGCCAAGCCAAGCTAAAAGATAGCGCCAGACTTCTGCAAATTCTGACCGGCAACAACTCCTTTGCCAACATCAAGGCACTGCCAGTTCTGGAAGATCGCACTCGCACCGCCGCTGAAATGGCACAGATTTCAAACAGCACTTTGAAGTTTGGCAGGTTGTCAGAAACTTACAACAACTTAGCTGCAGGGGGCATTCCGGGAGGAAAAATCGCTCATAACAACCTACCAAAACACTTCCCTGTAGAAAAAATTCTGCTTCTACTGAATGGCATCAAAGACCCGATGCACCGCTGCTGCGCGGCACTTATGGCTTCTGGCGGAATACGCCAATCAGAATTATGGCCGGTTAGGCTAAAGGATATCGATGAGAATGCTCGAACAGTCCAGATAGAAGATCCCAACTTCCATCGCAACCCTGGTGCCGCCAAATCTCACATAAAAATGCCATTTAAAGGTCGTTTGACCGCAGCCGTCATACTTTTTGAGCCATTCAAAAGCATTTTCTTTGAGGCCCTAATAGAATACCTGCAAGTACGCCCCACTACCGATAGCGAGTACCTGTTCGTATCTGACAAAAAAGAGACCTACGGAATGCCACTGCTTACCTGCCAAAAAGCAAATACGACAAACAAGCAACTGAACAGGTCACTAAAAAAAACACAAAAAAAGCACTGGCCAGATTCCCCCCCAGAGGAAATATACGCATCGCATAGCCTGCGGCATTTCTATGGGACATGGGCTCGAAACTTTATATATATCCCTGGACGACCAGCGCTCGGACTAGACCTTGCCGAGATTCAGATAATTATGGGCCACAAAGACATAAAGTCTACGGAAGTTTACGCGAAACTCTCTGAAGAAAACTTGATTGCTGAAATTGAGATTGCAGAGCGGAATAAGAATTACTGGGGAAAAAACTGCCACATCAATGAAATTCGCGCACTTGTATATATTGACCTAGCTAATGAATTAAGGACGCGAGGCACTCATGATTAATTTTGGCACCCGAGTAGAAGTATTTAACGCTCCAAACATAAGTTTGGACATCGGAGATGCATTGAGCTCTCTTGCCAAGATGATCAGAAATGAAATGGGCGCAAGGTTTGCGTTCGACCCGATGGCACTCAATGCGCAGGGCAGAAATAGATTTGCTCTTCTGACGCTGGAAAACGCGCGGTCATTCTATGAGTTCGAGCTTGACGACCTTCACATAATGTACAAACTTTGCATCAAGCCTAAGCCTCAGCGCAATGAAATATCCGAGCTTTACTCAAAGCTTGTAGGTCACTGGCCAATAATGTTCGAGGACGCACTTGGACTGAGGACTTCCCTGAGAGGAATGTTTGTGATCCTCTGGGCTAAAGGTAAGGTAACGCTCCCTTACACGTTCACCACGGAAGGAGTGTCAATAAAATTCCCGCTACTGGATAGTATGACAAAAGGATTCATATTCGACATTGCATCAAAGCGACCAGCAGTCCTCATATCCTCAAGGGTGTTTCAGTATAGAACGAACTGGCATTCTGCACATCAGGTGTCGTTCGACTCCGCCTGGAATGCCGCCCCATTCGTTTGTTCTATTCCAGACAATAACTCCAACGATTTCCGCTATATTTCATGGCTAGGAATATTCTCAACACTATTTCCAGAAAAAATTTCACCAACACAGCATTTTTATCTTGAAAGGTATCATCAGTACCTGTATTCACGCCAAAGCAAGTCCAACGCAGCACTAGAGTCCGCAATGACCTATGAGGAATTCCAGGCGAGTTACAATTGCACCCCCGAACAGGCACGCACAATGTCCGCAAAGGAACGCGAGCATAGCCGCAGAGTGTATCAAGCGGAACTCGTTAGAAAAAACCCTAAATCGAAGGCTTCTCAGCGAAATAAAAACATCGAAAAACTTTTACTTGACTCGAACATACACACCCCCGAAGACTTAGCATTATTGATTAAAAAAGCAACCAAATCTCTTGGTAATTTCGACTGGCTAAACAACCAACATTACCTCGGGCGCGAGCATATAAACATTGATGAACTTTGCGTCGCCTGGAAAGCATCGGCAGAAATGTATATGTCTTACCTCAAATCAAAAGGCACAGCCACTAATACTAGGAGAGTCAAGGTAAAAGACATAAACATGATACTTGACTATATCTTTTGTTATCTTCCGCTATGGTTCGAGCATAATCCAAAGACACCGATCAGATTTCCAAAAATGATATCTGACTTTGAGAGGGTCTTGTTCTGGAACAATCATATTACCGAAGAGGACAAAAAAAGTTACCTATTTCAGGCTGCCGGCCTGCAAAGCGACATCGTACTTCCTCTCACAGCAATACAGTTTTATTCACGAGCATACAGCAAAAAAACGCAAGCATCCTTCGTTGCAAACATCTTTGAATTTTTTGAGTTTTGTCGCGCCAATAAAGACATAATCAATGTACGAGTAAATGGTGCCGTTGATACCGACTTCACCAACCCCGTAAACATCCTCATTGATAGAGAAGGAAGCGGAAGCCGAGGAACGAGTGACAAGGTAGCCTTACCTCTGGACTCTACAATTATAGCCAAAGCATATTTCCAGGCTATTAATGATATTGGCATTGAAGTACGAAATAAAATTTTAGCATCCGAAATAAGCCCCTCCACCGTGAATAGTATCAGGGGACTTGCATGGATCCAACTCAGTGAGCTCGGGCTCTCATACACGATGAAAATTCAAAGTTCAGCCAACAGCGAGGATTACTTAGAGATCCCGTTATTGAAAATTGCCAATGTTTACTCATGGTATAAAGGTAAGTACGCAGGATTGAGTATACCAACATATGTTCCATGGATAAGCATGATCAGAATGCTATCCATTGCTCTATATGCGGGATTACGCATGCAAAACTGCCAGTGGTTAGATCTGAGAAATTTCGACAGATATCTCAGAGACCCAGATGGCGTGCTGCTGTCATCTTGCATGATGTTCGTGAATACCGATAAAAATGGTAAAGAACGGCCCTCAGTCGTTTCACTTGAGGTTATGCGGGCCCTACAGGATGAAAAGGAATTTCAAACCAAAATCTATACTACCCCTGTAAAACCTGTGTTCTATGAGAATGATTCCAGCGACCCTCAAAAGTATGGTTTGATTCATGCTTTATTCCGGAGTCCATGGACTGATTCCGGCATGCCATTTTCGGACAATTCCTATACTACAGTTTGGCCAAAGATCCTTTTAGGAATTGAAGAAATTTACAACTCAATTGTTCCTAAGGATCGTCATCATGCCTTTGTAACTTACGGAACCGATGGAAATTTACGGGCTATTCACACACCGCACGCTTTGCGCGCAACGTGGATTACTCACATGAAAATCTACGGACATCTAAAAATTTCGATCATCCAGGGACAAGTGGCTCATGAGAATGAATACACAACAAACTACTACGTTGTTCCCAACTCGAAAGAGCTGATGGAACAGGTAAACATTGCTAACTCATCTGTGGAGTCAAAGGCTTGGCAACGGTTGCATGGCATTACCAATTTTACAGCTCATCCTATTTCTGCCATTTCCCGTGAATGGAGCAGAGATCGGGATGCTCTGGCAAAAAATCAAAACTTCATCAGTGTTACATCAGCTGTGATCGAGTCCGAAATCACAGGAATGCAGCTCATTGCGACTACAGACAAAAATCCCGTAGCATTTTACACAAACTGCGTGTGCATTAAAAATGGCGAGTGCCCCAAACAACTAATTAACTTCACAGGCCGTGAGCGTATTTGCGGACTATGCCCTATTGCAATATTTGGAGTGGATCATCTACCAGGAATCAACTGCATTATGAGAACCCTAGCAGCAAGATCAGAACAACTTGTGCAAAAGCTTCAACATTTGAAATCGACCAACGCCCATCCCGATGAGATTGAGAGTATTCACCACGAATTGACAGTTAGCAAGCTTGAACTGGCAAGCTATTATCACATTACTCAATTGCTAAATAAGTACCTAGAATCGTCTAAAGATAACGGCGGCATGTTTAGTAGGCTACGAGACCTTAATAGTTATGTAAAGCACGAAGTTAACATGAATAATCCTGCTCAACGTGTTATTGCCCAAGTCCTCGACAGCTCTCTTTTTCCCCAGTTCGCAGCCGAGGGCTATCCACATCTCATCCAGAAAATCGCTAAGAGCCCTGAATTGCTGCAGATGGCGTTGAGTGATCCAGAAACTAAAGCGATGTACACCGCTCAAATTTTCACAATTATGACCACGATGGGAATCTCCTTGGGTGAACTCAGCGCAAAGATCGAAGATAGGCACATAAAATTGCTGGATGCAGCATAATGAACACCGAAAATAACCGTCGACCGCACCATAAAAAGGAGCAATTGAAGAGCAACTTATCCCGCCTTCAGGCAAGCTTGAAGGCTATGGTGAAAGACGAACGCACCTTCGAAAATAAATCCAAACTATCAGCCAAGCTAGGGGAGGAACTTGATTTAGACCCCTCTCTTTTCAGGAAAGCTGACAGTGAGCATCGAAAGGTGCTGAATCAATATCTTCAAGTACTTGTCCCAACCACCAAAGCCGTAATAGCCGACGTTCAAATGGAATTGAAAGCTCTGCGCAGCAAGGTGACGGAAAAAGATCAGAAGATTAAGGTTCTAAAAAACATCCTTGCCGAACGGCCTCCGACTCAAGTTATTTCACCGCCAGAGAAGAGTACGGAGAACTACTTCTTCGAATATGAAGCAACTTGCATGCTTATTAAAGACATACTTGATAAGAATCCTAATTTTAAGTTTATAAACAACGAGCTTTATGATGAAGCAACATTCTCCGGCCAACCGGAGATTATTTCCACAAGTAAGAGAACCAATGCCTATTTGAGGTGGGAACTTGCACGAACAAACACTGAAAAGCGCCTTGAACAGCTTGATCCTGAGAAATAGGCACGCCAAATTATTGAAAGAAAAGGTACTCGAGAAAATGGAATCCGGATATCCGTTCCAGAGTCATAGTAATGGATTGAATTTGTCATGGCTGGCCAAGGAGCTAGGCACCAGCCGTCAAATATTTTATCCAGGCAGAGGGTCTAGTGAACTGATCTCAGTAGTAGAATTACTAAATAGGCATCGTCACGAACTTAATTTACTTCCAGCGAAGGATATCAGTACGAACCAGGCAGTAAATAGAGTACGAACACAACTCATGCAGGCCAAGGAAGAAAATGAAGATCTGAAAAAGCGTGTACGTCAACTTGAAAAAATTAACGATACCATTTTCACAAATTCTCTGCTGACTGACCTTACCAATGAAGATCTACCTAGTAACTGATGTCAGCCATCGTGTTGACGGTACCAGTGTTGTGCACTGCGTTGTGCCGGATAATCAGCGCTTGCTGACGCTAAGGCTAACTAGTTGCCCTAACCTACCGCCAGTAATCGCTGGCACCGCATATCACTTCACTTGGAAACATCATCTGGGGCGCAAAGAAATAGTAACCGCAGCGCCTGCGAGCACCCCAAATAAGTTATGGCCTCATATTGTTTCCAATAACTTCTATGCACAAGATTTAAGATTACCAAGTAAAGTTAAGTCAATCTTGCTAAGCATAGACGCAGATATCTCCCAAAAACTGATAGAAGATTTTTCCCAGCAAGCCTTTGGCTTATTCGAGCAATACGTACCAGAACCATACATAAGCGAGCTAAAGTTCTGTTGCCGGCGCTTTAGCAATTTACAGACAGCGTTAACCTCAATGATGCAGGCGGGTATCACTCAACAGGCTTGCGAAGCCATATACGACCTGTATGGTGAGGCTTATTCTGAAATTATAAAATCCCCAACTAGACTGATGGAATTTCAGGCTTCAAATGCAAAAGTAATAAGTGACGAGTGTAGAGCACTCAAATGGCTAGATCAAAACGCTAATTGCGGCAGCACTATAGTGAATAGCTCTGACATCCCAGTTGAACTCTGGGAAGCGGTCAATTGGTGCAAGCAAAATAAACTGGTCATTGGCGGCATAGAAAAACTTCAACTCGTTAGTCATGCAGTACAGCAACGACTACTTCGCATTGAGATCCAGCGCGTTTGTCGTGGATTCTTTCCAAAACATTCCAACTCAGAAATAAACTACGCGTATTCGCGCTACTCAGGCCTCATGGGTATTCTTTACGAACAAAGCTTTTTAGAAGCCGTGTCAACTTCTGTAAATTCGCGATTTTCTTATATATCTTCAGATTCAGCGACCACCATACACCAGTACATAACCGAAGCATCGGCCATACTTCAACTACTGGGAAACCCTCCTCCATACCTCGTTGTTCGGAACAAAAATGATGCGCAGCGTTACTTTACCGCAGATGCAGATCTCACTTACTTAATGGATCTCCCGGAGCCAGACTTAATCTACAGGACAGTTATCGTCCCTGACCTCCATCACTACACTACCGGCGATTACCATCAACTATTCCGCAAACTTACTGACAAAGATAGAATTGTAGCGATATCTAACCTTGCTGCTGCAACCGAATTCCATGTCGGCACCCAAATTGCCAGGCAACTCGCCGCGTATTTTCCAAGCGCGAACATCACTAGCGCTACGAACACAGCAATATTAACAAATATCGAAATCTCAGATCTTGACATACAAGAGCTCGCATTAGAGCTTAACAGGGAGAGGACGCTTGTGGCTGTTTGCGACCACCCTGGCGTGATTATAGCGGTAAACAATATTTCGCTTCACATATCTGAGGACGTCGTATTGATATCCGCCGGTTCTATTTTTAGACGAAATGATAAGGTCACTATCCACTCACCTACATTGGGGTCTGAGCCTTCAATTTTTTGCAGGTTGCTCTCCACGAACGACAAAGGCGTTTATGCAGAGGCTCCTGGCGGCTACATACGTATTCCATCATCCTTGTTAAATAAGTCCTTCGTGTCACCTGGATTTGCAATGACACCAGAATTGGCATGCAGCATAGGGATTAAGGATGCTATATTGGTTTGCAGAGACACTAACAAAGACATGCTCATACGCATGTTACTCGACATCAAAATAACAATAAAAAAGTGCTTAACATATAGCTCTATCGACCTCCCGGATCAGCTCCCTTGCTCAATCCAGAGAATTACTCCTATTGTTGAGTAATAGTAACTGAGCACGGAGGTCTTTCGATGGATCCCGATGAGGCTTGTCCTCAATTATATAAACGATTGATGGTCGCGCCCTTAAGACTGCAGTGACCGATAAATATGCCCAGATTACAGCTTGGAGCCGACTAAGCGTCCAAGCTGCCTTTCGATACGTTTGCTTCCAAACCCTCGACCCCCAAGTATTTACAGTCGCCGCAGCCCAGCCGGGCCAGCATCACACCACCGTTCGAAGCAGATCGGAGAATTTTACACAGAATAATGGGAGTTTCGGAAGAGCACCCTCTGGAATAGCACCGACGCTGGAACAACAATGGCTACTTACAGTTATTCGGTTCACAGGCGGGCTTAATAGCTTCAAAGATCTGGCTTCTATGCACTTCGAAATACTCGATCAAATGGTAGAGTCGATGAAATTGATCTGGCAGGGTACTATCACCGAGGGATACACCATGCTAGAAATGTCGCTTCACTTGTGTAAGAGATGCTCAGTTGACTATATGAGCTTGGCCTTTAGTCCGAAGGAGCGATATCAACACCAGCCACAGTAGCCACCTCTGAGTGAACCGTGCGATGAAGCTTAGGCTAGAACTCCCCTGTCCAATCGCCCGATAAGATCCAAGACTGCTTCTGTTTCCACTCTCGTCTTTAGCATATCCAACGGGCGCTTCGAACCAAGCCCTCGAACTGGCGAATTCATCCATACTGTTGCAGCAGCGACATCGTTTTTGAATAGGGAAAGAGCCTCCTCAATGACAGCTACCAATGCGACGAGGCGGTCGCTTTCTAAGGAACTGAATTGTCCTGCTTTCGCCCTTCGCGCCAAAGTTGTGGGCGACACGCAAATAGCCTTGGTGATAACCCCTCGCGGCATCTGAAGTAGGCTCGCTATCTGGTCGAGGAATTCGAAAGGCAGTCCTTCGCGAACCAGGTCATGAAGCCTGGTGCCGCGTGACGGCAGCCCTAGGTTCATCCAAATGCTTTGTGGAATCTGGGGCCCTGGTTGGTATTCCTTGATCGTTGACAGCACTTTCACCTCCATCTGAAAACCTACTACCAAGCCAGGCCTTTAGGCCCGAAGAAGCGACATCTCCAATCGCCCGACGCTTAGGTAAATCAGACCCGAGATGACGAGGAATCGATAGGTAGCGAAATCATCCTAACCTTTCGGCGGGCAATTGACATAGGGCACCGGAATTCTATGTACGCAGACCGGAATTTGGTCAGCGCTTCCTAGCCAAAGCAATCACCGGAACTTAGTGAGCGGCCCGATTTACATGGCCTGCAGCCGACCGGAAACGAATATCGGGGGTTTTATCTCCCACCGTCCATCATCAGCATCCCTGGCCCGTTCGACGTGCAACGAACCAACATATACCGAGACAGGGCACCAGAATTTGATGAGCGGCGCGGTTTACGTGGCCCGCAGCCGGCCTGAATCGAATATCGGGGGTTTTATCTCCCACCCTCCATCAGCACCGTTCGGCGTGCAACAAACCAGGCTATCGACATAGGGCTCCGGAATCCTGACTACCGCTCTGAGTCGTCACCAGCTTCGTGAGTCCGTTACACATGCGTACAGAACAAACTCGCGATTGGCGGAAAGCCGGGCAATAGCCCGAAGGGGCGATAAGGTTTATAGCCTTGACTAGGATTGCAGAGGTTGTTCTAGCTTTAAAATTAATCCATGGTGATTTAGTACCGCCAGTGGCACGCAGCTCGAGCTGCTCCCACTAGTAGTTTCCAGAACATCCAAAGGCTCACCTCCTGCTGCTTCCATCAAACTGTTAGCTAGCCAAACCGCGTCAAGCATGCTGAACGAATAGCACATGAACTCGAATACAAGCTCTGCTCCACCGTCCTCAACTGTGTAGACGCCCACTTGCTCAGTTGTATCATTGGTATCTGTTGGGAGCTCGACAAAATAGACCGTACTTTCGGATCCGTGACAACTGAATTTCCCGTCAGCGGTGTAACTCCAATCTCCGGATACTCTTTTATGATATTTGCGCTCAAACATACTGTCCCGTGCGGCAGGCGTTGGTACAAATCCGGCCAGATTTCCCAACGTAATCAGGACAGCATCGTAAAGGCAGCGCGCAACCTCTTCAGCTACGGCGCTGGCGAACACGATTGATACAATATCTAAGTTTAGATTGACAGTATTCTCGCCCTGCCTGGAAACCTGACATGGATATTGGTCGTTGTACTCACGATCGCGCCAGCATGTAAAATCGCGAGCTACAAGAAATATTTCTGACTGCCCTTTACTTTTGCCCACAAACACCGCCATAAACTATGATTCTTAAAATCAAATCGGATGTTTTGGGGCAATCTTTAACGCTGAAGGGAAATAATTTTCCGTAACAACGAATTTTGTTAAAGATGATTGCAACATAGCGCTTCTCCCGTGGCAGCGTGGTCGGGCCCAAAACCCCATAAAATCAAGACCTCTATCTACGTTACGAGGTTGTCGAGCGCCGACGGAGTACGAGTAATGGAGATGCATAAGGGCTACCTATGCGGAGGTTGGCCAAGAGCTAGGAGCGTTTGTTGCGAGAAATCCAAACGCTGCTTGGGCATCGTGGGGTTCAACTATGATGCAAGGCAGCTTGAACGAGATGCAGGGTTTGCTGCGTGCCCTTCCCTGCTTTCCGGTCTGCAACACTTCAACGTCAGGAAATGGCATAAAGGCCTCTACGACGATCAGCCGAAAAGTCTGAAGCAAACTGTCGAGTCGTTAGGTTTGGAATGGCTAGGTACCCACCACCGAGGGATAGACGACGCAAGAAATGTGACTTCCATCGTGAAGGAGATACTTAGCTAATTGATGAGCCGGGCCATTGGCCCGAAGTATCGACCTTCCCGTTGAGGCCACTTCATACCGCAGCCTAGCGATGGATATGCGATGACTCGAGCTCAGAATGAATTGAACACAACCTCCCCTCTCACTGCCCACGAGGTCTGCCAAGTGCTGACGGACGTCGCGCTCGGCAAACGCATCATGATGCGAAGCACCATTCAGTCATGGAATGAGATCTACCACGGCCTTATGCCCGTGGAGATTGATGGCTGGCAGCTAACGCTTTTCAATGACTGTGACACCCTGGACTACTGCGAATACTGCAGGTCGCCTGATGGCAGAGTCGGGACACTCGATCTCTGGCAGCGCGACGGAGCCGATCCTATCGAGCTATTGAGTGCCTGGGTGTAGACGCTGACGCCTAATTGACCCTCTTGCCGACGCAAGGCTGCCCTACTCTTGGTAGACAGAAATCCAGCATAGGCAATGGTTCGCGAGGAATAAGACTGGGGCAGTGACATCTCGGCCACTGGGTCAATTCGGCGTCAGCACCAACAGCCAAGCAGGTCTTGGGCAACAAAGCGAAAGCAGATATTTGGCTAAATCAACCGAAAACCCACCTTCGGTGGGAGAACACCATTAGTGCCTGCTCACACTGAAGCGGGATACGAACTCGTAAAGGCTGATCTTGAGAGAGTCGGTCACGGGTACGCCTGGTAGCACGTGCGCCTGGGACAGCTCAGCGCACGTTTTCTATGGCACCCTCTATTGCATCATGTGAAAAGGGTGCTTCACGTATGAACTTAAGAGCTAGGCGCCCTGGCTATGAGCCCGTGTTGACTGTACCGACCAACCTCTCCAACAGTTTGCGCCCTACTAAAGGCAACGTTTCTATCTCACGTATGCAAACGTACATTTTTCGTGTTGCCCACTCGTCCGAAAGAGGAATCCAACGTAAACCCATGCCTTCACAAAAGTTCAGCGCTACAGCCAAAGGCATTACACCTATTCCCATACCGGCCTGAACAAGCTTAGACACCGCATCAAAGCTGCGGACTTGAACTCTCATCTTTAGACGCTCGCCAAACTCAGCAGCACAGGCAGCCATCCGTTTGGTGATAATCGCAGACCCATCTAGACCGATCAGATCGTATTTAAGCAGCTCCGCGAACTCGACTTCAGCACTTTGCAGCGCGTGAGAGGCCGGCAAGATAGCTACGAGTTTGTCGCTCCGATATTCAAAGCACGTCAGATTGTCGGTAGCCACTCCCTCCATGATGACACCGATATCGGCACGCCCGTCATGCAGCGCATCCACAATGTCTTGGCTCCGGTTCTCTACCATCTCAATTTTCACATCGGGGTACATATTCGCAAATGTTGCTAGATCATCCGGAACGAACTGAGTCATTGCAGACGTGTTTGTCTGAATACGAACATGCCCCCTGACCCCCTCCAAATAGTCAGAAAGATCAGCCTGCAATTTTTCCGCTTGACTTAATAACAAACGAGCATGATAGGCGAATGCTTCACCAGCAGGCGTTAGCGTTACCCCCAGAGAAGAGCGATAGAGCAGTATCACGCCATATCTCTGTTCAAGCATGGCAATCCTTCGACTCGCAGCCGCCAGTGCAATGTGCGATTGGTGCGCTGCTTTCGACAGACTTCCGGTCTCAACCGCTCGGAGAAACAGTGCCATAGAGAGTAAGTCGGGAAGAACGATCACTGCACCACCTTGTTCAGCGTCGAGGGTTGATATGAGACTTTTAAAGCCATCAATTTCTAAGGCATTTTCGCCACAGCAAGTTCTTCGTTAGCGCAACCAAAGCATTCTCTACAACAAGCCAAATATCACGCAAAATGCAGATGTTTTTGAAAGTCAGCCCACACCTTAAAAAGCCGATGGCATTGGATTCTAGCTTAGACGTTATGAGTAAAGGAATATTTACTTCATTAATCCAGCATTAATAACAGGTTAATGGCGCTGCGATCTTGGCGTAGCCAATTTGCGGACAAATAACAAGTGGGCCTTACTTTCTAAAAAACACAGTCACAGCAATCCTATTTGACGCCTCTGCTCCCAAAAACGGAGTTGTTGTCGCATTCGAAGTAACGCGCTACAAAATCCATGAATATCCCAATAGGTGCAAGAACCTGTAGGAGCCTACGATGAGCAACCCAGAGTCCAATATTAGCTCCTGGAGTATCGATACGGACGTAAACCACGCCAGCCGGCTGCATACTCCGCATCGACTCAGGGACGACTGCTACACCGGCTCCGGCCGCGACCAGATTTACAGCGGTTGTCATTTGTGGCGCCTCTTGAATCATGGCAGTACTTAATCCGCTAGCGAGGAATATCGCCATGACAGAGTCATAGAACCAACTGCCATTGGATCTTGGGCACATCACAATCGTATCGCCAGCCAACCGATCCAGCTTCACGCTGGCTTCGTCGCAGAGTGAATGATTTCTTGGCAGCGCGACCCACATCGCCTCCATGGGCAGTGCAAACATCGTGAGTTCCTCACGCTGCTGAGTACACGGGCGTAGAAACGCAACGTCCACGCGACCTTCGTTCATTTCCTTAAGTAACAGATCAGTCGAAAGCTCGATAAGACTGATTTCGACGGAACGATGAGCCTGCCGAAAACCACATAGGATTGACCCGACGTGCGGATTGAACGACGCCGCGCTGGTAAACCCTACCCGCAGACATCTCGCTTCACCGCAAATGGCTGAGTGCACAGCCGCACGACCTAAATCCGCGTCCCGCAACGCCGCTCGGGCATGCGGTAGCAATGCCCTTCCCGCCGAGGTAAGCGCAACTATACGACTTGTGCGAAAAAACAGAGAGGCTCCCAACTCAATTTCCAAGTCCTTAATTTGCTGGCTCAATGGGGGCTGAGCGATACCTAAACGCTCCGCCGCACGCGTGAAGTGAAGTTCCTCCGCGACGGCTAGAAAACACTTCAGATGTTTAAGATCCATATTCAAATTTAATCAACTGATCTATTTTTTCGAATTGGACTTTAGACAATCAGCAACATAGATTCACTTCTCGACGATTTACCACTAGGTTGAAACTCTACCCAGAGTGCAAACCCGTTGCTGCGCCATCGTCCACACCAGGTCATTCTTACAAAAATAATGGAGATACCTTATGAGATCACTACATGCCTATGCCTTATCGGGCGCAATTATTGCCTCGGTCGCAACATGGGGCTTTCTCCAATTCCCTGGACTGCTGATATGGGGCGCATTCATCAGTTGGGCAGCCTTTCTTCATTCAGGAGGAACTCGAGATAAAATCCCGACCACACTTTTATGCCTATTATTTGGCGTGATCATGGCTTGGGTCTTCGCGTTGTGCTTAGCCAGTGGTTTACTAATATTTCCGGTGCCTATCGTGGCAGCTTCACTAGTAGCTATTTTGGCCCCGTGCATGATCTGGGCATCTAAACTTCCTCTGCTAAGCGTAGTTCCGGCAACCTTCTACGGTTTTGCCGCAAGTTTTGCTTACCTCGCTCAAACGCCTGGAAAATTTACGCTGGAAACCATTACATCGATCAGCCTGGAAAACGTCTTAATTGTCGTACCTGCATCCGTATGCATAGGGGTTGGCCTCGGCTATCTGCAAACGATCTTTGCGGCATCACTCATCGCGTCGTCTCGCCCTGAGGCAGACGCAGCCTGACGAATACCTCCCCTCCGGTCACTCTTGACTATCGCTACTGATATCAAGAGTGGTCAGCCTGGACTCATCTCGCCCGAGCCGTAGCGTCATGCCTGCGCCCCTTAGTTTCGCAGCATTTCATCGCAGATGACCTTCTCAATATGCGAAGCCGGGCTTGCAAACATATCAAATCCAGTAATCCGCTCATTGGCGTAGAGTAATGATATCTAAAACAAAACTTCGCAGCCGCTAGAAAAGCGCAAGCTGAAGAAGGAGATACCTTGAAGAGTTCTCTGCAATTACTTAACAGCCCCACCTCCAACCTCACATCGGCGATCTTCAATACAAAAATATTAACTTTAATTTTTTTCACTTCGCATCAGTCCTACTCATTTTACGAGACAGACACTAGCGCACAAGCGCCTTACCGGTGTTGTTTCGAACTCAACCAATATCACGTCTCATCGGCCGCACTGACAGCATAAAAACTAGAGCCGCCCTTCTGAAAGCTTACCGCGTAGAACTGCTACTTATTATCTTTTTCACACCTACACCACTGGATAATAAAACGCCCAAAATTAAATACTAGTTTTCTCTAAAACCGACAAAAAAAATTTCCTGCTCGTCTATACCAGAATATTTTTTAAACCCGCAACGTAATCGAAGTCGAACGGCAAATTCATCTCAAAATAAAAACAAGGAAACGCAGACAATGCTTAAAAAGAATAATAACAGGCACAACCTGAGCTGCTTGATATTAACCACTATAATGGCACTAACCTCATTTTCTGTTAATGCGATCGATGTCGACGCAGGTGATTACGAGGCGGCGGCACCTGGAACAAACGTGGGCTTGCTCTATCTTCAACAAGCTTGGCGAAACGAATCATATAACAACGGTAAGCGGAACTCTGGGGATAATGGTCTAGATAGCAGTGTCGGCATACTACGCGCGGTACACTTCACCTCAATAGGCGGCATGACAGCTGACCCGCAGATTTTAATCCCATTCGGCCGATTATCTGGTAAGGACGATATGTCTGAGCCACTTGGCAGTAATAGCGGGTTCGGAGATCCGATCCTTGCTTCTACGTTTTGGATACAAAACGATCCTAAAAATAGGTTGTACACAGGCATAACACCATATCTATATGTGCCGCTAGGCAGCTATGACAAGAAAGAAGCTCTGAACTTGGGTGAAAACCGCTGGAAGTACAACCTACAGTTTGGCCATGTTCGCCCCCTTTCGGAAAATGTGTCCATCGATCTGATTGGCGACGTTATGTTTTTCGGTGACAACACTGACTACGGCACTCGCGGGCAAACGCTCGAACAGAAGCCGCTAATTCAAGCTCAAGCGTGGTTACGCTACCACCTCACGCCGACAGCCGACCTGAGGTTCCTAGCGTCGAAGACTTTCGGCGGAGAGACGGAGGTGGACGGTGCCTCTCAAGACGACAGGACATCAACCACAAAATTAGGCATCGGTGGTTCATTCTTCATTGGCCCCAAGACCCAAATTCTTGCCATCGCTGGCAGAGACATTGATGTCGAAAACGGCTTCAAGGAAGAAGCGCGGCTAAACATCCGAATTCTCCAACTGTTCTGACTCCCGCAACAATTTAACTTATTCCAATAATGGGAAGGACACGACATGTCACTCGATAAGAAAACGCTCGCGACTATTCTTCGAGACTACAGCGAAGGTAATCTAGATCGCCGGGAATTTATGAAGCGCGTCGGCATGCTGGGAGTCTCGGCCGCGATAGCAGGTTCACTTTCCACGATTTACATGAACAATGTATTCGCCAGTTCAACCAAGGAAGTCGAAGCCGTCGAGACGGGTTATGATTACATTATCGTCGGCTCCGGCTCTGCAGGATCAGCACTTGCACATCGCCTCGCGACAACTACTGACGCACGTATTTTAGTACTCGAAGCAGGGGGAACGGACGACGTTCCAGAAATCCACGATCCGCGCCTGTGGGCCCAGTCTTTAGGCACCCGAGCAGCCAAGTGGTTCTCCACCACCAAGCAAGTGCACACAGCGAACCGTACCCATAGTTGGCCACGCGGCAATGTTATCGGAGGGACAAGTTGCCTTAACGCGATGATCTACGCCCGTGGCCATCATTCCGACTTCGATGGCTGGGCTAAAGATGGCTGCGTGGGCTGGGATTACCAGTCGGTTTTGGCTCACTACAAGGCACTTGAGGACTATGAGGGTGGCGCAAGTCAATACCGAGGTGTTGGCGGCCCGCTGTCCGTTACACGTCCTCAGCCAAACTTGCGTCATCCGGGGGGGCAGATGTTCATCGACGCATCGAAAGCCCTGGGTTACTCGGAAACTGAAGATTTCAATGGAGCACAGATGGAAGGCCCGTCCTGGGTCAATTTCACAATCAAAGATCAGCGTCGGCAATCCACGGGGGTGGCATTCCTGAAGCCCGCAATGGTGCGTAAAAATCTTACGGTACTGACCGATGCGCCGGTAACTCGTGTCGTAGTTGAAAATGGAAAGTGTGTGGGTGTGGAGTATCTCCATGCCGGCACGCCGCGATTGGTACGCGCCGACATGGAAGTAGTCTTAGCGGCTGGAGCTATTGATACTCCACGGCTATTGATGCTTTCAGGTATTGGTCGTGGGGCGGATCTAAAGTCTGTAGGGATCAATCCAATACACGAATTGGCAGGCGTTGGACAGAACCTTCAAGACCACGTGCTGGGGGGTGGCCCTAACTACGAATCATCGCAGCCGTTGCCGGAGTCGAATTACAACGCGTCTGAGGTGTATATGTGGGCAAAATCGGAGAACCATCTGCCCCGCCCAGACATGATTACACTCTATTTGAATGTCCCGTTCTCCACCCCCGCACTCCCCACGAAAGGCTTGAAAAACGGTTGGTGTGTTCTTTCTGGACTCGCGCGTCCCTCCAGCACTGGCACTATCCGCCTTAAATCGAACAGGTTTACCGACTCCCCTATCATTGATCCAAACTATCTAGCGACCGAACACGACCGTCGGATCTTCTCAAAGGCGACAGAACTGGCACGGGAAACTGCCATGCAGAAAGCATTTGACGCTGTACGCGCAAAAGAATGGTTGCCCGGCCCTGGCGTGAAAACGGGTTCCGCTGAATGGGATCAATTCCTCGCCAAATCCGCAAATACATTCTTCCATCCTTCATCTACTTGCAAGATGGGAGTAGACGCAATGTCCGTCGTTGACCCGAAACTCCGAGTCTATGGGATCTCAGGCCTGCGCATCGCTGACGCCTCGGTAATGCCAAGCATTACGACAGGCAACACCAATGCTCCATCCATAATGATCGGCTGGAAGTGTGCGGAAATGATTCGCGGCGTTGCCTGACGGTTGCTTTTAATTGGACTGGGTGGTGTCGAGACATTCGGCACCGCCTGACCGTCCTCATTAGAAATTAGGTAAGATGTATGTATCAGATCCTTTCGCGTCATCTGCTACTAGGTGTATTCATTAGCGCTGTCCTCACCTTCAACGCAACCGCAGCAGTTGCCGCCGACAATGAACGTGGTCGGGAAGTATTTAAGCTATGCGCAGGCTGCCATTCAATTGAACCGGGTGTAAATCTGTTCGGCCCGAGCCTTGCGGGAGTCTCTAATCGTGGCGCTGGAAAGTTAGAAGGTTATGATTTTTCGGACGAATTGGGAGCAGTTACTTTCAAATGGGATACAGCCCATCTCGATGAATGGCTGAAAGATGAACCAAAGAACATTGTTGCGGGTACACGGATGGAGTTCCCCGGCATCAGTGATCCAGAATCTCGTGCCGCACTGATCAGTTATCTTGAAACGCTGAGATAAAAGTGCGCTCAACTTTTCTTATCGTTGAGTCACATTCTTCAAATGATGGCCTCACAACTACCTATCATGGAATGCGACTCCCATTGGCTGGGTGTGTGCTCGCAGCTAAAATGCGCCACACTCAATCACTGGCAATTTAGGATGAAGTTGAGTCATTTTGAAATAGAGTGTTCCTCCAGCTAAAAGCTGCATTACATGCGGCCCTTCCTTCAAATGGCGGAAGAAGCGGGCTGCGAAAAAAAGCATTTCCGAAACGACGACCGACCTTGATGACTTCACGGCACCGGTCAACCGCCTGTCCACTGAGTGTCGTCGGTTCCCCAATCTTTGACCCACCACTGCATAAGCCCTAGATCTCAGTGGTATATCGAAGGGTAGGCAACTGCAAATAGTTGCTTCTCGTTGAAACCCGGCCTCGCGAAACCGAGGCCATTTCCAATTAGAACCGATGCCCCAGATCCATCGAAATCAAGGCCCTTGGAAGCGTCACTGATCCTCCGCAATCAGCAGAGGTAGCTGTGGGGCGGTTTGCTTAGTGTTCTACAGTCCCCCAATGCTGCACAGGGTGGATGGCTCGGTGTAACCTGAACAGACATTGCTAAAGAGGACGTTGCCAGGTGGGAGATCTAATTGGTGAGTTAGATGGTCAGCTCCTTGATGGCCTAGAGTTTTTGTGCCAAAGCCTACGCTTTGTTCGAGGTGCTGAGAACAGAACCTGGTGGCATCGAACGCCTACGACTGAGGTCGGGGAAGGATGAGAAACGTCTTCTAGACGAGATTTTACCAATCTGCCGCTACGTCCAGACATACTATAGACATGGACGCTACATTTCCGTTCGCTGGGTCAACGGAAGCCAGTCCTACGATGCGGAGCTAGTTCAATCCGGGGGCTATGTCACTCAAGGGTACTACGAGCAGAATGCTCTTCTCGAAATCACTAGCGCTATGCATCCAAACGAATATTTGACATGGGAGCTATTGAACCAAGGTAAAACTGTGTTCGCACCCGAAGGAATTGATGCAAAAAGAGGAACCCCTCTTACGTCGCAACCTGTGATTTTCACTAACTCCGAGCACGTGCTTGGATTCGTTCCTATTGTCGTTTCTTCTATCAGGCGGAAAACTGACATTCAGTATCCAGAAAATACGCCCCTGGTCGTTCATTGCCATCTGAATATCTTGTACGTTCCAAGCGATTGGCAATTACTCGCTTCTGAAGTCGAGCATGCTATAGTCAGTCGCAACGCCATTTTTTGAGGTACTTCTTATAGATCGTCTTACACATCGAGCGACTCCATTGGTATTGCAGTCGCTTTGATTCAAATTTCCCTATCTTCAATTTTTTATTCCACTGACGCTTCCAAAGAAGAATCACGAAGGAGGTAGATAATCACGTCCGATGAGGGATAAAAAAACGCTGACTAAAGTGTCAGCGTTGAGGAGAAAATACCAGACTAGAAACCTCGAACTGCGCGCAACTTCAATTTATTCACGTAGTTAAAGCAGCGGAATGCTATAGCTCACGATTAGTCGATTTTGATCCTGGTTACGAGCCGCCTCACTATTAGATTTAGCATTCCGCCAGCCTAATCCCAAGTTTTTTAACGCCCCAGATTGAACGACGTAGTCCAGACTAAAGTCTCTTTCCCACTCTTTCTGGTCATTACCGGATACCGTCTTAATGTTATCGCCGGATAGGTAAATGACCGACGCCTTCAGTCCAGGGATACCCAAAGCGGCGAAGTCGTAAGCGTACTGACCGAAAGCAGTCTTTTCCCCGGCACGGTTGAAGCTTTGGAGCATACGATCGGTATACAGGTACAGGCTTGAGCCACCGGCGCCTTTGTCTACCAAGCTCCCCTGATTGAGTTGAGTAAAATTGCTGCCATCCGAAACGCTTTGATACCCCGCCGTAACACCGTGTCCCCCCACGGTGTAAATTAGTGCAGCACTCCAGGTACGGTTATCGATCTCGCCATCGCCGTTTTCGGTGTAGCCACTTATTCTGTAGCCAGAGGTGCCGGAGCTATTCTCACCTGACGAGTCTGTCTTGAAGTAGCGCAAATCAGTTTTCAGGGATTGACTTTCAGAGATCGTAAGCGTGTAAATCAGTCCGAAAAAATGCTGGGTGTAGTAATCATCAAGATTGGCGTAGTAGTACTGAGCAGTCAGGTCTTTGGTGACCTTCCAATCGCCCCCAGCAAAGTCGAACTTATTGCTTTCACGCGTGCCGCCGAGGACGGAAAGCCCCGTTTGATCGGTCGAACCACGGCCCGTTGCATGCTCGATCCGTCCGCCAATCAAAGTCAGATCCTTGAACTCGCCTGAAGTGATCTGACCGCCCTCGAAGGTTTGTGGCAGCACGCGCGTGTCATTGGCGACCAAGATTGGAAGCTTCGGTATTAAAGTGCCGTAGCGAAGCTCAGTCTTTGACATTCTGACTTTCCCTGTGAGCCCCAGTCGGCTCCATTCGTCAACGGCTCGGCCGTCACTGTCAGAAGGAATCATTGTGCCGCCGACGTGCCGCCCTCTGCCGCTGTCCAAGGTTATGCCCATCAAGCCAAGAGCATCGATACCAACACCTAACGTGCCATCGGTATAACCGGATTTGTAGTCGAACATTAAACCTTGGGCCCACTCTTCAGTTTTAGATGGGGCAGCAGTGCCATCGCGGTTGTCGCTGTTAAAGTAAAAATTCCTCATACCCAAGGTTGCTTTGCTATCACTCAGGAAGTCAGCATACGCATGGTTACTCAGCGCCACACAGGCCAAGGCAAAAGTTGTGGACAATTCTTTTCTATTCACTAAGACGCTCCAATATTTTTTGTTTTTAAATGCAGAAGCACACGAACTGCCAGCCCACTTATTAGGACTTGACCGAGTCGATTAATAGTCTGAGCACCGACGCAGCACCCAGGACAAGGTTTTAACAACTATTGGAAATAGAGCCAGCACAGTTGGCCACCCAATTAAATTATCATTTCCTATAAAGGATTCAGTTTATCAACCCAAATCCATATATATCGTTACCAATGCCTAAAGCCTTGCCAAGGCAAACGCCTACCTAATTAACTGTCGACACTTAACTCTTGCTTTAAACGCCAACGCAAACTGCTGTAAATCCCTCTATTACATTAGGGAGGCGATAGAAAACTCGCTAACTAAATACCTGAACCATTATTCCCCGCTGGCAAATTCAAACTCAGGGCAAGTTCATTATTACTCAAGCGAGTCTTCACTGACACAACTGTAAAAATAGAGCTGAGGCGAGATTAAAGGATCTTTAGAACCCGGTGGGCAGCGGCAATTACTGGCGCATCAATCATCTTGCCGTCCAAGCGAAATGCGCCCGGAGCTCCTTCAGCTGCATTCACGACCCGGCGGGCCCACTCGATATCATCAGTTGTGGGTTCAAACACTGTATTGACGACACTGACCTGACTCGGGTGGATGCAAAGCATGCCGCCGAACCCCATATCCAGAGCGTCGTGGGCGAACGCCGCCAGTCCCTCAAGATCGGAAAAGTTTGCGAACACAGTGTCGAGGGGCCTGGCGAGCTTAGATCTCACGGTGTTGATCAGTATCTGGTATCGAACTTGATCGAACATTCGCGCCGCTGCGGTGCTCTGAGCGCGCAATCCGAGATCCAAGCCCAGATCCAACGCACCGAAGGTTAATCGCTCGACGCCAGCTACTGAGGCGATGCTTGGGAGAAACTCCAGCCCCTTAGTGCTTTCGATCAAGGGCCAAATCCGCTTACCTGTGGATGCGGCATGATCTACTTGGCCAGCAGACTCCGCTTTCGGCAGCAAGATGGCAGACACTTCGGGAAAGCGGCTACAGAAATCTAGATCGCCCTGATGCTCGGGGTGGTCACTAGCATTAATGCGCACAACCACACGCAGGTGCGGATTGGCGGTGAGATAAATACCTAAATTCTCTCGTGCCTGTCGTTTCATCGATTCTTCGACAGCATCTTCGAAGTCAACGACTATCTTGTCCGCACCGGTAGCGATCGCCTTGTCGAACCTTTCTGGTCGGCTTCCGGGAACGAACAAAGCACTTTTGACTGATGGTTCCAAATGCATGCTCATATTGCGCCTGCTACCTTCAGTTGCTCGATCTCACATACGGAGTAGCCTAGCTCAGCGAGGATAGATTCAGTGTGCTCACCCAAGGCCGGTATCGCGCCCATACGCGGTGTGAACGCGCTATTGGCTCCAGGCGGCAGTAGCGCAGGCAGAGCGCCCTGAGGGCTTCCTACATCTACCCAGCGGTTACGTGACTTCAACTGCGGATGCGACCATACGGCGTGCATGTCGTTGACCTTCGCATTGGCGATAGGAGCTTCGTCCAAACGTTTGACCACTTCCTCAATGCCAAGGGCTGCAAAAGACTCAACGATAATTGCGCGCAATTCACTACGGTAAGTAGACCTTTGTGCATTCGAGTTGAAACGCTCGTCGGCCAATAACGTCGGCAGGCAGAGGACACGCTCGCAAAATAGTGCCCATTCACGCTCGTTCTGCAGGCCGAGCATAACTGTATCGCTTTTCCCTACCGGAAAAGGGCCGTAGGGGTAGATGGTGGAGTGAGAAGCACCCGCCCGCGGAGGTGGCTCTGCCCCGTCGAATGCGTAATACAGCGGGTAGCCCATCCACTCAACCAGGCTTTCGAGCATGCTGACATCTACACGGCTTCCCAACCCTGTTTTACCTCGGAGCAAAAGTGCCGAGAGGATACCCGTATAGGCATACATACCCGCTGCAATGTCAGCAATGGAGCAACCTGCCTTGGCCAGCTCATCTTCGCCCGCACCGCCGGTGACAGAGAGAAAGCCTCCCTCGCTCTGAATGAGCAGGTCGTAGGCTTTCTTATGTTCATACGGCCCCCCCTCACCATAACCAGAGATATCGCAGACAATCAGCTTCGGAAAGTGAGCATGAAGAGCATCGAAGGACAGCCCCATGCGCGCTGCAGCCCCCGGCGCTAAGTTCTGCACGAGGACATCAGCCTTGACCAGCAGCTCTCCGAGAATCGAATCTGCGCCCGGCTTTTTCACGTCCAAGGTAAAGCTTTCCTTGGAGCGATTTGTCCAAACGAAATGTGAAGCCAACCCTTTTGTTCGGGCGTCATAAGCTCGGGCGAAATCACCAACAGTTGGCCGCTCGATCTTAATCACACGTGCGCCGAGATCCGCGAGCTGGCGTGTGCAGAAAGGAGCAGCAATGGCATGTTCGAGGCTGACAACAGTTATGCCATCCAACGGGCGGGGAGAAGTTGTAGGTTCAGTCATCATTAAGCTCCGTTAGCGTGACGAGATCTGTGTCGTTGTCGAGCGACCAGACACGCTTGATCAGAAGGTTTGTTTGAAATGGATTGAGCGCTGATGAAAAAGCCACTAGGCGAGAGAATTTCTCTTCCAGCTCCGGCCGAGAGAGAGAGTTACCTGGATCCCCTTTAGGCTCGTCTATGGCGCCTTCAAGTACACGGCCATCTTTGACAGTTACCTGTACCCGGCCTAGCCAACGGTGGGGATAGGCTTGATCAACGAGGGGATCGAGTTGCATATGAACGCGCTCTCGGAATGCGCTCACTTCTGGATCCGTCAGCGCCAGCTCATGAAATTCGGTAAGTCCTGCTTTGCCATGAACAGCGATCAATCCAAGAACAGTGCCCATTGAGAATTTGGCCTGGTGCACGGTCTTCGGCACTCCCACGCGGCCTAAAACATCAATCGCTCCCTGGTGAACACGGGCGATCACTTTGGAAATGTCCTTGGCCTCAATGTGTTCTCGTGCCATCAGAGCCAGCAGCGCATCCGCCGCAGGATGCGTGTGGCGACAAGATGCATGAAACTTGAATGATGTCTCTGCCAATGCCCACCGACTACCCAGCCTGTCTGCGAGCTTGGAAGGTTCGGCATCGCTAGACATCCCAGCTGCGAGGCCCTGCTCACCTTCGAAGATATTCTGGGCGCCCGTCAGCCCCTGCTCAGTCATGTAGGCTGCCAATAACCCATCCGCTGCCGCCTTCGCGGTATGCAGCTGTTTCGAGTCAGCGGCGTCCCGCAAAAACTCCCATAGACCGGCAGCCTGCGTGCCAGCCGTCCCGAAGAGATTCAGAAAACGTGGAGCATCAAAGTTCAAGAGCTTTGCAACGGCAATTGCGGCAGCCAGAGTCCCGACAGTGGCAGTGGTATGGAACACTCGGTAATGGGATCGACCAAGAAACTCTCCGATCCGTATACCCGCTTCATAGCCTGCTACTGCCGCTACCAAAAGTTCTCGCCCTGTCGACCTTCGCTCCTGGGCGGCCGCAAGAACCGCAGGGAAGACAACTGTGGCAGGGTGCAATACTGAGCTGTTGTGCAGATCATCCTGCTCGACCAGGTGCGATGACGCGGCATTCACCAACGCGGCAAAATAGGGTGAGGTCGACTTGCCATTGACGATGATTTTCGAGGGGCCATCGTCGGGGCCCATGACCGCAGCGTATCGCTCGAACAATGGGATGGGATGAGAGCCCTTGCTGGCTAAGGTTGAACCAAGCCAGTCCAGAAATAGGTCTTCAGTACGACGGATGACGGGCGCTGGAATCTGCTGGTAATTCAGCTGCTCCAAGAAGTCCGCCAGAGCATGTGTGTAGCTCATGGTTAACTCCTAGAAGCTGCGTGGCAGCTCAAGCAAATGCTCGGCAACGTAAGAGAGGATGAGGTTGGTCGAGATGGGAGCGACCTGATAAAGCCGGGTCTCTCGAAACTTCCGTTCAACGTCGTATTCGCAGGCAAAGCCGAAACCACCATGTGTCTGGAGGCAAGCGTTTGCCGCCTCCCAGGACGCCTTGGCGGCGAGATACTTGGCCATGTTTGCACTGGCTCCGGCGGGCGCACCGCTGTCGTACTCCTCGCAGGCTCTGTAGCGCATCAGGTCTGCAGCTTCGATCTCGATATGGGCTTCTGCAATTGGAAACTGCACTCCTTGGTTCTGGCCAATCGGCCGGCCAAACACCACTCGCTCCCTGGCATAGGTACGGGCTTTTTCGATAAACCAACGACCATCGCCAATACACTCAGCCGCGATCAGGGTGCGCTCGGCGTTAAGCCCATCAAGGATGTAGCGGAACCCTTTACCCTCTTCGCCGATGAGGCTGGATTCTGGGAGCTCCAGATTGTCAAAAAACAACTCGTTTGTTTCGTGATTAACCATGTTTGCGATCGGCTGGACAGTGAGGCCGTTTCCAATCGCTTCCCGTAGATCGACCAGGAATATCGACATACCGTCTGCTTTCTTTTTGACTTCGGACAGAGGGGTCGTGCGGGCCAGAAGGATCATCAAATCCGAATGTTGTACTCGCGAAATCCAGACTTTTTGCCCGTTGATGAAATACTTGTCGCCTTTCTTCGTCGCTGTAGTCTTGATTTTGGTGGTGTCAGTGCCGGTCGTCGGCTCCGTGACGCCCATAGATTGCAGACGCAGTTCGCCGCTAGCCAGCTTAGGAAGGTAGTACTGCTTCTGTTCATCACTCCCGTGGCGCAGCAATGTAAACATGTTGTACATCTGGCCATGAACTGCCCCAGAGTTACCCCCGCACGCGTTGACCTCTTCGAGAATCACTGAAGCTTCAGTCAAGCCCAGTCCCGATCCTCCGTATTCAACTGGGATCATCGCAGCCAACCACCCAGCCTCGGTGAGAGCCGTCACAAAAGATTCCGGGAATCCTTTCTCCTCATCGATCTTGCGCCAATAGGATGCGTCGAAACCTGCGCACAAGCCTCTGACTCCCTCTCGGATAGAATTGAGTTCTTCGCTGTTTTTATTGGTCATTGTCGGTGTGTTCCATAAGTGCGGCTCATAAACGGATACTCAGTCAAACTCCACTTGTGCAAGCTGCGCGGCACCAGCTCGGTTGCCCGCCCAAAGCGCAGCTGTGCCCACTGCTGTGACATGGCCACCCACATCGAAGGCGTCTGGCAGCATTAGAGGACGGACGTTTTGAAAGGAAAACTTACGTATTTTTGCGTCTGGGTTTGCGCGTATGAATGCGCTTAGGCTGAGCGTTGCGATCAATGGGCCATGCACCACCAAGCCGGCGTAACCTTCGACCTCAGTGGCATAGGGCACGTCGTAATGAATACGATGGCCATTGAACGTTGCCGCTGAGTAGCGGAACAGCAATGTGGGTGTAGGCTTGATATGTTCATTCCATTGCCCATGCTGGATCACTTCGGCAGCGTGCAGCTTTGGAGGCGTAGGCTCTTTGTAAACGATGTCCTGCTGCTCGCGAACCCGGACATAACCGTTCTGGGCGTATTCATGATTGACGGTGACAAAGAAAAGCTTGCCGGAGCGGCCGCTTTTCTCCTCGATGCGCAATATCTTCGAGGAGCGAACCGCCGGTAGTCCCGTCTGCAGGGGCTCGATAAATTCCACCCTGCTGCCAGCCCACATGCGATTGCGGCCGTCAGCCTCAGGGAGAAAACTGCCACGCTGTGGGTGGCCGTCAGCACCAAGCGAAGGCTCGCCTACTGGATCCTGAAAAAAACACCAATGCCACAAGGCTGGCAGCGGCGCGCCCAGACAAGGCGTATCTTGATCGAGTGTGGCAGCTACACGCTTCAGAAGGTTCTCGCTTAGTAGGTCTGATGACCGTTCCGTTCGTCCCAACCATTCGGTGAAATGAGCCATCAAATTGTCACTCAGCAGTTGTTGTTATGAGCAGATCATGAGAGCCTCGTAGCGTTCTGAGAATTAGCGTTTCTTAAACCCAGCGTTTTGAAATGGTTAACACCTAGCCAAGGCCATATCTCCATGCACCTCGACCTAACTGACCTGCGCCTTTTTATCCACATCGCGGAGGCACCCAGCCTCACTCAAGGCGCGAAGCGCGCGTTCATTTCTCCCGCCGCCGCCAGCGTTCGAATCAAGTCCCTCGAAGCTCAGCTCAACTGTCACCTCCTCTATCGAGGTAGCCAGGGGGTCGAACTCACTGACGCGGGTCAGCGGTTGCTCAAGCATGCCCGGCTGATCATGCGGCAGATCGGTTATCTGAAAACCGAGTTTGCGGAATACGGTACAGATTCCTCGGGCCACATCCGGATATTTGCCAACACGACAGCTGTGACAGAGTTTCTGCCTGAGGTGCTGGCAGGATTTCTCGCCAAAAATCCCGGCGTCACCATAGACCTGCAGGAGCGTCTGTCGCGCGACATTGTTCGAGGGGTTCAGGATGGGGCGACCGACATGGGGATCATTGCGGGCCCGGTGGTGGCTAAGGATCTACAGGTGCTGCACTTCAGCACTGACCGGCTCGTGCTGGTGGTTCCAAAGGGACACGTTCTAGATACCGGTGAGCCCCTGAAATTCAGGGCCGCCCTGGCTTTTCATCACATAGGCCTGCAAGTAGGCAGTACGCTACAAGAGTTCATTCGCGAGCAGGCCGAGAAGCTGGGTGAGCAACTGACTTGGCGGATACAGGTAACTAGCTTCGAATCCATCTGCCGGATGGTTGAGGCAGGAGTGGGCATCGGAGTCCTCCCAGAATCAGCAGCGACTCGCCATAGCCGCACCATGGAGTTGTCGATCATTCAACTGGATGAGCCCTGGGCCGTGAGGGAAAGAAGCATCCTGGTAAGGCAGTTGGAGGCCTTACCAGGCTGTATAAGGGCGCTGATCTCGATCCTGCACCCTGACACCATTGACATTCACTCCATGCCTAGCAGCGGTGGATAAGCAGCCGTCTGCAAGGCCTGCTGGGACACGCTGCAGGCCTCATGCAGTTTCATTTGATTCCAAAAAGCACAGGTTCTTTGGCAATATCATCTGCGCATGAATGCATGGCCGCCCTGATACTGACTGCTTGTTCATCACTCTTGAGGCGATCGGAACAGGTTCGAAGCGCCTCACTGAGTTGCGCCGGGGGTACCCGTAAATTTCCCAGTATGCTCAGCAAATCGGCTACCTCGGCACGTAGCTCAAGGCTCCCAGTTGAGTACGATCGCAAAGCCAATATCAGTGCGCCTAAATCGAGAGCGAGCAGTACATCTGGGATACGATAAGCAGATTCGCCTACGCCTGGTCGTGCGATCCACCGCAACAGGCGCAAGTACATCCGAGCCTTCCAATAATCGACACTGGGTACAGCGTTCTGCACTGCCAGACTCTCAAGATGACGACCGATGGCCCTGGACTGAAGTCGCTGACGGTGAAACGGGTCAAGTGGCAGCAGAAAGTGCAGAGCGCCCACAGAGAGACAAGTGCCTAACATCAACGCCAGCCCCTGACTTTCAATCGGAAGACCAATGGGCGTCAGGTGGGAAGGTTGTACTAGCATCAGGAAGAAATTGCTGAACTCCACCGCGCTAATTGCTGTGATCCTCATGGCCAGACCCATCATGCTTACCAGCATAAACGGCAGCAGACCAAACAATAGCTCTTCAACGTTTGTTGGCGCTGGATGCAACCACACTCTGAATGCGTAGCCAGCACAGATCCCTAAAGCAACTCCAGGAATCACCCTTCGAGCATTGCGTTTGCCATTTTCATTGGTCGCAAACACCGTGATATAGACACACGCCCCCATGAGCATGAACGAGCCTGCACTCCATCCCGTCACAACCCACGTACCGCCAACGAGCAGCACGCAAAGCTCTGTGCGTAGGGCTGCTCGCAATGCCGCCGGCCAATCCGGCTCGGAGACCAGCCGAAGAGGAATTGGCCCAATATTGGTCTTGCGCTCCAAGGCATCTATGTCGCCTGTGAGGCTATAGAGGGCTTGGCGAAAAGCAGCGACTTGCGCAGAGAGAATACGGCTATGGGGGGCGATCTCACTCCAGCTGGCTGTGCCCTGTTCGCCGTCGTTGATTGCTGCGCGAGCCCTATTCAGCCACTGGTGCAGAACAACTCTTACCTGGTCGAGGTCACCGTGCTCAGCTTCGTGGCGCAGCAGTTGATTGTGCAAGCTATTAGCCGTGTCGACGACGGCCAACAGAGATGCCAGCAAATTACGCAGGCGGCGCTTGCGCCATCGGGCGCCGGCGCTGCCATCCAGCACCTCATCAGCCTCGGCTTCGACATTGGAGATGTCGAGAATCAACCTCTGTAGCCTCAAACGCTCCTCTGCCGATACCAGTCCGCTCAGCAGGTCAGCTACCCATTGAAGCGTCTGCACAGAGAGTCTTCGCGAATTATTCAGCAACTCCTGAGTGCCCGACGCCGGCACGAAGAACCCCGACACCAGTGTTGCAATGCAGACGCCGATCACAGTGCAAGCGATGCGGCCGAAGGCAAGGGTCTCAACGTTACCTGGGTGAGTTACATCAATCAGCGCGACGATCGCTCCGGTATAGCCCGCCAACACTGCACCATAGCTTCTGAAATGTCTGACTAAGGCAGACGCAGCTGCACAGACTGCCAACCAGCATGAAAGGAACAGCACAAGCAATGCAGGCTCGTTGCCAAACAGAATGAGCAACAGCACACCGACCACCGCGCCTACCGCAGTGCCCACCAAACGCCACATGCATCGGTCAATAAGCAGACCCCGGCTGGGCTGAGCAACAGTGAACACCGTGATGCCAGCCCAATGCGCGTTTGGCAAATCAAGTGCAGTAGCCAATGCGATGGACAACCACGCAGCTACAGCGGTGAACAGGGCGAAACGGATGCGGTTTCGATCGATGCCGACGAACCTGTAAAAGTGCAGAGTGCTCATGCTTTAGATTGGCCGTAGTAACAAAAAAAATCCGTTGGCATTCCGCCAACGGATATTCGGGTAGTCGTGAGGGATGCCGACTATCACTCCATCGACAGAATGCTGCAGTCAGGCGACGCCGAAGTCGTCCTGGCGGCCCTACTCCCAAAACTGCAACTTCGAGAGCCCAGCCACGTCCTCTACGAAGAAACGTTCGTGGCGTTGTTTGACCCCAAACAGATGGCCCTGGCAGTCCCCATGAGGCTGGATGAGTATCTCGCTACACCACGGCTACTGATCTCGCCACGCGGTGAGATCAGCGGCATGCTTGAGCCTCAACTACAGGAGTTGGGTCGCAGTCGCAACGTCATTGCCACGCTGGCAAGGTTCTCGACTTTGCCGCTGGTACTCAAAGAGACTCAGATTCTGTGCAACATGCCGTCGACAACGGCGCACTTCCTGGCCAGCCATTTCGGATTGGCCATGAGCGCCCTGCCGTTCAGCTCACCTCGATTTAATATCGGGATAGCGTGGCAGCATGTGTTGAATCAAGACCCCTTCACTCGATGGTTCACATCTCTAGTGAGCGAGTTGATGATGCAGTTTCGGGACGAATCACAGGGCAGTCAGGCCTCAGCGCTCGCACGCTGAGGCCGCGCCATGTTTCACTTTTTGAACATATAGCTTTTAGTGTTGGTGAAGCCGGCCAAGCCCTCCTGACCATTCTCAACGCCCATCCCGGATAACTTGTGGCCACCGAAAGGAATGTCGATGCCGTGAATGTGGATTTCATTGACCCACACCGTACCGGTCTCCATCCGCTTGGCAACAGCAATAGCAGCCGCACGATCCCCCCCCCATACAGAGCCAGCAAGCCCGTAGGGGCTGGCGTTGACACGGGCGATGACTTCTTCCACATCGTCAAAGGCAATGATGGGCAGAATTGGCCCAAACGGTTCCTCCTGGACGATGCGGCTGTGCTCCGGAGGGTTATCCACCACCGTAATCGGAACGAAGTTGCCAGCAAGGCTTTGGTCGATCACGCCCCCCAGCGGAACGCTATACCCCTGTTTGCGCGTGTCCTCGAATAGGTCGATCAGCTTCTCGTATTGCATGCGGTTCTGAATAGGCCCCAGGTCAGTCGCCGGATCCATCCCGTCACCCACCTTCACCGTTTTGGCATACTCTACAAACGCGGCCGTAAAAGCCGCATGGATGCTGGAATGTACATACAGCCGCTTGACGGCAATGCACCACTGCCCAGAGTTACCGAATGCAGCCCAAAACAGCGGTTTGACGATGGATTGCCAGTCGGCGTCAGCAAGAACAACTGCTGCGTCGTTGCCGCCCAGCTCAAGCGTGATGCGTTTGAGATTACTTGCACCGCTGGCCATCACCTTCTTGCCCGTTGCGGTACTGCCAGTGAAGCTGATCTTAGCGATAGCCGGATGTTCAGTGATGATCTGACCAAGCTCATTTCCCCCGGATACCACGCTCAGCACTCCTGGTGGCAGGACAGACTGAGCGATTTCACCAAAGAACAGCGAGGTCAAAGGCGTGTACGGTGACGGCTTCATCACCATCGTGTTGCCGGTGATCAGGCATGGCGCCACTTTCCAAAGGCCAAGGAGTACCGGGAAATTCCAGGGAGTGATGGCCCCCACCACACCCAGTGGTGTGTGGTGAACTTCGACGACATGCTCAGCAGTATCTTCTATCACCTCGACCGGAATATCGCGTTTAGCAACTTCCCGAACCCAGTAAATCGCCGCTTCTACTTCTGACTTCGCCTGGCTGTGCTTAGGCTTACCCTGCTC
This sequence comes from Pseudomonas sp. C32, assembly GCF_030417915.1. Lineage (NCBI taxonomy): Bacteria > Pseudomonadati > Pseudomonadota > Gammaproteobacteria > Pseudomonadales > Pseudomonadaceae > Pseudomonas > Pseudomonas sp. C32. The sequence goes on along the minus strand of NZ_JAUHUK010000020.1, from coordinate 19,185 downwards.
CAGTGTCAGCAAGGTGATCAGTTCATCCTGTCGAGCTTCGAGTGCGTCAGCGTATCGCAGGATGTAATCAGACCGAGTCTGCCAAGGCAGAGCCGACCAGCTCTTGAATGCGTGAGCGGCCGCCTGGATGGCCTCTTCAAGCTGCTGGGCAGTGGCCTCCGGCGCTTGGGCGATCACCTGATTAGTGGCAGGGTTTAAGACATCAAAGGAGCGGTCAGCTTTGACCAGCTTGCCATTAATAGACAGGTGGAACACCGACGGTACTCCTGCCGACTGCAGTAGATTCAAGGAATGAGCCGTATTCATTATGCAAACCTTCTTATTATCTGTGAGTAAGTAAAAGCATCGATGCTCAAGGCTTGAGGATAGGCTTAAGCACGACACCGCTTTCCGAATCAGCGACGGCCTGGTTGATATCTTCCAGATCGTAATACTTCACTAATCGATCGAACGGAAACCGGCCCGCGCGCCAAAGTTCGATCAGTTGCGGGATGAAGACATGAGGGACACTGTCGCCCTCGATGATGCCCCGAACGCTGCGGCCAAAAAGAAGCGTGTTCATGTCCAGCGACACTTCCGCCCCCAGTGGAGCGGCTCCTACAAGGCCACATACGCCAGGGATGGAAAGACAATCCACTGCTTGGCGAAGAACTTTGGGACTAGATGTGCATTCCAGACTGTACTGAACGCCGCCTCCGGTGATCTCGCGGATGCGATCAAGCGCGTTGGTGGTGCCTGCACTAATAACGTGGGTTGCACCCAGATCAAGTGCCAACTCCAAGCGACTGTCATTCATATCGACAGCAATGATAACGGTGCAACCGATAGCTTTAGCGGCCATGACGGCCGCAAGCCCTACGGAGCCTGCTCCGAACACGGCAATGCTACTGCCAACACCCGGCTTGAGAGCGTTCATTACCGCTCCAGCACCCGTCTGAATTCCGCAGCCCAGGGGGCCCATCAATTCCAGGGGGACATCCCGTGGAATCTTGATCGCATTACGCTCCGACACCAATGCATGCGTACCGAAGGAGGACTGGTTGAAAAAGCATCCGCAGACCGTGCTGCCGTCTTCTCCTTTGTAGGGACTGGTTCCATCCGGCCGATAACCACCGAAATTCTGTTCATAGAATTGGGCGCAGTATCCAGGCAAACCTTTCAAGCAGTTTCCACAGTGGCCGCAGCTTGCATAGCTCAGCACCACATGGTCTCCAGGCTTGAGGTGTTTAACCTCAGCGCCGACCGCTTCGACAACACCTGACCCTTCATGACCTAACACAAGAGGCAGTGGGACAGGGTATCCCTGGTCTCTCACAACCATGTCGGTGTGACACACACCAACGCCGACAATTTTTACCAGCACTTCATCGTTGCGGGGAGCCTCAAGGGTGAGATTTTCAACAATGAAAGGAGCCGATTTCTGACGAACTACTGCCGCTCTGATTTGCATACTTATTATTCTCCATGCGCCCAGACAACGTCGTTGGTGTTCTTGTAAATGACGAAGTGTGCCTAGTGTCACGATGCATCAGAAATGGCACACGTTGAATCTGCATTATGAAAAGGGGGGGTTAATCCAGGACGAACGCCGTTAGGGCGGCGTTGAGATAGTAGACTCAAAGCATTGCACTTCGAGTGATCATTGAATCCCGAGGCACACTGTCGTGGGCTGGTGCCTCGGGGCTCAATAGGGTTACACCACTCGGCCACCATCGACCGGCAGTTCAACGCCGTTCAAGAACGCGGCGCCGTCTGTTGCCAGGAACACAGCGACAGCTGCGATGTCGTCCGGCTTAGCCAGGCGGCCTAGCGGGATGGTAGCGAGGAATTTCTGGCGGTTGGCAGGCGTGTCTGGCATGCCCATAAAGTCTTCCAGCAGTGCTGTCTCGCCCATGACCGGGCAAATATTATTTACCCGGATACCATCCGGGCCCAGCTCTACGGCCAAGGATTTGGAGAGCAGATTTACAGCCCCTTTGGAGCCGTTGTACCAGGTCAAACCAGGACGCGGGCGAATACCGGCAACCGACCCCACGTTGATGATCGAGCCGTTCTTGCGCTCGCGCATCAGCGGAACTACCGCCTTAGTCATGTGGAAAATCGATTTCACATTGACGGCGAACACACGATCAAACGTTTTTTCGTCAACGTCCATCAGCGGTTGATTGCGATGCGTCGTACCTGCGTTGTTTACCACCACATCCGGTACACCGAAGGACTTAACGCAAAGATCCACAGCCGCCTGAACCTGGTCAGCCTTGGTGACGTCGCAGGCAGCCGCTATCGCGTTGGGGCCCAGTTCGTCAGCCAGTTTGCTGGCAGCTTCAAAGTTGATATCTGCGAGGACTACCTTGGCGCCTTCCTCGATGTAGCGACGTGCGATGCAAGCGCCGAAGCCGCTTGCCGCTCCCGTTACGATGGCGACCTTATTATTGAGCTGTGCCATTTTTCTCTCCGTTACCATTAAGAAAGTCATTGTTTTGATACAGGCTTAACCGTGGTGGCTGACCACTGTCTTGGTGATGCTGAATTCATCCAGAGCAAGGAGGCCTTTTTCGCGTCCGTGTCCGCTTTTACGAATACCACCGAATGGCAACTCGACACCGCCACCCGCGCCATAGCAATTGATGAAGACTTGCCCGCCTTCCAGTCGTTTGGCCATGCGTTGCTGACGTGCACCGTTTTCGCTCCAGATCGAGGCGACCAGGCCATAGTCAGTGCCATTGGCCAAGGCCACAGCATCGTCCTCATCCTCAAATGGCAGTGCCGCCAACACGGGGCCGAACACTTCCTCACGTGCCAGTTTGTGATCACGCGGAACAGGGCCGAACAGGGTCGGGCGTACGTAATAACCGCCTTGTGGCAGATCGCTGTCCATAGCGCCCTCTGCGATCACTGGCAGATCGGAATCCTTGCACTCTTTGATGAATTGATTGACGCGGCCGAACTGAGCTTTGGTGATGATCGGGCCGCAGTCTGGAGAAGTCTCAGGAAGCCCTACACGTACCTCTCGGAACTTGGCAGCAACCCGCGAGATAACCTCGTCATAGACCTCCTTTTGAATCAGGACGCGGCTACCAGCTGAACAGGTTTGGCCAGCGTTCTGAATGATCGCACCAACGATGACCGGCACAGCTTTATCAAGGTCGGCATCAGCAAATACGACCTGCGGACATTTACCACCCAACTCCAGCACACATTTGACATGGTTAGCAGCTGCAGCTGTTTGAATTGCAACGCCGACGTCAGGAGAACCGGTGAAGGTGATCAGGTTGATACCTGGATGACTCGCCAGAGCAGCACCCGCCTCGCGTCCATACCCGGTCACAATGTTGAGGGCACCAGCAGGCAACCCTGCTTCGGCGGCAATCTCAGCGAAGCGAAGCGACGTCATGCAGGCGTCCTCTGCTGGCTTGACGATCGATGCGTTACCCATTGCCAAAGCAGGAGCAATGGTGCGGCCGAGCATTTGTGCCGGGTAATTCCATGGAATGATGTGACCAACCACACCACATGCTTCTCTGACCACACTGACCGTGTAACCGGAAAGGTACGGGATCACCTCGCCGTGAACTTTATCGGCCGCACCACCATAAAACTCGAAGTACCGAGCCAGTGCTTCGATATCCTTACGGGCCAACGCAATGGGCTTGCCGGTATCCTTGGCTTCGATTTCAGCAAGCTCTTCGATGTTCTCGAGCACGCCATTGCCGATACGCACCAGGATGCGGCCACGTTCAGTAGCGCTCATCCGGCCCCAAACGCCATTGACCGCCCCACGTGCCGCTTTAACTGCCAGGTCGATGTCCTCAGGCATGCCACGGGCAATTTCGGCATAAGCTTCGCCAGTTACGGGAGAGTAGACAGAAATGCTTTGTCCGCCGGTGGCTGGGACTTTGCGGCCGTCGATGTAAAGCGTGCTCATGATTGTGCCTCCATTGGCAGATGGTAAACTGAGTCGGAACCAGTCTCGTGACTCGTGTTGAGAACACGTGACAGCTCCCCCCGCTCGATGTGCAACACAAGGTCAGGGACATCCTTAAGCAGGCTGCCATTGGATTCCGTCACCACGATGCAAAGATCTGGACGACGTTGCTGAAGCTGTTTGAGGGCGTTGCTGTATTCAGTCGCAAGGGCCGGAGCCAAGCCTTGAAAAGGCTCATCCAGCAAGATCAACTTGTTACCAATCATCAAGGCTCGCCCAAGTGCGGCCATCTTGCCTTGTCCGCCTGATAATGCAGCGCCAGAGCGATTAAGCATTGGTTTAAGCTGTGCAACTACCTCAAGCGTCATTGCCAGTCGTTCATCAACTTCCCGCTTGCTCATACCTGCAACCTGGCAAGGAAGACGCAGGTTCTCTTCGATCGAAAGAGTCGGAAACATGACCCGTTCCTGGGGCGCGTAGCCAATACCAAGGCGTGCACGTCCATGGGCTGGGACACGAGCAAGGTCGGCGCCTTCGAACAAAATCTGGCCCTCCTTGGGCTTTATAAGACCCATGATCGTACGCAGCAGAGTGGTTTTTCCTGCGCCATTTCTGCCCACAACGGCGATGATGTTTCCTTTGTTTAGATCAGCGTGAACGCGTCTGAGGATCGGTACCCGGAGGATGTCCGCACTTACGTTTTCTAGGTGAATCAAGATATCGTTTTTCATTCGCCAAGCACCTCTCGCAGAATGAGCGGGTTGGTTAGGACGCTGGCGGGATCACCATCCGCAGCAATTGCTCCACTGATCCATGCGGCGACGCGTGTGGCATAGCGCTTAACGATGTCGACGTCGTGCTCCACGAAGATCGCGGTAACCTTCTGATCATCCAAAGCGCGCATGAGGATTTCCATCACACCATGCTTTTCTTCGGTCGATACGCCGCTAGTGGGTTCATCAAGGATCAGCAATTTGGGCTGAAGCATTAGCGACATACCTACATCCAAAAGCTTGCGCTGGCCCTCAGGAAGGTTGATGCACAACTCATCCTGTCTGTCGCGCAGGCTGATCAGATCAAGCATCCGATCAATTTCCTTAGCGCAACTACCTCTGGCCAACATATTCCAGGACGAGAGCTTTCCGGCACGGGCGACGGCGGACAACTGCAGGCATTCACGCACGGTATGCTCAAGAAACAATTGGGGAAGCTGGAAGGATCTCGCCATGCCCTGCTTGACGATTTTCCGTGGCGACTGGCCGGTAATGTCGCGGCCGGCCAGGCTGACGCGTCCCTTGCTCGGCTTGAGTAGCCCCGTGCAAATATTGATGAAGGTCGTTTTACCCGCACCGTTCTGGCCAATCACTGCCAGGCGCTCGCCCTCCTCCAGACTAAAATTGATGCCGTTAGCCACAACCAGCCCGCCAAAAGCGAGGGTCAAATCCTGAGTCTGCAAAAGCGCTGTCATACTGCACCCCCAGCAAGGCGTTTACGACGATTCAACAGCCCGGTGATACCCTTGGGCAGGAAATAGATGATCACGATGAGGATGGCACCCAACACAAGCTGCCATGATCCACTGACTAACGCGGCGGCGTACATCTTCAGGAACTCGTAAAGCAGAGCTCCGACAAATGCGCCGACCGCGTGACCGGCACCGCCCAGGATGGCGATGAAGACGAATTCGCCAGAGCGAAGCCAGTAGCCCATCTCAGGTGTTACTAACCCTTGAGAGAGACCAAACAACGCCCCGGACAAGCCGCACAATGAGGCAGACAGCACGTAGCCTTTCCAAAGTACTTTCTTGGCGGAAACACCAAGGTATTCAAGGCGAGTTTCATTTGTTTTGATCGCGGCTAGAGCCTGTCCACCACTGGAAAGGAAATATCGCTGGACTCCCCAGATAGCCGCCAGAGAGATGACGAGCACCAGTACCAACAATGCGATTTCGAAAGGATCTCGGCTCAGCTCAGCCCCTAGCAATGTCGGCCTGTTGATGCGCAAGCCATCGGTACCGCCCGTGACAGCGTAGAACTTGCCGAGGACGGTAAACAGCACCATCGAGATGGCAAGGTTTAGCATTCCGAAGAAGATCTCTCTATAGCGAACAACGAAGGCACCTATGAGCATGCCCGCGATAACACTTGCCAAGGTACCGAGGACGATCAGCAAGATCCCGTCTGTGCCCGGATACCTATTCCCGACAAAGGCCACTACATATCCAGAGATGCAGGCATACATGGCATGCCCAAAGGATATCTGCCCAGCCTTGAGAAGAACGACTATCCCAAGAGCGGCCAAGCCGTAGCAAAGCGAGAGAATCAGTGGGATCTTGAGCCAAGGAAATGCCATTCCCAAGCCAAGGATGACAACAACTGCGGCAGCATTAAGAAGTAGAGAACGCATTAGATTTTCCTCGCCTGAACGACCGTGAACAAGCCTTGAGGCCTCGCTAGCAAAACCAAAACCATGATCAGATAAGGCATCACTACTTCGAACTCTGGGGCGAGGTAAACGCAAAATGAGCGCGATAAGCCAATCAGCAAGGCGGTGATCAAGGCACCGGTGATCTGACCCAGGCCCGCACTTGCAACGACCGCGAACGACAACACGATCATGTCTGCGCCGATGCCCGGCACCAGAGAGGTGGTAGGAGAAGCCAGCGCGCCGCCCAAAGCGCCCAGAACGGCACCAACGACAAAGGTTAAATAGGCGATTCGACGAGCATTGATTCCAAGTGCTGTCGCCACCTCACGGTCATGAGTGACAGCGATGATTTGCCGCCCCATCAGGGTGCTGTTCAGGAACCACTTAAGCAGGAAATAAACGCCCAAGGCCGCACCCGGGACGAACATCAACTGGTAGTTCATGTACACCACGCCCAGCAGTTCTGAAGTCCCCATCTGGTTGACTACATCAGCCACGAAATAAGGCTGCGTACCCCAGATCATCCGTTGCAGATCTTCAAAGATCATGAAGGCGCCGAAGGTGACCAAAAGCTGGAGAATCGGATCGCGATCCTGGAATTGCCTTAGCAACAGCATCAGCACCGTACCCAGCACAATCCCTACCGCAATAGCACCTCCCACCAGCAGGAGCACGGAGGCCACTGCCGACTCTGATCCCTGGCCCAGCCATAGCCCTAGTGAAGCAGCGCCGTAGCCGCCGAATGCGTAAAGGCTACCGTGGGCCACATTCAGGATACGCACCACGCCAAAGATAAAGGTCAGCCCCAGTGCCACTAGAAACAACAAGCCGGCGTAGGAGAAACCATCCAGCAATGCCAGGATGAAAATGTCCCTGCTCATTTTTCTGCACTCACAGGTTGAACCTGATCAAGTAACCCGAGGGTTACGGTCTTGACCCAATCGGGGGATTTCTCGCCTGCAGGCGTCGTCACCTTGTCTGCCGGAACAATGACAATGTCCTTCAAAACCTTGAACTTGTAGTCGGAACTTGTGGCGGTCACACCAAACAGTTGTGACTCAAGGCCTTGGCCATCCTCCGGCCGGATATGGATCGTGCTAGTCAGGCCTCGGAACTCCAGCCCTCTGAAGGCGTCGGCTAATTGCTCCTCGTTGGGCCATTTCCCGCCGTTAGCTTTGATCGCTTTCAAGTAGGCGGCCTTCATGCCATCAAGTGCTTGCACCATGTGGTACACCGAGTAGATGGGATAGCTACCAGTACGTTCATGGTATTTGGCGACAAACGCTTGATGGCGGGCGTCTTTGGTGTACTGGGGATTCAGGAAGTAGTGGTCACCACGCGCACCGATAAGCACGCCATCCGGCAGAGTGTTCCCGAGGCGCTCAAGCGAAGTCTCACCGAGGGCGAGGAAAAACTGGGATGATTTGAGTAGTCCGCGCTGACTGGCTTGGCGTATGAAGGTGTCCAGATCTCCCCCCCAAGATGTCGTCAGTACGACATCGGGACGCAGAACTTGAAGCCGACTGACCTCGGCGGAAAAATCCGAAGCTCCAAATTTTGGGAATAGCTCGGCAACCACCTTTACATCTGGCTTGAGCTGCTTAAGTACAGCACTGAAGATTTCCCACGAGTCTCGGCCCCAAGCGTAATCCTGGTTTACTACTGCAATGGTTTTAAAGTCAGGTTTGACCTTGAGCAGGTAGAGAACGCTAGCAACCATCTCTGTGACCGCGTTCGCCTGGGTGCGAAAGACGTACTTGTACGAATGCCCCTCCAGAGCTTTTTCCGTCCCACAGTCCCACAGGATGTTCACGACTTTGAGATCTTCAGCGACAGGTGCAAGCGTGTTGCAGTTGCCGCTGGAGATTGAGGCGATCATTACCTTCGCCCCCTGCTCCTGCACTACCCGCCGATATTCGGATAAGAGCCTATCGCCACCCACCCCCTCATCCACGTAGATAGGATCAACCTTAACCCCATCAATGCCGCCGGCTGCGTTGAGCTCTTCAATATAGAGCTCTGCAGCGGCCTTTGCCGGCATACCAAACACCGAGGCCGAGCCTGACATGAATGTAGTGATACCAATTTTGACGGAGTCGGGCTTATCACCCTCGGCGAACGCAGGAAGCGTAGAAAGACCCATCACAGCACTGGTGAGGATCCGCGCACACATCAACTTGAGTTTTGATTGGGACATGGGGGCATCTCTATCGGCTTTTGTTTTTTTTATGAAGCTATGTGCCGAGGATGCCCCGGGGAGGCCGTTTACGGAATTTGCATTTTGGTAAGAGGGCGTTAAGCAAAACCAAACGCAACCCGCTACCCCCCATATGCAGCGCCTCCCAGAGCCCACGGGAGTATCAGGCTGGTTTCACATGAGCGGGATTGGGCGTGAATTGAGTCAGAAGAAACCACAATCAGTGAGATTGCCCCACTACATTTATGGGCAATTAATACCGGCTTACATAAATGTTGATTCGCCGTGATTAGGCTGATGCGTACTGTGGCGTCCCGCTTCTAGACAAAAGTAAACCAGAAGAGGCTTCTCGCTCATGACCACCGATATTGCTGTTTCCATAATGGCAGCCGTTAAAGCCGTGTGATCGTGCCTTCAGAACCTGCGCACTGCCATGGCAGACCCAACACCAATGCCTGAAGTTACTCAATATCCAGTTCCATTTCAGAACCGTGGCGAATGCCAGGCCAGTGAAACTTGCCTTGGTTCAATCGGCGCGCCGCCAGCCATATTCCGAAGCCGTCATCCACTACTCCCAAAGACGATCTACGTCTAATTTTAGCTTGTCGGCCTTACGCTCTTCTACAAGCTTTAACTGACATCCCTCTTCGGGATCCATAACAGTGTAAATGTCCTCGGAGAGGTCAGACGGGATCTCGACGTGGCCTTTGCGAACCTGGGATATTTTGTCATTACCATTTTCGAAAAAATGGTGGTCACCGCATCGCATGGGGTACGAGTCTGGGTGTGGATGCAGTATCAAACACTCTGGTCTGGTGATTATCTACCTGGTGCCCAGAGCGGCAGACGCAGCTTTGAAGAGATGAGCGCAGTTTGCTCAATGACATATTCTTACCCAGTGCACGAGCAGCTTAGGGGCCGCCGTCACTGTGGTCGGCAAAGGAGCGAGCCACTGCCCCCCTTCATATGGCAATGAACCCTTAATAAGTTCTTTACCTCCATGCCTCATTCAATCCACCAGTCACGTCCGCATCTCAAACAACCGCAGCATCAACGGTCACGCAACCACGGGGGTTCCGGGAGGAAGCTGTCCTGAAGGAAGCTAATAAATGAGGTGATACGGCGCACTAACACCCGTGCGGTCGGAACCTGGGCCTTGATTGCATAATCGAGTGGAGTGTACTGCTCCAGAACATTCACTAAGGTGCCCTCCCGAAATGCGGGTACAGCAAGGTACTCGGGCAAAATCGCAATGCCGTTGCCGGCCAATGCACAGGTGTACAACAAGTGCGCTTCATTGGCATTGATAGAGGGGGCTACAGTGACCTGGATCGGGCCATCCTTACTCTCGAATGCCCAGCTATTGCCCGTAGGTTGAAAGCTCAGCGTACTGTGATCTTGAAGGTCTCTCGGGTGAGTAATCGGCGGCGCTGCAGCAAGATAAGATGGCGATGCGCAAAGGTATCGGTGCAGTGGGCATAGCGCGAAATCCGTCACCTCTTTGTAACTGGTGCCAAACGCCCCGAGCGCCACATCGAAACCTTCCACAGCCGGATTGACAGGTCTGTCGGTGAGAACGATCTCCAGCGAAATCTTGGGGTGTTTCTTTTGAAACTTGGCGACGATATCGGATAGAAACAAGATCGTCAGAGTGGTCGGCATTTTGATCCGCAAAGGCCCCTGAAGCCCCTCCTCACTTTCAGTCAAAGCCCCCATCACATCATCCGCGTCCGCAAGAAGAGACTCAACCCTCCTCAGCCAGTTCTGACCTGCATCCGTCAGCGTCAACGACCGGGTCGTCCTTACAAACAAGCGGGCCTGCGTGGAGTGCTCAAGCTGGTCTATTCGCTTGGCGACAACAGACGTGGCGATCCCAAGCTCTCGGCCTGCAGCCGAAAATCCTCCGCTTTCGGCGACTTGCAGAAAAGTTCTCAGATTTGTGAGCGTGTCCATTCAGCCTTTCTCGTTTTGCGAATAGTGCTTCCTCAATTTGCTGGATTCTCCTTGTGAACGCAAGAGCCTAAATTGGGCACAAAACAAGGAGACCACTCAATGGCCAACCAATTCGTAAATGAACCCGCTCGCACAACTCAGCTTTTCGGAGAGTATGACGTCGTAGTGCTAGGCGGAGGCCCCGGCGGCATCGCTGCGGCTACAGCGGCGTCTATTCAAGGCGCCTCTGTACTTCTCGTTGAACGCTACGGCTTCCTTGGAGGCATGGGCACCGCCGCCGGCGTCAGTAACTTCTGCGGGCTTTATGCCAACCACTTCGGCGAGCCGAAACGAGTCGTCCATGGCGTCGCCTCCCGGCTGTTGGAGCGGATGGACGAGATGCGCGGTCTCAAAGAGCCTCATCTGATCTTCGGAAAAATTTTAGCGCAAGCCTTCGATACTGCCGCTTACAAAATTGCAGCTGACGAGTTGTTGCTTTCGAACGGTGTGAAGCTGCTGTTCCACGCCTTGGCAGCTGACGTGACGTTGTCAGACCAAGGTCAAATCGAGTCCCTCATACTCGAGACAAAATCCGGTCGTCGCGCGGTTCGCGCCAAACTGTTCATCGACGGTTCGGGTGATGGAGACATGGCCGCTTGGGCCGGGGCATCGGTGCTGACAGATAGCCCAGGTTCGATGATGTATCCATCCACGATGTTCCGCATTAACGACGTACCCGCTGAGCTTGCTCAGAATCGTGGGTGGGACAAATTCCCTGAGTTGATGGCTGCTGAAGAGATGCGTTCAGGGAAACATTTCCCACGCAAGGGCCCCATTATTCGACCTCAAAACCACAGCATTGAATGGCGCGCTAACCTGACGCAAGTCGCCAACCCGGACGGAACTCCGGTTAATGGCATCGACGCAGAGCAGTTGAGCTATGCCGAGGTCGAAGGTCGACGTCAGATCCAAATGTCTTTCGAAATGATGCGCGCGGCAATTCCAGAGTTTAAAAACTCCTACATCGTGGATATTCCACCACAGGTGGGCATCAGAGAAACACGGCGGATCGAGGGCGACTACGTTCTGACCGACGACGATGTCCTGTCGTGCGCAAGCTTCGAAGACACGATCGGCGTCAACAGTTGGCCTGTGGAAGACCATGTACAAGGCGACGTGATTTGGCGCTGGCCAGATCTTCCAAACGTAAGGGGTTTCAATCAGCTGCCTTACCGAATGCTGCTGCCCAAAGGCATTAACAACCTGTTCGTAATCGGCCGATGTGCCTCCATGAGTCACACCGCTCAGTCAGCGGCACGCGTCACCGGTGCTTGCTTTGTGATGGGTGAAGCCGCAGGCACTGCGGCTGCGATTTGCGCCAAGGAAGGGCTAACTCCCCGGCAGATCGACGTTCCCCGACTCCAGCAAATCCTTCAGAAGAATGGTGCATATCTCGGGTAACAGAATGTGAATGCTCTAGAGCGCAGAACACAGATTCTGCGCTTCACAGAATAGGAAAATAATAACAATGAACCACGAATCGACTGCACCAATGACTGCTTCCTCAACGAAGGTACTGAGCTATCGCTGGGTGATTTTGGCGATATGCACGCTTAACTTCCTGATGAGTTTCATCGATCGTCTGGCATGGGCGAACCTTTCTCTCTCCGTCAGTGAGTCTATGGGGCTTCCCCTCTCCACTCTCGGCGCCTATCTCACATCGTTTTACGTAGGCTACGTTGCGTTCAATGCACTAGGCGGTTTGCTTAGCGATAAGCTGGGCGCGCGGATGGTACTCATCATCTCTATGCTGTCGCTCGGCGTTTTTACTGGCTTGTTTGGTTTCACTCACACCTTCGGGCAAGGCCTGGCTTTACAGCTTTTCATGGGCTTTGCTGCCGGCGCCGATTTTGCCTGCTGCGTGAAACTCATCGTCACCTGGTTCGACAAAGGCAGTCGTGGCCGGGCAATGGGGCTCTTCATGATTGCTTCTTCACTCGGAGTTGTCGTAACGAACCTCTTAGTGCCAACGCTTGCGGAAGCGGTAGGTTGGCGTAATGTCTATCACATCTTGGGCATCGTCACTTTCGGCCTAGGCATTTTGAGCATCTTTCTGCTTCGCGATGGCCCTGTAGACAATGCGCCCGCGCCACTAAAAGCCGTTATCAAGTTGATGCGTAATCGAAACGTGTTGTTCCTTACTCTTGCAGGTTTCGGTGGCTTTTGGGGTACGTGGGGCTTTGCATTCTGGGCAAACACACTGCTGATCAAACATGAGGGATTCAGCCCCGTTGAAGCAGGTGGGATCGTCTCTTTGGCCGGTATCGCGGCGATTTTCGGTAAGCCTGCCTTTGGACTTCTTTCGGACTGGATCCGTAACCCAAAACTCATCGCAGTCCTTTGTCTGCTGTTCTTTTCAGCGATGTTGGTCGTGTTCGGCCAGCTTCAAGGGCGTACGGCGTTTCTCATTGGAGCGCCTTTGATCGGCTTGGGCGCTTTTGTCTATAGCCCCCTTCTGGCAGTTATGGTCGGTGAAATCGCAGGGGCGAAACATGCCGGATCCGCAACAGGTCTGACAGCAGCGATCTGGCAATTAGCAAGCGTCATAGTGCCCGTGGCCGTTGGTTTTGTCTTCCAGAGCACCGGCTCGTTCACAGTAGCATTCAGCGTCTTGGCTGCTGGCCCTCTGTTTGGGGCCATCATGCTGATTTGCCTGAAAGTCGCTCCGGCCAAGATCTCTGACTGACTTAACGTTGCTCAATTAGCGCTCCTTTGGCCCCACGTTCTCGTCTTGAACTGGGGCCTTTTTTGCGAGTATCGAACATAACGAATGTGACAACCTCTGGCGGGGGCCCCTGCCCCCAGCAGCCCAGTTTGAATGACCAATCCTGAAAGCAGAGATGAGGCAAGGCAAACCCCAGCCTTGCACTACCGAAATGCCCCCGCAAGCCAGCGGTAAGACCTACTGCCCTAGGAATCCCTGCGTCCTTCCGCGTCTATATGTGCCCTTGCCTGGACAATGCAACGCAAGCCTATCGCGATAATTAGATCGGAAATACGAGGTGAAATTGTGAGCAGGCAACAGTTGCCGCATGCGGCATGACCACGCATAGAGAGCGCTTCAGAGAATCCTGTGGCATCAGTGAAATCGAAGCAGTAATGGCAGGTGTGCCGCCCTATGTGGGCGGCACTTTGTCTGAGGGGAGGTGGCGAGCAATACGCACTCACCGCGCAGAGGCTACCGACTTAACCGCCGTTCGCGACGGCAGTACCATCGGTCATTTTGGATGTTCGGCCAAGAACAACCACGTCTCCACTACTGAGTCAGGGTTCAACGAAACGCTATCAATCCCCTGCTCCATCAACCAACGCGCCAGATCAGGATGGTCGGACGGGCCTTGGCCACAGATGCCCACGTACTTACCTGCTTTATGGCAAGCGTCAATGGCAAGGGATAACAGCTTCTTGACCCCAGGATTACGCTCATCAAATAGGTGCGCGATGATGCCGGAGTCGCGATCCAGACCCAGCGTCAGCTGAGTCAGATCATTGGAGCCAATAGAGAAACCGTCAAAGAATTCGAGGAACTCATCGGCCATCAAGGCGTCGGATGGCAGTTCGCACATCATGATGATACGCAGACCGTTTTCGCCGCGCTTCAAGCCGTTTTCGGCGAGCAGATCGACGACCTGGCTGGCTTCGCCCAAGGTACGGACGAACGGCACCATGATTTCGACGTTGGTCAGGCCCATCTCGTTGCGCACACGTTTCAGCGCGCGGCATTCGAGTTCGAAGCAGTCGCGGAACGATTCGCTGATGTAACGCGAAGCGCCACGGAAGCCCAGCATCGGGTTTTCTTCTTCCGGCTCGTAGAGCTTGCCGCCGATCAGGTTGGCGTATTCGTTGGACTTGAAGTCCGACAGACGCACGATGACTTTTTTCGGCGTGAACGCTGCAGCCAGGGTGCTGATGCCTTCCACCAGTTTGTCGACGTAGAAGTCGACCGGGTCGTTGTAACCGGCGATACGCTTGTCGACGCTGTCCTTGATTTCCTGTGGCAGACCGTCGTAGTTCAACAGCGCTTTCGGGTGCACACCGATCATGCGATTGATGATGAACTCCAGACGGGCCAGGCCCACACCGGCGTTCGGCAGTTGCGCGAAGTCGAAGGCGCGATCCGGGTTGCCAACGTTCATCATGATTTTGAACGGCAGCTCCGGCATGGCATCCACGGAGTTCTTCTTGATGTCGAAGCCCAGTTCGCCTTCGAAGATGTAACCGGTGTCGCCTTCGGCGCACGAAACGGTCACGCCTTGGCCGTCTTTCAGCAATTGGGTGGCGTTGCCGCAACCGACCACTGCCGGGATACCCAGTTCACGAGCGATGATCGCCGCGTGGCAAGTACGACCGCCACGGTTGGTGACGATGGCGCTGGCGCGCTTCATGACCGGTTCCCAATCCGGGTCGGTCATGTCGGAAACGAGTACGTCGCCCGGCTGGACTTTGTCCATCTCGGAGACGTCTTTGATGATGCGCACTTTGCCGGCGCCAATGCGCTGGCCGATGGCGCGACCTTCAACCAGCACGGTGCCGGTTTCTTTCAACAGGTAACGTTCCATGATGTTGGCCTGGGTGCGGCTTTTCACGGTTTCAGGACGCGCCTGCACGATGTAGAGCTTGCCGTTGTCGCCGTCCTTCGCCCATTCGATGTCCATCGGGCACTTGTAGTGCTTTTCGATGATCATCGCTTGTTTGGCCAGTTCGCTGACTTCAGCGTCGGACAGGCAGAAACGCGCGCGATCAGCATTGTCGACGTCGATAGTCTTGACCGAACGACCGGCCTTGGCCTCGTCGCCGTAGATCATCTTGATGGCTTTGCTGCCCAGATTGCGACGCAGGATCGCCGGACGACCGGCTTCCAGCGTGCCCTTGTGTACGTAGAATTCGTCCGGGTTGACCGCGCCTTGTACGACGGTTTCGCCCAGGCCGTAGGCGCCGGTGATGAACACCACGTCACGGAAACCGGATTCGGTGTCGAGGGTGAACATGACGCCGGCAGTGCCGGTTTCAGAACGCACCATGCGCTGCACGCCAGCCGACAGGGCGACCAGTTTGTGGTCGAAGCCCTGGTGCACGCGGTAGGAAATCGCACGGTCGTTGAACAGCGAAGCGAACACCTCTTTGGCGGCACGGATAACGTTTTCCACACCACGGATGTTCAGGAAGGTTTCCTGCTGACCGGCGAACGAGGCGTCCGGCAAGTCTTCGGCGGTGGCGGAGGAACGCACGGCCACGGCCACATCAGGGTTACCGGCCGACAACGCGGCAAACGCGGTACGGATCTCGGCATTCAGTTTTTCAGGGAATTCGGCTTCCATGATCCATTGACGGATCTGTGCGCCGGTCTTGGCCAAGGCGTTGACATCGTCAACGTCGAGCGCGTCGAGGGCCTGATGAATCTGATCGTTCAGCCCACTCTGTTCAAGAAAATCGCGATAGGCTTGAGCTGTAGTGGCGAAGCCGCCTGGTACGGACACGCCGGCGCCTGCCAGGTTACTGATCATCTCGCCTAGGGATGCGTTCTTGCCCCCAACGTGCTCAACATCGTGTTTGCCTAGCTGAGAAAGGGATACTACGTAACCGCTCATTATTATCTCCGGTCAGGTTTGTGGGGAAAGGTAATTAGGACACGCTGACTCGACCTGATCGGTTCGAAAATAGTGCGAGTTGTCCAAATGTTTTTGCCGGGTATCGCATTGCTCCAATTAAAGAGCGACACGAGACCCGGCTGTAATTTTTAAGACATGGTTTCGCGTTTGGTCATTTGGTGACGACTGACTTCACGATCCCGCATCCCTTGTCCATTCCGCTTTTCCGTTGCAACCAAATGGTTAGAACAGCGGTAGCGTGTAGGTGATGTAAAG
The DNA here is from genome assembly GCF_030417915.1 of Pseudomonas sp. C32. Lineage (NCBI taxonomy): Bacteria > Pseudomonadati > Pseudomonadota > Gammaproteobacteria > Pseudomonadales > Pseudomonadaceae > Pseudomonas > Pseudomonas sp. C32. The sequence continues at coordinate 2,780 of NZ_JAUHUK010000020.1, read as the reverse complement.
CCGGTTTTCATCCAGGTTGCGCTGAGTCGGGAAGGTGCTTCGCAGCGAGGCGTTACGCCACGAGACACCCAAACCTTTCAAGGTTGGCCCCTGGAAGGCATACGAGACCCAGAAATTCCGTTCCCACTCCTGCTTGTCGCCAGTGGCTGTTTCGATGTGATCCCCACGCTGATAGGCAAGCAACGTGGTCAGCCCCGGGATACCGTAAGTGGCAAAATCCACGTTGTACTGAGCCACCCATGTCCGCTCGCCCGCCTTCTGAAAACGCGCGCCCGTCTGGCGGTCAGTGATCAAGTAGGTTGATGCACCATCCTGTTGGTTAACGAATGGAAAATCGCTGCTTCCACTCATATGTTGATATCCCAGCCCTACGGAGTGTGCTCCCAATGTGTAGGTGAAAAGACCAGCCAGTGCGCGGTTATCAACCTCACCTCCATTTTGGAATCCTGCGCCGCGATATCCTTCTGCACGACCAGCGACGCTGCCGTTTTTACCGGACGAACTGCTGTCAAAGAACCTGAGATCGCTTTTGAACGAACCAACGGAGAGTGGGGTGTTATGAACCAGCCCAACAAAATGCTGACGATAAAAATCTTTTAGTTCTCCGTAGTAATACTGGAGGGTAAGTTGTTTGCTTAAACTGTAATCAACCCCTGCAAAGTCGAACTCGTTACTGCGCTTCCCAGTTGCACCGCCTGCTCCAGAAATCGCCATACCTTCGCCATTCGATGAATTACGGCTCTTTACTCTCTGAATTTGACCCGCTGTGAAGGTGAATTTATCTAGGTCACGAGAGGTGGCTTGCAATCCTTGGAAAGTCTCAGGCAAGAGCCGACCATCGTTAAAGACTAAGACAGGCATTTTTGGCCGTAAAGTGCCAAGTTTTACTTCAGTCTTGGAGATTCTGAATTTGCCAGTGACACCCAGCGCACTGAATTCATCTACTGCACGACCATCACCGTCAGTTGGGAACAACTGCCCAGCGCGGTTAGTACTCTGCGGGTTGTAATGAGTACCCTTACCCGAGTCCAGCTTCACTCCCAGCAGGCCCAGCGCGTCAACGCCAAATCCGACAGGGCCGGTCGTGTACCCTGAGGTGTAATCAAGTACAAACCCTTGACCCCACTCTTCAAGTTTCGACGGTTTGATCGTACCGTCACGTAGATCCTGATTGAAGTAGAAGTTACGCGTATCAAGTCGAGCGTGAGAGTCCTCAAAAAAACCCTCTGCATAACTCCCTGTTGGCAGCCCTACCAATACGACCGCACCCAAAAAGAATTGTTTGCAGTACGACATATTTTTCTCCGAATTATTTTATTTGTAGCGGAAAAATTACTGAGTGCGCAAGCGTTCAAAGCACCTAAAACAGTGGGCACTTGGCGCTATTTAAGTGGCAACAAACCAATTAGAATTAATTTGAGTAGGGTGACACCCCAGGCAAAGATGCATTGCGCGTCAAACTAATAAGGTAAAGCGTGAAGACGACCAAGGCTCCAACTAACACAGGCAGTGCAAGCCACCAGAAGAAAGTCTGGGTGTCTCCCGCTGTAGCCATGAGCCAGGCGCCCATGGTTGAGCCGGTGATCGAGCCGAGCCGTCCGCACGCCATCGCCCAGCTGACACCAGTGACACGGGCAGTGGTGGGATAAATACTGGCAGAGACTAGGTTCAACCCGTTCTGTGCCCCGGCAACGCCGAAGCCGATCAGGAAAACAGCTACCGCCAGCTTGTAGATGTCGTCGATGAGATACCCCGTCGCGGCAATCATCACCGCAGCCCCGAGGTAAGACGCGGCAAGGACGCGGTACGGGCCGACTCGATCCATCAGCAGGGCAAGTAGGATGGCCCCGACCGTTCCGCCGACTGGCACCATGGCACCGATTCTGGATGCATGGGTGATGTCATAACCTGCATCTTTAAGCAGTGACGGCAGCCAACTGGTGATGAGGTAGAACACAAACAGAGAGCAGAAGAACGCACTCCAGAGCAGCACCGTTCTCAATGCCATACCGTCGATGAACAGCTGAGAAATGGGAGATTTGGCGCTCGGAGAACGCTCGTCCTCCAAAATCATCCCTCCCTCCCAGCGACTGCCAGTGATTTTTTCCACTACTTTGCGCAACGCGCCCTGATGATCTGGACGGGAGGCCATGAAGCGGGCCGACTCAGGTAGATACCAAGCCAGCAAAGGCAACATTGCCAATGGAACTATTCCGCCAAGAACAAGTACCCCTCTCCATCCAAAGACAGGAATGATCTGCCCTGCCAGAAGGCCTCCCAAAGCAAGGCCGGCAGTGAAACCGCTCCAGCTCAACGTGACCATGATCATCCGCCGGCGCGCCGGAGAATACTCAGAAGTCAGCGTGATGCAGGTCGGCATAGCTCCGCCCAGACCAAGCCCGGTCAGGAAGCGAAGCGCCGTCAGCATTTCAATTGAGGTAGAGTAGGCCGAGGCCAATGTGCAAGCACCAAAGACGAATACAGACACGAGCAGCACTCGCTTGCGACCCACAGCATCTGCTATCGGGCCGAAGACCAGGCTTCCTATCATCAAACCAAAAAGCCCTGCACCGAATACGGGTGCGAGTTGGGCAGGTGCTAATCCCCACGTATCCTTCAAGGAAGGGGCGATGTAGCCGATGACTGCGGTATCGAAACCGTCCACCAGGACGATCAGAAAGCACAGGATCAGAATGACAATCTGATATACCGATATCTTGGCATCGTCGATGATATCGCCGATGCGAACGGAACTGCTCATGTTGTATCCCCTATTATTA